>NZ_WIAE01000002.1:0-478061 GCF_009828605.1 Arthrobacter zhaoguopingii | reverse complement strand
GGTGGACTTGCGTCCACCGCCCGCCGTCACCGGGTCAGACCCGGGGACCCCTTGAGCAGGGTCAGCTTTCGCCTCCGGTGTTGCCGGTGGTTCCGGCGTTCACGTCGAGCAGCGAGTACTTCTCGATGGCATCGCGCGGGGCGTTGCTGTCGACCTCGCCGCGGCGGGCGAGCATCTCCAGCGCACGGACGACGACCGAGTGGCTGTCGATCTTGAAGAACCGGCGCGCGGCGGCGCGGGTGTCGGAGAACCCGAACCCGTCGGCGCCGAGGGTGGCAAACTCGTTGGGCAGGAACTGCCGGATCTGGTCCGGCACGGCCTTCATGAAGTCGCTGACGGCGACGATCGGGCCGGTGGCACCCTCGAGCTGCTGGGTGATGAACGGCTTGCGGGCCTCAGCGCCGGGGTTCAGGAACGCATCCTCCTCGGCGGCGAGCCCGTCGCGGCGCAGTTCGTTCCAGGACGTGACCGACCAGACATCGGCGGATACACCCCAGTCCTCGGCGAGGATCTGCTGGGCTTCGAGGGCCCAGGGCACTGCCACGCCGGAGGCCAACAGCTGCGTGCGCGGACCGTCGACCTTCGCGGGCTTGAGCAGGTAGATGCCCTTGAGCAGGCCATCGACGTCGAGCTCCTCGGGTTCGGCCGGCTGCACGTACGGCTCGTTGTAGACCGTGAGGTAGTACATGAGGTTCCGCTCGGACTCGGAGCCGCCCGGGTTCTCGCCGTACATCCGGTTGAGCCCGTCCCGGAGGATATGGCCGATCTCGTACCCGAAGGCCGGGTCGTAGGTGATGACGGCCGGGTTCGTCGAGGCCAGGATCGGAGAGTGTCCGTCGGCGTGCTGGAGGCCCTCGCCGGTCAGCGTGGTGCGCCCTGCGGTGGCCCCGATGATGAAGCCGCGGGTCATCTGGTCGGCGGCCGCCCAGATGGAGTCGCCGGTCCGCTGGAACCCGAACATCGAGTAGAAGACGTAGACGGGGATCAGCGGTTCGCCGTGTGTGGCGTACGCGGTTCCGGCTGCAGTGAAGGCGGCGACGGAGCCGGCCTCGTTGATGCCGGCGTGCAGGATCTGGCCCTCGATCGACTCCTTGTAGGCGAGGACGAGGTCCCGGTCCACGGACAGGTAGTTCTGGCCCTTGGGATTGTAGATCTTCGCCGTGGGGAAGAAGGAGTCCATGCCGAAGGTGCGGGCCTCATCGGGGATGATGGGCACGATCCGCTTGCCGAACTCCTTGTCCCGCATGAGGTCCTTGAGGACGCGCACGAAGGCCATGGTGGTGGCGGCCTGCTGCTTGCCGGAGCCGCGCTTGGCGGTCTCGTAGGCTTTGTCGCCAGGCAGGGTGATCTCGGCGTGCTTGGTGCGGCGTTCGGGGACGGAGCCGCCGAGTTCCCTGCGCCGTTCGAGGAGGTACTTGATCTCCGGCGCGTCGGGGCCCGGGTGGTAGTACGGCGGGTTGTAGAGGTCGTTGTCGATCTGCTCGTCGGTGACGGGGATCCGCAGGTGGTCGCGGAACGCCTTCAGGTCCTCGAGGGTGAGCTTCTTCATCTGGTGGGTCGCGTTGCGGCCCTCGAAGTGCGGGCCCAGGCCGTAACCCTTGACGGTCTTGGCGAGGATGACGGTGGGCTTGCCCTTGAACTCGGTGGCCGCCTTATATGCCGCGTACACCTTGCGATAGTCGTGGCCGCCGCGCTTGAGGTTCCAGATCTGCGCATCGGTCATATCCGCGACCATCGCCTTGGTGGCCGGCGACTTGCCGAAGAAGTGGTCCCGGACGAATCCGCCGGACTCGGTCTTGAAGGTCTGGTAGTCGCCGTCGGGGGTGGTGTTCATGATCTCCACCAGCGCGCCGTCATTGTCCTTCTCGAGCAGCGAGTCCCACTCGCGGCCCCAGACGACCTTGATGACGTTCCAGCCGGCGCCGCGGAAGAACGCCTCGAGCTCCTGCATGATCTTGCCGTTGCCTCGCACCGGGCCGTCGAGGCGCTGCAGGTTGCAGTTGATGACGAAGTTCAGGTTGTCGAGGTTCTCGTTGGCGGCGAGCTGCAGGAGGCCGCGCGATTCGGGCTCGTCCATCTCGCCGTCGCCCAGGAACGCCCAGACCTGCTGGTCGGAGGTGTCCTTAATACCGCGGTTGTGGAGGTAGCGGTTCGACTGCGCCTGGTAGATGGCGTTCATCGGGCCGATGCCCATGGACACGGTGGGGAATTCCCAGAACTCGGGCATGAGCCGCGGGTGCGGATAGGAGGAGAGCGCGTGGCCCTCCTTCGACTTCTCCTGCCGGAACCCGTCGAGGTCCTCTTCGGTGAGGCGCCCTTCGAGGAAGGCCCGGGCGTACATGCCGGGAGAGGCGTGACCCTGGAAGAACACCTGGTCGCCGCCGCCCGGGTGGTCCTTGCCCCGGAAGAAGTGGTTGAAACCGACTTCATACAGCGTGGCCGCGCCGGCGTAGGTCGAGATGTGCCCGCCCGCGCCGATCTCCGGCCGCTGGGCCCGGTGCACCATGACCGCCGCGTTCCAGCGCATCCATGCGCGGTACTTGCGTTCGATCTCCTCGTCCCCGGGGAACTCGGGCTCCTGGTCGGCGGGGATGGTGTTGACGTAGTCCGTGGTGGTCACCATCGGAACGCAGACGCTCTGGGCTCCTGCCCGCTGGAGCAGCGAACGCATGATGTACTGCGCCCGCTCGGTGCCCTGGGTGCGGATGAGCTGATCGAGGGACTCGATCCACTCAGCCGTCTCCTCAGGGTCGCCATCGGGCTTGCCCACGGTCAGACCACTCAAAATATCTGCCGTACCTTCTTCTGCAGCCACGCGAAAACCTCTCCACTTGTCGCCGATGTTGTCAGCGACGCTTATGACTTCGTGCTTCGGATCGATTGCCCGAATGATTGTGCAGGTCCGGCCGGGGGCTGATTAACCGAGGCCGTTCACCGAATCACTCTATCGCCGCGGCGGGTCGGATGCGTAGCCGCGGCTTCGCGCTGGGCGAAACCGCGGATGGCAGGGCGGCGGCGGCCCGCCGCCGGACGCCATGGCAGGGCGGCGTCGGACGGTCGATGGGCCCGCGGCGGCGGGTAAGGGGGGCGCGGTGTCACCAGATGGGGTGCGCCGCAGCCCGTGCAAAGGTCATGCCAGCTTGAAGCGTGGCGTATAAAGGTGTTGGCTGGTAGTAATACAAGATTACCTTTGTGCGGATTCGTCATCTGGACGGTCCCGGCGTTCTTCAGGAGGAACTAAGTGAGCGAGGCCGAAGCCGCCACTGCAGTAAGTGTGGCGGGCAAGTTGGGTTTGAAGACCGGTGACCTTGTTCAGGAGCTCGGCTACGACGAGGACGTCGACTTCGACTTCCGCGACGCGCTCGAGGCCGACATCGGGTCGGAACTTCTGATGGAGGACGACCAGGACGTCGTGGACGGCGTCATCCTGTGGTGGCGCAACAACGATGGCGACCTCGTTGATGCTCTCGTCGACGCACTGGTTTCCCTCGGCGAAGGCGGCGTCATCTGGGTTCTCACCCCCAAGCCCGGACGCGAGGGCTACGTCGCCCCGTCCGAAATCCAGGAGGCCGCGCCCACCGCAGGGCTCCACTCAACCTCCTCCGCGGGGGTCTCGAAGGAGTGGGCCGCAACCCGCCTGGTGAGCCGGCGGAAGCAGTAGCGTGACGAGGCTCCCTGTTCCGGGTGAGCCCGCGCCCGTTGCCGAGCTGGTGAACCAGCATGGCGAAACAATTCGTTTGAGTGCCCTTCGGGGTGCGCCGGCGGCGCTCGTCTTCTTTCCCTCGGCCTTCTCCCGGGTCTGCACCCGGGAACTGGCGGACCTGCAGGCCTCCCGGGGCCTCTTTTTGGCCCATGGTGTCCGGCTGCTCGGTATTTCGACCGACTCCAAGTACACCCTGCGGGCCTATGCCGAGGCCGAAGGCCTCTCCTTCGATCTCCTGTCGGATTTCTGGCCCCACGGCGCCGCAGCCCAGGCCTTCGGCGTCTTCGACGGGCAGGCCGGGCACGCGGGACGGTACACCTTCTTCCTCGACGCCAACGGCTTGGTCTCCTCCGTCGTCAGTTCCGGCCCGGGGGAGCCGCGCAGCGCGGCGGACTATGCCTCCGCCGTCGCCTCGCTGGCGGGTGCGGCGTGAGCGTGCAGCCCGGACAGAATCCGCCCGGTGATCCCGTGCCGGCGGATCCGGCGGCTCATCCGCGCTTCGGACTGACGGGATTCGCGACGGACGGCTCCGCCGCGCTGGCACCCCTCGACGCTGAGGCCCTAGCCCGGCTCGATGAGGCCGTGGAGCTGCTGTCCGGCCTGCGGCTTGCCGTCCTGACCGGGGCGGGCCTCAGCACGGATTCGGGCATCCCCGACTACCGCGGGCCGTCGTCGCCCCCGCGCAACCCGATGACCTACCAGCAGTTCGTGGGCGATGACGCCCTCCGCCGGCGGTACTGGGCCCGCAATCACGTGGGCTGGCGCCATCTGCGCCACGCCGACCCCAACCCGGGCCACGCCGCCGTCGCACGGCTCGAGCAGCGCGGGCTGCTGACCGGGCTCATCACCCAGAACGTGGACCGGCTCCATTCAACGGCCGGCAGCGTCAACGTGATCGACCTCCACGGCACCTACGACCGGGTTGTCTGCCTCAACTGCAGGACGCAGTTCCGGCGGGCCGAGATCGCCGATCTGCTCGAAAGGCTCAACCCCGGCTACCTCGAGCGCGAAGCCGACGCCGGGGACGTCGCACCCGACGCCGACGCCGACGTCGATGACACCGCCGATTTCGTCATCGCACCGTGCCCGGTCTGCGGCGGGATGCTCAAGCCGGACTTCGTCTACTTCGGCGAGAATGTCCCGAAGGACCGGGTAGCCGAGGCCTACCGCATGGTGGACGAGGCCGGGGCCCTGCTTGTCGCCGGGTCCTCGCTCACCGTGATGAGCGGGCTGCGGTTCGTCCGCCACGCGCACAAGGCAGGGAAGCCTGTGGTCATTATCAACCGCGGCGCGACCCGGGGCGACGATCTGGCCACCCTGCTCATCGACGCCGGGGTCTCGGAGTCACTGACCTACCTCGCGGAAAGGCTGCCCGCGCTGGAGAATTGAGCGCGGACCGCCCGTGTGCCGGGTGCCAGCGATTGGCGCGCGCCGTCCGTCATCGGGTAGAGTCAGTCCTCGTGATGAGCGCTCTTCCGGATTTTCCGGGCGGCGCCGCATTCACGAATTTGGGTCTTTAGCTCAGCTGGTAGAGCGCCACGTTTACACCGTGGATGTCATCGGTTCGATCCCGGTAGGACCCACCACCGAAACCCCGTTTCCCGGCCTAGAAGCCGCGGGAACGGGGTTTCTGCGTTGAGTGCGCCCTTTCCACGAAAGACTCGACACTGCTGTCCCACGAAAGCAGAGGCACCAACCTCAGCACTTCGACTGCGCCGGAATGGCGCGACGGTCGACTCCGCCCCCGGGGTTTGGTCGGGAATCAAGCAATGAGGGTAGAGAGTCCCACCAATTTAGGGTAGATGGTCACTCCAATTCAGGGTAGAAACCGACTGCAATTAGGGTATGGAGTCGCTCCCGATTGCCTTGCGCTCGACGGATCGCCCCCTCCACACTTGACGCACTGGGGATCCATTTTTTAAATCCAGGGGGCAACTGGTGCTGGACTCTGCATTCTTTTCACTTCGCCGTCGTGGTGACGGCCGCAGGACTTCTCAATCTAAATTACGGCGCCAGGGTGGTCCGCGTCCTCGCGGGCTGCTGAATCTGCGCATCAACGCAGTGCTGACGGCGCTGCTGGTTGCGGCGGGTGCCTTGGTGATGCCGGTCGCGGCGTCGGGCGCGACCGGCGATGTCGGGGTCGAGGGTCCGTCGCATTCGGGGACGGGGACGCCGACCGGCACCAAGCGGGCCACGAGCAATCTGTGGTTCCACGACGGGCTGTGGTGGGGCAATCTGTGGGACACGTCCAGCTCGGACTTCCATATCTTCCGGTTCAACCCCTCGACGAACTCCTGGGTCAATACGGGTGTGAAGACCGATACGCGGTCGAGCACCCACCATGACGTGCTGTGGGACGGGTCGACGTTGCATGTGGCGAGCTACCGGTTCGTCAATGACGGTCTGCCGGCCGAGCCGAATTACCCGACGACGATGCGGCGTTACAGCTACAACGCGAGCACTAAGACGTACACGCTGCTGAGCTCCACCCAGATCAACAATCAGCGCGTTGAGGCCCTGACCATCGATAAGGATACGACGGGCCGGATCTGGGCCACCTGGCAGCAGGGGAACCGGATCTACCTGAATGTCACCGGCACCGACGGCAAGACCTGGGGGTCACCGTTCGCGCATCCCGCGTCGCTGAGCAACGTATCGGTGGATGACACCTCGGCTTTGGTGGCCTACGGGCCCGGCAAAATGGGTCTGATGTGGAGCCGCCAGGTCGGTGACTCAACCGACGGCATGTACTTCAGCTTCCACAACGATGGAGCGTCAAACAGCTCCTGGTCCACTCCCGTGGCGGCGGTGTCGGGCCAGCGCAGCGGTGATGACCATATGAACCTGAAGTGGCTGGACTCCTCCGGTGGTCGCGTCTTCGCCGCGATCAAGACGTCGTACACATCGGCGTCCCAGCCGTTGATCCAGCTGCTGGCCCTGAACAACTCGACGTCGACGTGGTCGGCGCACACCATCGCAACCGTGGCCGAGTGCCCGAACCGGGTGATCGTCCTGATCGACGAAAGCACGCAGAGACTGCGCACCTTCGCCACCTATCCCAAGCCCAGCGGCACGACCAACGCCGGTGCCTGCACCACCTCAGGTGGGGCCATCTACGAGAAATCCACCCCGCTCAGCACCATCAGCTTCACCACTTCGAAGACGGCGCGAATCGTTGACGCCGACCAGTATGTCCACAACGTGACGTCGACGAAGCAGAACATCAATAGTTCGCGAGGCACGGCCAACAGCGGTCTGCTGCTGCTCGCCGATGTAAATGCCACGAGCCGTTACTGGCACTACTACGACGGCAGCGGCGGCAGCGGTGGCGGTGATACGACGGCTCCGACGGTGACGGGGACCTCTCCGACTGCCGGTGCGACGGGTGTGGCGGTGACGGCGAACGCGTCGGGGACGTTCTCGGAGGCGATGACTGCCTCGACGATTACGTCCTCCACGTTCACGCTGACGGCGCAGGGGTCGACGACGCCGGTGCCGGCGGCCGTGACGTACAGCGGCAATGTCGCGACGTTGAATCCGGGTTCGGATCTGGCGGCGGGCACGACGTACACGGCCACGATCAAGGGCGGCTCGGCCGGGGTGAAGGATGCCGCCGGTAATCCGCTGTCATCGGATAAGACGTGGACCTTCACCACCGCTGCCGCGGGCGGCGGCGGCGGGGGCACCCCGGAGACGGTCACGCTGACGGCCGCTGCTGACAGTTATGTCTCCAGCGGGGCGACGGGGACGAATTATGGTTCGGGTACCGTCCTGGGGGTGGACAGCAGCCCGGTGGAGGTTTCGTACCTGAAGTTCGATCTGTCGGCGTATGCGGGCAGGACCCTGGAGAGTGCCACGCTGCAGGTGCGCAGTGCCGGCAGCGGGTCCTCGGGCCGGCAGAACGTGAAGCTGGTGGCCAGCGACACCTGGACCGAGGGCGCGATCACGTACAGCAACAGGCCGGCGCTGGGCACCGGCATCGGCACGCTGGGCCCGACCGTGACCAACACCAACTACAGTGTTCCGCTCACCGTCAGCGGCCTGAGCGGTGAGCTCGGCCAGCAGCTGTCCCTGGGAATGGACTCCACCAGCAGCGACGGCCTTGACCTCAACTCCCGGGAGGCCGGCAGCACGGCCGCACCCAAGCTGGTGCTCACCTTCAGTGATGGCAGCGGCGGCGGTGTTACGGATACGACGGCTCCGACGGTGACGGGGACCTCTCCGACTGCCGGTGCGACGGGTGTGGCGGTGACGGCGAACGCGTCGGGGACGTTCTCGGAGGCGATGACCGCCTCGACGATTACGTCCTCCACGTTCACGCTGACGGCGCAGGGGTCGACGACGCCGGTGCCGGCGGCCGTGACGTACAGCGGCAATGTCGCGACGTTGAATCCGGGTTCGGATCTGGCGGCGGGCACGACGTACACGGCCACGATCAAGGGCGGCTCGGCCGGGGTGAAGGATGCCGCCGGTAATCCGCTGTCATCGGATAAGACGTGGACCTTCACCACCGCTGCCGCGGGCGGCGGCGGCGGGGGCACCCCGGAGACGGTCACGCTGACGGCCGCTGCTGACAGTTATGTCTCCAGCGGGGCGACGGGGACGAATTATGGTTCGGGTACCGTCCTGGGGGTGGACAGCAGCCCGGTGGAGGTTTCGTACCTGAAGTTCGATCTGTCGGCGTATGCGGGCAGGACCCTGGAGAGTGCCACGCTGCAGGTGCGCAGTGCCGGCAGCGGGTCCTCGGGCCGGCAGAACGTGAAGCTGGTGGCCAGCGACACCTGGACCGAGGGCGCGATCACGTACAGCAACAGGCCGGCGCTGGGCACCGGCATCGGCACGCTGGGCCCGACCGTGACCAACACCAACTACAGTGTTCCGCTCACCGTCAGCGGCCTGAGCGGTGAGCTCGGCCAGCAGCTGTCCCTGGGAATGGACTCCACCAGCAGCGACGGCCTTGACCTCAACTCCCGGGAGGCCGGCAGCACGGCCGCACCCAAGCTGGTGCTCACCTTCAGTGACTAGGCCCGGCACTGCCGACCAACGCACCTGATAACGACAAACGCACCGGATAAAACCGGTGCGTTTGTCGTTTTCGGGTGTGCCGGACGCTTCGAGGCGCGGCGGTCGTTTTCGGGCTGCGTCAGTCGGCCGCGGCCAACTGCCCGCACGCCCCGTCGATCTCCTGGCCGCGCGTGTCGCGCAGCGTCGTCGGAATGCCTGCGTCCCGGAGCCTGCGAATGAACTCCGCGGTGACGGCGGGCTCCGAGGCTGTCCAGATGGACCCCGGCGTCGGGTTCAGCGGGATCGGGTTGACGTGCACCCAGCCGCGGCCGCGCTTGTTGAGCTTCTTGGCCAGCAGGTCCGCACGCCAGGGGTGGTCGTTCATGTCCTTGATCAGCGCATACTCGATGCTCACCCGGCGCCCCGTGGTGGCGAAATAGTTGTACGCGGCGTCGAGGGCCTCGTCCACCTTCCACTTGGTGTTCACGGGAATCAGTTCATCCCGCAGCTCGTCGTCGGGCGCGTGGAGGGACAGCGCGAAGGTCACAGGAACGTCCTCGGCCGCGAGCTTGTTGATCGCGGGCACCAGCCCGACCGTGGACACGGTGATGTGCCGGGCCGACATGCCCAGCCCTTCGGGGGAGCCGTCGACGAAGCGGTGGACGGCGGCCATGACGCGCTTGTAGTTGGCCAGCGGCTCACCCATGCCCATGAAGACGATGTTGGTGACGCGGTCGGCGTCGTGCCCGCCGTCGGTGCGGGTCCCGCCGAGCTCGCCTGCCGCGAGGACGCGGTTCGCGGCGACCACCTGGTCCACGATCTCAGCGGTGGACATGTTCCGGGTCAGACCCGCCTGGCCGGTGGCGCAGAAGGGGCAGTTCATGCCGCAACCGGCCTGTGAGGAGACGCACAGGGTGACCCGGCCGGGGTAGCGCATCAGGACGGATTCGACGAGCGCGCCATCGAACAGCCGCCACAGGAATTTGATGGTGTCGCCGTTGTCGGTCTTGAGCTGCTTGACCTTGGTGAGCAGCGGCGGGAACATCGCCTCGACCAGTTCGGCCCGGCCCGCCTTGGGGAGGTCGCTCATGAGCTCGGGATCGGTGGTGTAGTGGGTGAAGTAGTGGGTGGAGAGCTGCTTGGCCCGGTACGCCGGGTAGCCGAGTTCCTTGAGCCGCTCCTGGCGTTCGGTGAGCGTGAGGTCGGCCAGGTGCACCGGCGGCTGCTTCACGCGCGGGGACTTGAACTGGAGGAGCGGACGCCCGTCGCTGCCGACGACCGGGGCGGCGCCCTCCACCTCCGGGCGGACCTGGGGGCGGGTGGAACCGGGAGCGGGGGAAAGGGTCGCGTCAGTCATCGGTTCCATTGTTTCACGACTTGTTTGGAGCCGAGTCCGCGGCCCGTGGCGAATGTTACCTAGGCCATATGCCGTCCTATGGCTTCCGGAGCGCCCCCGGTAATAGGCTGAGGATTAAGGGATGGGGGCGAAGATGCCCCCACTCAGCGCAGGCGCCAACGACGCGTCTCGAAGCATCGGAGAAATCATTGAGTGCACAAATTGGAGTGACCGGGCTTGCCGTCATGGGAGCAAACCTCGCCCGCAACCTGGCCCGCAACGGCTACACCGTGGCCCTGCATAACCGGTCGATCGAAAAGACGGACGCCCTGCTCGAGAAGTACGGCCACGAGGGCGACTTCATCCGCACCGAATCCCTCCAAGAGCTGGTCGACTCCCTTGAGAAGCCCCGCCGGGTCCTGATCATGGTGAAGGCCGGCAAGCCGGTGGACTCCGTCATCGATCAGCTGGCGCCGCTGCTCGAGCCCGAAGACATCATCATCGATGCGGGCAACTCCCACTACGAAGACACCCGTCGGCGCGAGGCAGCGCTGGCCGAGAAGGGCCTGTTCTTCGTCGGCGTCGGCGTGTCCGGCGGCGAGGAGGGCGCGCTGCTCGGGCCCTCGATCATGCCCGGTGGCTCCCGCAAGTCGTATGAGTCGCTTGGCCCCATGCTTGAGAAGATCTCCGCGAAGTACAAGGGCGAGGCGTGCTGCGCCTGGATCGGCACCGACGGCGCCGGCCACTTCGTGAAGATGGTCCACAACGGCATCGAGTACGCCGACATGCAGGTCATCGGCGAGGCGTACGACGTCCTCCGCTCGGCCGCCGGCATCGAACCGGCCGAACAGGCCGACATCTTCACCGAGTGGAACAAGGGCTCCCTCTCGTCCTTCCTCATCGAAATCACGGCCGAGGTGCTCCGCCACACCGATCCGCGCAGCGACAAGCCGTTCGTCGACATCCTCGTCGACTCCGCCGGCCAGAAGGGTACCGGCCGCTGGACGGTCGTCTCTGCGCTTGAGCTCGGAAGCCCGACCTCGGGCATCGCCGAGTCCGTGTTCGCCCGCGGCCTGTCCTCCCAGCGGGAGCAGCGCCTGCTGGCACAGGAGACGTTGAAGGGCCACGAGTCGAGCGTCGAACTGCCCGAGTCCTTTGTCGAGGACGTGCGCCTTGCCCTCTACGCCTCGAAAATCGTCAGCTACGCCCAGGGCATGGACATGCTCGGCGCCGCCGCGAAGGAGTACGGCTGGGAGCTGAAGCTCGACGAGATCGCCTCGCTCTGGCGGGCCGGCTGCATCATCCGCGCCGAACTGCTCGACGATGTCATGAAGGCCTACGCCGGCGCGGACCGCCCGGCCAACCTGCTGCTCGCGCCGGCCTTCACCGAGGCGATCGCCGACGCCGTTCCGGCCTGGCGGCGCGTCGTGGCCACGGCGGTGCAGCTGGGCATCCCCGTGCCCGTCTTCTCCTCGTCGCTGGCCTACTACGACGGTCTGCGCCGCAAGCGCCTGCCCGCCGCCCTGACCCAGGGCCTGCGCGACCTCTTCGGCGCACACACCTACAACCGGGTCGACGCCGAGGGCACCTTCCACACCCAGTGGAGCGGCGACCGCTCCGAAATCGAAGCCGTGGACACCCACTAGTTCAGCTGGCTTAGACACGACGAAGGCCCCGGGAAACCGGGGCCTTTGTCGTGCGTGGAGAAGCTAGATGTAGATGGCAGGGTCGACGTACTCGGCGGGATCCACGGCGGGCAGGGTCTCCCGGCGGGCGTCGCGGTGCCGGTAGGTCGCGGGGATCCCGGTGATGATCGATTCCGGCGGCGTGCTCTTGACGACGACGGCGTTGGCTCCCACGGCGCTGCGGGCACCGATGGTGATGGGGCCGAGGATTTTCGCCCCGGCGCCGATGGTGACTCCGTCGCCGATGGTGGGGTGGCGCTTAACCTTTTCCAGGGACCGCCCGCCCAGGGTGACGCCCTGGTACATCATGACGTCGTCACCGATTTCGGCGGTTCCACCGATCACGATACCCATGCCGTGGTCGATGAAGAAACGGCGTCCGATGACCGCCGCGGGGTGGATCTCGATTCCGGTCGCGGCCCGGGCCAACTGGGCCAGGATGCGGGCCGGAAGGCGCAGCCCCGGCCGGGTCCACATCCGGTGCGTGAGCCGGTGCACCCAGATGGCGTGCAGGCCGGAGTACACCAGGGTGTTCTCGACAGCCCCGCGCGCCGCGGGGTCGTGGGTGCGGGCCGTCTCCAGGTCCTCGCGCAGTCTCCCTAAAAAGCTCAAGGCTTCCTCCTCGTAGAGGGCGGGTCAGGCGCGGATGTCGTCGAAAAGCACCGTGGAGATGTACCGCTCGCCGAAATCGCACACCACCGCCACGATGAGCTTACCGGCGTTTTCGGGCCGCTTGGCCAGCTCAAGGGCGGCCCAGACGATGGCTCCCGAGGAGATGCCGCCGAGGATTCCCTCCTTCGTCCCCAGGGCGCGGGCAACGCGCACCGAGTCTTCGACGGAGGCGTCGATGACCTCGTCGTAGGCATCGGTGTCCAGGATCTCCGGCACGAAGTTCGCGCCCAGGCCCTGGATCTTGTGCGGGCCCGGCGCCCCTCCGTTGAGGATCGGGGAGTCGGCCGGTTCGACGGCGACGATCTGCACTCCGGGCTTGCGCTTCTTGAGGACCTGCCCGACGCCGGTGATGGTGCCGCCGGTGCCGACGCCGGCGACGAAGATGTCGACGGCGCCGGCGGTGTCTTCCCAGACCTCCTCGGCGGTGGTGGTCCGGTGGATCTCCGGGTTGGCGGCGTTGGCGAACTGCTGGGCCCAGATGGCGTTGTCGGTGTTCGCCACGATCTCCTTGGCGCGTTCCACCGCTCCGCGCATCCCCTCGGAGCCGGGGGTCAGGACGATCTCGGCGCCGTAGGCGCGGAGCATGACGCGGCGCTCGGTGGACATGGTCTCCGGCATGGTGAGGATGACCTTGTACCCGCGGGCAGCGCCGACCATGGCGAGGGCGATGCCCGTGTTGCCGGAGGTGCCCTCGACGATGGTGCCGCCCGGGCGCAGCGCACCGGAGCGCTCCGCGGCGTCGACGATCGCGACGCCGATGCGGTCCTTCACGCTGTTGGTCGGGTTGTAGAACTCGAGCTTGACCACCACGTCCGCCCCCAGGCCCTCAGCCAGGTGGTTGAGGCGTACCAGGGGCGTACCGCCGACCAGTTGGGTGACGTCATCGTAAATCCGTGCCATGTAATGAGCCTGCCTGATCTGGTCTGCCGCGGGGGACGGGTGGATAAGGGAACTAGGGGCGCTGGGCTGCCGGAGTCAGCCTAGTTCCCGGCTGGTGCCTCGACTACGCGGCAAGCCATTGTGCGTAATATTTGCGCGCCTTGGCGAGCTTGGGATTGATAATCACCTGGCAGTAGCCCTGCTCGGGGTGCTTCGCGTAGAAGTTCTGGTGGTACTCGGCGGCCAGGTGGAAGGAGGGGAGCCTCGTCACCTCGGTCACGATGGGGTTGTCCCAGTTCTCCTGGTTGCGCTCGATGGCTTCTTCGAAGAGCTTCTTCTGCTCGTCGTCCGAGTAGAACATCGCCGAACGGTACTGGGGTCCGACGTCGTAGCCCTGGCGGTTCAGGGTGGTGGGGTCGTGTGACACGAAGTACATGTCGAGGATGGCCTCGGCCGGGATGACGGTCTCGTCGAAGGTCACGGCGACGACCTCGGCGTGGCCGGTCAGGCCCGTGGCAATGTTTTCGTCATTCGGGTGGGGCTCATGTCCTCCGGCGTATCCCGAGAGGACCTCTGTCACGCCGCGTGTCTGCTGGTAAACGGCGTCGAGGCACCAGAAGCAGCCTCCGCCAAGCACAAAAGTCTTCATACTTTGTACAATGCGCGGGACCCCCAGAAGATTCCCATCAGTGGCAAGGGGCACACCTGCATCTCTGTGCCGCCCGATACCAGCCGGGTTGCCGGATGCTGCCGCGACACGCCGAAGTTGATCGAGACCACATAATTGGTCGGCGGCGCGGCGCGCGGGGTACAACTGGTCCTATGGAAGAGAACCCGCAGCCCTCCAGCCCGGAACAAATCGGGACGGAAACGGTTCCGACGGTCGGTGAGGTCCTGCTGGCCATCGAGGAACTCTGGCCCGAAAGCCTCGCCGAAGGCTGGGACGCCGTCGGCCTCGTGGCCGGCCGTGCGGACGCCGAGGTCAGCCGCATCCTCTTCGCCGTCGATCCCACCAGCGAGGTGCTCGACGAGGCCCTCGCTTGGGGTGCGCAGCTGATCATCTCCCACCACCCCCTGCTCCTGAAGCCGGTGAACTCCGTGGCTGCCACCGGGCCGAAGGGTGAGGTGCTGCACCGGCTGATCGAAAGCGGCTGCGCCCTGGCCACGGTCCACACCAACGGTGACAGTGCCGTGGGCGGGGTGTCCGACGTGCTGGCCGACGCCTTCGGGCTCAGTGAGGTGAAACCGCTCGTACGCTCCCAGGACGGCCTGCCCGAGGAGGGCATCGGCCGGGTGGGAAACCTCCCGGATGCCACCACCCTCGCCGATTTCGCCGAGTCCGTCTTCTCCATCCTTCCGTCGGTGGCCGGCGGCGTCCGCGTCGCGGGGGACAAGGACGGGCTGATCCGCAGGGTCGCCGTCTGCGGCGGCGCCGGCGACAGCCTGTTCGACGCCGTGCGCGCCAGCCAGGCCGACGTGTTCGTCACGGCCGACCTCCGCCACCACCCGGCGTCCGAGGCCCGGGAGCGGGCGGCCGGCGGCCGGCCCTACCTGATCGACGTGTCGCACTTCGGCAGTGAATGGCTCTGGCTCACGCCGGCCGCCGCGGCGCTCGGCAACGTCCTGACCGACCAGGGCTTCCTGACCGACATCCGGGTCAGCAGCGTCAACACCGACCCCTGGGACTTTGTCCTCACCCCCGGCCACCCCTGAGCAGACCCGCCTCAGTAATCGACCGGGCGGAACCCGCGCCCGGTCGGCCACCCGCCCGGGCTTTTGATGGCGCAGCCGGCGGGACGGGCGCCGTGGAGGCCCCCGCCGTCAGTGCAATAGGCTAGGAAAGAACGTCAGTCGCCCACACACCGGAGGTTAACCGTGGCCAAGGCTCCACCAGAGGAACAACTGCGACTGCTGGATCTGCAGGCGCTTGACTCCCGGCTGAACCAGCTCCAGCGGCAGGCCGCGGTGGTGCGGAACAACCCCGAGATCGCAGCCCTCCAGGCGAGGGTCGCCACGGTCGACGGCGAACTGGTCAAGGCCACCACCGAACTGGCCGACCTCGAGCGGGAGCTGACCCGCGCCGAGGACGACGTGCAGGCCGTCGTCACGCGCCTGGAGCGCGACGAGCAGCGGCTCAACAGCGGCACGGGAACCTCAAAAGACCTCACGGCCCTGCAGAGCGAGGTCGCCTCCCTGACCCGCCGGCGCTCGGATCTCGAAGACGTCGAACTCGATGTCATGGAGCGGGTCGAGCAGGCCCGCGCCGCGCAGCAGGAGGTCCAGCAGCGCACCGACGCCGTCCGCAGCGAACTGGCGGCCCTTGAAGCGGCACGGGATGCCGAGCTCGAAACGCTCGGGGCCCAGCGCGCCGAGGTGCAGGTCCAGCGCGATGAGCTCGCCTCAACCTTCGACGCCGCACTGCTCGGCCTTTACGAGAAGACGCTGGCACGCCGCGGCGTCGGCGCGGCGAGGCTTTTCCACGGCAAGTCCGAGGGCTCGGGCATGCAGCTCAGCCCCGGCGACCTCGCTGACATCTCCAAGGCGGCGCCGGACGACATCGTGATGTGCCCCGACTCGGGCTCCATCCTGGTGCGTTCCGCGGAGTGGGGACACTGACACCCGTGGGATTTGACGCAGAACTGTTCGATCCGCATGCCCGCGCCGGCGCGGATCCGTCGGGGGATGCACCGCTGCTGGTCGTCGAGGCCGACGGCGGCTCGCGCGGCAACCCGGGGCACGCCGGCTACGGCGCCCTGGTCCGCGACCCGAAGACCGGCTCGATCCTCGTGGAAAAGGCCGAGTACATCGGGAAGGCCTCGAACAATGTGGCCGAGTATTCAGGGCTCGTGGCGGGCCTTGAACTGGCCAACGGGATCCATCCGGCCAGCAGGATCCACGTCAAGATGGACTCCAAGCTCGTCGTCGAGCAGATGTCGGGCCGCTGGCAGATCAAGCACGCCGATATGCGCACCCTGGCCGCGAAGGCCCGGAAGATCGTCGATCCGCGCCGGGTGACCTATGAGTGGATCCCGCGGGAACGGAACAAGGACGCCGACCGGCTATCGAACGAAGCGATGGACGCCGGGATGGCAGGAGTTTCGTGGAAGCCGCGCACTCCCGCCTCGGCGGCGAAGGCACCTGAGGCGGTTTCCGAGCCGCCGGCACCGCCGCGTGCGCCCGGGCGGCTGCACCATGTCGAGGTATGGGTCGCGGACCTCGGGGCCGCAAGAAAGAGCCTTGGCTGGCTGCTGGAGCGCCTGGGCTTCGCCGAGAAGGACTCCTGGGCCGACGGCGTCAGCTACAGCGGCGAGGGGTTCTACCTCGTTCTCGAGTCCGGGCCCGACGTCCAGGCGGCACCGCACGAGCGCCGCCGACCCGGCGTAAACCACCTGGCCTTCCGTGCCGGCACCCGCAGCGAGGTGGATCTGCTGGCCCGCCGTGCCGCGAGCCACGGCTGGACGCTGCTCTTCCCGGAGCGGCACCCGTTCGCCGGGGGAGCCGACCACTATGCGGCGTACCTCGAGAACGCCGAAGGGTTCGAAGTGGAACTGGTCGCCGACGCCGGTTAGCAGTATTTCAGCTTCCGGCAGCGCACCCGGTTCGGCAGTGCGCGTTGCCCAGCAGTGCACCCGTTGATGCAGCGCACCCGTTCATGCAGCGGGCCCGTTTGAGCAGTGGACGCGGCCGCGCCAGGGCCGGCCTCAGGCGTCGAGGACGAGGTTCAGGCGGGCCGGCTTCCTCCCGGAGGCCGGCTCGAGCTCCGCTTTCCACGCCTCGGACGCCGCGGACAGCAGCTGATCCGGCGTCGAGGGCGCCTTGCCCCGCCGCGTCAGCAGGTGCCGGGCGAGGGCGCCACGCGTGTGCTTGGCGAAGTGCGACACCACCGTGCGCCTCCCGTCCCGTTCGGAGAAGACGTTGACGGCGACGGTGCGTTCGGCCGGGGGAGTCCACGCCGAGGCATACGTGCTGGAGCGGCAGTCGATGATCAGGGACCCCTCGGAGTGGGCGCGCAGCGGAGCGTCGAGGACGCTCTTCCAGAAGGGGCCGAGCCTCCCTGCACCGGGCAGCGTCACCGACATGGCCAGGCGGTACGCGGGAATCGGGTCGCCGAAGCGCACCGCGCCCCAGAGCGCCGAGACGACCACGATGTGCTCCCGGGCCTTCCGGCGCTGCGCGGGGGTCATCCCGCTGTAGTCCAGCGCGTCGTAGAGGACGCCCGTGTAGATGCTGTGGGCCGGGGCCGCGGGCTCGGTGTGGAGGACGGTGTTGCGCAGGACCTCGGCCCCGAGCGATGCGCCGACGCCGAGCACCTCGTGCGCGTCGGCTGTGGCGCTGACGTCGCGCAGGGCCCGCAGGACCCGCTCGCGGGCGGGGTTCAGTTCGGGGAAGTGGAGATTGTCCAGGGAGACCGGCACGCCCTGGGCCGCCGCAGACTTACCTTCGGACGGGGGCAGCAGGATCAGCACCCGAATACTCTACCGATTCCGGCCCGCGTCCGCGTTCACCGTACACTTGGAGGCGGATG
This sequence comes from Arthrobacter zhaoguopingii, assembly GCF_009828605.1. Classification (NCBI taxonomy): domain Bacteria; kingdom Bacillati; phylum Actinomycetota; class Actinomycetes; order Micrococcales; family Micrococcaceae; genus Arthrobacter; species Arthrobacter zhaoguopingii. The sequence continues at coordinate 460,257 of NZ_WIAE01000002.1, read as the reverse complement.
GGTCGACCAGGCGGCCGCGTTGGCTCGGGGTCGGAAGATGCCGCAGTCACCGAGGAACGTCCGGGCTCCGCAGAGCAGGGTGGTGGGTAACGCCCACTCGGGGTAACCCGCAGGCCAGTGCCACAGAAAACAGACCGCTTCCCGGGGCCCTCGCGGCCGGAGGAAGTAAGGGTGAAAAGGTGGTGTAAGAGACCACCAGCGTGCCGGGTGACCGGCATGGCTCGGTAAACCCCACCCGGAGCAAGGCCAGACAGGGCGCGTTTGAGGGCTGCTCGCCCGAGTGTCCGGGTAGGCCGCTGGAGGGCGTCGGCAACGGCGTTCGTAGATGGATGGCCGCCGCTCCCGCACCGGCAACGGAGCGGGAGAACAGAACCCGGCGTACCGGTCGGCCCATCCCTCGACCGGCCCTCACCGGCCACCGGCGCGGGCCAGGTTACCGCATGGTAATGCCGCCGCAAACAATAGGTAGATTTAGTAAAAGGGTCAACCCAAGGGTAAGTTTTTCTTTCCGAAACCCCGCCCGAGTGATAGCAATCACACGCGCTCCGCTACTCTGTGTCAATGACCGACACAGCCCCGCCGCGAAGGCACCTTCTGGTGCGCAATGCGGACTTCCGGGCACTGTGGATTTCGGGCACAGCGGGGGTCTTCGGCAACGCCGTGACCGCCGTCGCCCTGCCGGTGGTGGCCGCCGTAGAACTCGACGCGAGCAACTTCGAAGTCGCCGCCCTCGCCGGGATGGTGTTCCTGCCCTGGCTGCTTTTCGGCCTTGTCATCGGCGTCTGGGTCGACCGGCTCCCGCGCAAGCCTGTGATCCTCTGGTCGCTGGCCGTGCGGGTCGCCGTCCTGCTGACCCTTCCGCTGGCCTACTGGCTGGGCATGCTCACCACCGTCCATCTGTTCGCCGTCGCGTTCGCCGCCGGACTCACGTCGGTGTTCTTCAACCTTGCCGACACGGCCCTGGTGCAGCAGGCCGTCTCAAGGCATGAACTCGTCGAGGGAAACGGGCTCATGACCGGCTCGGGAGCAGCGGCCGATGCGGCCGGACGCTCCCTCGCCGGCTGGCTGACGACGATTGCCGGAGCGTCCAACTCACTCCTCGTGCAGGTGGGGGCCTCGCTGGTGTCCCTCGCGGCGGTCTCGCGCCTGAAGGTGCAGGAGGTGAAGCTCGCAAAGACCGAACACCGGCTGCTGGGCGACATGGCCGATGGCATGAAGTACACCTTCAGCACCGGGCCGCTGCGGGCCATCCTGTTCAACGCGGCGCTGTGGAACCTCGGCGGAAATATCGCCGCGTCCCTGATCGTGCTGCTCGTGCTGCGCACGCTCGGCGAATCCGAGGTGTGGCTGGGCCTGCTGCTCGCCAGTGCCTCCGCGGGAGGAGCGGTCGGGGGAATCTCGGCCAAGACCATGAGCGAACGGTTCGGGTCCGGTCCGCTCTGGCGCTGGTCGATGGTGCCCGGAGTGGCGGGCTACGGGTCGCTGCTCGTGATGACCCCCGGGTGGGGCATGCTGATCGGCGTCCTGGGAATGTTCGTAATGGGCGCCTCGGTGGCCTGGAACATCGTCGTGGGCGCCAGCTTCCGCCAGCAGGTCTGCCCCCCGGGGATGATGGGCCGGCTCGGCGCCGCGTCCCGCACGGTGAGCTGGGGGATGCTGGCCCTTGCGAGCTTCGCCGCGGGGATCCTCGCCCATCTCTTCGGGGTGCGGGAGGCTGTGCTGATCGGCGTCCTCATCGCCTGCGGGGCACCGCTCATCGCCCTGATGGGGCCGTTGCGCCGGGTGCAGCGGCTCGAGGACCTCGAGCCGGCCCCCGAGGCGGACGCCGCCCGCGCCTGACTGCGCTCGACCACCCTGTCCACGGCCGCGCCTGACTGTGCCCAACCACCCTGTCCACGGCCGCGCCTGACTGTGCCCAACCACCCTTGACAGCGCCCGACGGCGCCTGACTGCACTCAATCCTCCACAGCGCCCAACCACCCTGACCACGTCCGCCGCCGGATGGCAGCCGGCTCGTGTGTGGAATGGTGCGTCAGTGGCCGAACGGATCCGGGTCGACTCCCGGCAGCCAGGTGAGGCCGGGAATGCCCCACCCATGGGCCTTCACCGCCTTCTTGGCCTTGCGGCCCTGGCGGGCGTTGAGCCGGTCCACGTACAGCTTCCCGTCGAGGTGGTCGTACTCGTGCTGCATGCAGCGGGCGAACCAGCCGGTGGCCTCGAACTCGACGGGCTTCCCGTCGCCGTCGACGCCGGTGACCTTCACCCATTCGGCCCGCTTCAGCGGATAGGCCTCGCCGGGCACCGAGAGGCACCCCTCGGACTCCTCCTCGGGGTCCGGCTCGGCGCCCGAGATCTTGGAGGTGACCAGCGTGGGGTTGACCAGGACGCCGCGTGGCGGCACGCCGTCGTCGTTGGCCATGCCGTACACGAAGAGACGCAGGCCCACGCCGATCTGCGGGGCGGCGAGCCCGACGCCGTTGGCCTTGTCCATGGTCTCGAACATGTCGGCGATTAGGGCGCGGAGCTCGTTGTCAAACGTCTCGACCTCGGCCGCCCTGCGGTGCAGGACGGGTTCTCCGACGATGGTCACTGGGTGAACAGCCATGGGTCCTTCCGGTGGTGCCGGGAGGACGGCCAGGAACCTCCCGGGATGTTGACGTGGCGCTGCCGCTAGCCGGCGATCGAGCGTCCCACGGTCTCGCGCATGATTTCGCTCGTGCCGCCGAAGATGGTCAGCAGGCGTGCGGCGAGGAAAGCCTGCGACACGGGGTATTCAAGGATGTAGCCGTACCCGCCGTGGAGCTGGAGGCAGCGGTCGGTGATGGACTTGACCCGTTCACTGGCCCAGAGCTTAACCCGGGCGGCGGAGACGGCGTCGAGCCCGCCCTCGTTGAAGGCCGTCATGGCCGAATCCACGTAGGTCTCGGTGACCTCGACCTCGGTGAGGATGTCGGCGAGTTCGAACCGGGTGTTCTGGAAGTCCAGGATCCGTTCGCCGAACGCGTTGCGTTCTCGTGTGTAGGTGAGCGTCTGGCTATAGATGGCGCGGGCGACGGCGGCCGATGCCACCGCAATGCCCAGCCGGCCCTGGGGGAGCTGCTCAATGCTGTAGCGCAGGCCCGAGCCGACCTCGCCCACGACGTTGTTGCCGGGCACCCGCACGTTGTCGAAGAACAGTTCGGCGGTGTCCGAGGCCTTCAGGCCCATCTTGTCCAGCTGCCGGCCGGTCGAGTAGCCCTCGGTCTTCTCCACCATGAACAGCGTGAAGGAGTCGCTGGCACCGCGCCCGCTTCCGCCGTCAGTGCGCGCGAGCACGAGCGAGGCATCACCGGTGATGCCGTTGCCGATGAACGTCTTCTGCCCGCTAAGCAGCCAGTCGTCGCCGTCACGGACGGCCTTGGTGCGGATTCCGCGAAGGTCGCTGCCGGCGCCGGGTTCGGTCCACGCCACCGAGGTGACTTTCTCGCCGGAGACCATGGCGGGCAGCCAGCGTTCCTTGAGGTCATCGGAGCCGTAGGCCAGCAGGTGCGGCAGGACCATGTCGTCGTGGAGGTGGAAGGCGAGGCCCACGGCGAGGTGGTTGCTCCGTGCGAACTCCTCATCGAGGACGGCCCGGAACCGGTAGTCGGACATTCCGGCCCCACCGAACTCCTCCGGTACGGCCATCCCAAGCAGGCCCTGCTCGCCGGCGGCCTCCCACAGCCTGCGCGGCATGCGGTGCTCCCTGTCCCACTCCGCGTAATGCGGGGCGACCTCCCGGACGTTGAACTCGCGGGCAACTTCGCGGAAAAGCTCGTGATCTTCTTCGAACACTCGGCGCTCCATGCGGCATTCCTCCACAGCGTGTCAATGGCTCGGTTCCTTCACCGGCCGGCAAAGCCCTGAAAAAACAACTGCCGCCCCGGAGGATCTCCGAGGCGGCTCGTTGTGCCGGCCATTGAAAAACGACCGGCCTCTTCGGGTGAGTAACGGGGGTTGAACCCGCGACCTCCTGGACCACAACCAGGCGCTCTGCCAACTGAGCTATACCCACCATGCAGCCTTTTCGTTCCCCGGCCCGGTCTGCACTCGGGCCCCGGATCGATTCGCTAAAGGCAGCGGAAACAAGTTTACACACTTTTTCGGATGCTTTTGCCACCGCCCCTTCCGGCGCGGCCGACCGGGCACCCGGGCCGGCTGGTCAGGCGTCCAGTTCCTGCGCCAGGGCCTTGCTCGCCGCCGAATCCGGGCCCGGGCTCGGCACGAACACGGCCCGCCGATAGTAGCGAAGCTCACGGATCGAGTCCTGGATGTCTCCCAGCGCCCGGTGTCCGCCGAGTTTGGCCGGGGCCTGGAAGTAGGCACGGGTGAACCACCGGCGTGCCAGTTCCTTGATCGTCGAGACGTCGATGATCCGGTAGTGGAGGTGCTCGATGACCCGGGGCATGTCCCGGGCAAGGAAGTTGCGGTCGGTCCCGACCGAATTGCCCGCAAGCTGGGCCTTCCGCGGCTCCGGCACCCATTCCTGGATATACGCGAGCACCTTCTCCTCCGCCTCCTTTATGGACATCCCCTGGGGAAGCTCCTCCAGCAGGCCGGAAGTGGTGTGCATGGTGCGGACGAAATCACCCATCTGGGCCAGGGCCGCCGGGTCCGGAGCGATGACGACGTCGACGCCGTCGCCCAGGACGTTCAGTTCCGAGTCGGTGACCAGGACGGCCACCTCGATGAGGGCATCGGTCTCAAGGTTGAGGCCGGTCATTTCGCAGTCGATCCAGACGATGTGTTCATTTGAGATTGGCACCCGACCAATGTACCGCGCTGACGCAGTCCGTCAGCGGCGGTCCGGCGGCTCCCGGTGCGGTACTAGGAGGAGGTTGCGGGGGCCTCCGGCGGGTCCGGCGGCGGCCCCCGCGGGGCCGTGCTGCGCAGTGCCGGTGCTAATATCGAGGCAGTCTGGGCGGATACCCGAGGCCGGCCGTGCCGGAAGCTCCGGGCCGCCCGATCCGCGCATCGGGAACCACCGGGTGCCCGGTCGTTCCGCTCCGTCGTCCGATCCGGTGCTGCTGACCGAGGGTAGTGGTGCGCCCAGTCCCGCCAGTGCCGACCAACGATTGGATACCCGTAGATGACCGCCCAGGTCCCAGTGACTGAGCCCTCATCGGCACCGCGCGTCGACCGGCCGAACACGGCGATCCTCCAGGGATTCATCGGCTCACTGATGATGTGGGCCGGATCCCTCGGGGTCGGGTGGCTTTCCCTGGCGTCGGTTGAACTGCGGAGAATCCCGCTGATCATCTGGCTGAGGTTCGAACCCGCCGGCGCCGTGGTGTCGGTGCTGGTTCTGGCGGTGGGCGGGATGCTGCTGGTCCGGTCCTGGCTGCGCCTCGGGCAGCGCCTGCACGGTTGGGGGCCGGAGACGCGCCCCTACGTGCTCAAGGCCGTGATCGCCTGGGCGGCGCCCATGGCGGTGGCGCTGCCGCTGTTCAGCCGGGACGTCTTCGCGTACATCGCCCAGGGGCAGGTGATGGTCGCCGGCCTCAATCCGTATCGAGACGGCTATTCGCAGATCTCGAACTACCTGCAGATCGGCGCCGACGACCTCTGGGCCCAGAGCCCCACCCCCTACGGCCCGGTGTTCCTCTGGCTTGAGGAGCTGGTGGTCCGCATCACCGGCGGGCAGCCTGACTTCTCCATCATTCTCTTCCGGGTGATCGCCCTGGCCGGGGTGGCCCTGTGTGTGGTGATGGTGCCCAAACTTGCAGCGCTTCACGGCATCAATGCGAACCGCGCCCTGTGGCTGACCGCCGCGAACCCGCTGTTCCTGACGAACTTCGTCGCCTCCATCCACAACGATGCGTTGATGCTGGGCCTGGCGCTCGCCGGCCTGTACCTCGCCGCGGTTCACCGCCCGCTCCGGGGCATCCTCCTGGTGACCCTCTCGGTCGCCATCAAACCCATCACCCTTCTCTTCCTGCCGTTCATCGGACTGATGTGGGCCGGCAAGGGGGCGTCGTGGAAGCGCAAGTTCGTCTACTGGGGCATGACCGCGGGACTTTCGCTGGGCCTGCTGTGGATTCTGGGACTGATCAACGGCTTCGGTTTCGGCTGGGTGGGGGCGCTGAGCACGCCGGGGAGCATCTGGATCTGGTACGCACCGATCGGCTACCTCGGCCTGGTTGTCGCCACCCTCGCCGGTGCCCTGGGCTTGGACGGGTGGTTCCTGGCCGACCTCGTGCACAAGGCGGCGCGGGTCGCCTCGCTGGCCATCATCGCCCACCAGATCTTCCTTGGGAGCCATGCGCGCCTCGTGCGCAGACTGGCCCTGGCGCTCGCCGCTGTCGTCCTCCTGGCGCCCATCATCCAGTCCTGGTACGTGGTGTGGCTCATCCCACTGTTCGCGGTGACGGGGATCCGTGAGGACTGGCAGGTGAAGACCCTGTACTTCACCGTCTCCTTCTTCATGATCTACGCCATTTCGGACCAGCTGGACATCTTCCCCTACTTCGAACTTAGTCTGGCGGTGGCACGCCAGCTCGCGGCCGTGGTGGCCTTCGCCTTCGCCCTGTACCTCGTCTTCCTCGACCCGCGCACCAAGGTCCTCTTCCGCCGGCGGTTCCGTCCCCGGGGTCCGGGAATGCTGCGCTGAGGACAGCGGATTCCGGTTCCGGCTGAACTTCGGCCGGGCCGCGACAGCATCGCCCGGCATGCGGTTGCCGCCGTCAGCGGTGATACTTGGAGGATGACCGAATTCGAAGAAACCCTGTTCCGCGGCGAATATGAGATCACCGAATGGGACCCCCACCCCTACCAGGTGGAGGGGAGCAGCTGCGAATTGTCCCGGGTGCGGGCGGTAAAAGTGTTCACCGGGGAGATCTCCGGCATGAGCACCGCCGAACTGCTCATGGCGGGCAATGACCTCGGTGCCGGATACGTCGCCTCCGAGCAGTTCACCGGGTATGTGAGCGGACGGTCCGGCTCAATGACCGTGCAGCACTGGGGCGTGGCGGAGGGCTCCGAGGCTGCCGCCTCCGGGCACATCGTTCCGGGCTCGGGAACCGATGGACTCGCCGGAATCTCGGGCAAGGCCACCTACTCGCAGGACCCCGACGGCCAGCACCGGCTCGAGCTGAAGGTCTCCTTCGGACCCACCGACTAGGTCCGGCTGCGGGATCCTCCGGCAGCGAATCTCTCCGGAGGGTCGCGTCCCGCATAGTAAACTGGCTGTGATGCCTCCGTAGCTCAGGGGATAGAGCAGGGGCCTTCTAATCCTCTGGTCGCAGGTTCGAATCCTGCCGGGGGCACTCAAGAAAGCGGCCCGACCGGGCTTCCGTCCGGTCGGGCCGCTTTCCGTTAATGTCGGGCAGCTGTCCGTCGGCCCGCTCTGGCCGGCAGCCTGATCCCCGCTTTCAGTGCATGCGGCCGGGGTCGTGCGGGTTCAGTTCGTCAGCCCGGCCAGCTGCCCGCGGGCCGCCTCCGCCATCAGGTCCGAGCCCTTCCGGTTGGAGTGGATCCCATCGTTGCTGAGCCCGGCGCGCCACGACCCGTCGGCCGCCGCCACCGGGGTGTACACATCGAGCAGGGGCATATTCCGGGCCTTCGCGGCAGTCCTCAGCAGCCGGTTCAGCTCGACGGCGAGGGCGGGCTGCGTGTCCGACGGCGGCACGAGGGCAGCAACGGGCGCGGCGCCGCGTGCGGTGATCCCGTCCCAGAGCACGCGCACGCCCTCGGCGGCCTGTTCTGAAGACCGTCCCTTGCGGATGTCGTTGGTTCCGGCCTGCACCACCACCAGGTCCGCCTGTCGGACCGCCGCATCGAGGCGGTCGACCAGGCCCACTGTCTGCGCCCCGGGATGGGATTCGTAGGGCCCGAGCCGAAGCCCGGGCACGGCGCCCGCAACGACCGTCTGGCGCCACCACGAATGCTTCCCGTAAGCGTGGGAGTCCGAGAGGATGCCGATGGTCCGTGCGGTGGCCGTACCAGTGGTGGCCGTACCCGCGGCGGCGGTGCGGGTGTTGGCGGTCCCCGTGCCGGCGGGCATGGCGACCGCAGCCCGTCGGGTGGCCCGGCGGCGGGCAGTCCGCCGTCGAAGAGCGGCTCGAAAGGCGATCAGTGCCATTGCCGCGGCGGCCCCTGCAACGGGCAGGATTCCGGTTCGGCGGGTATGTCCAGCCATGCTGTCCCCTTTGCAGCTCGGGTTCGTCCCCATGCTAACTTCCGGCGTCCGCCCGGACGCGCCGAAAACCCAGCCCCGGGCCAGGTCGGTGCCCTCCAGATGTCCACATACGCGGCCCATCCGGGACCAACCCGGCTGGACCTGAGCAGACTTTCACCAGGGCCGGTGTTCGGCCGGTCCAAGGCGATTCCGGGCGGAAGGAACAGCGATGAGCGAGACCATCACGGTGCGGGGATACGTTGCCACGGAGGTGCGGCTGGCGCTCACGCCCAGCGGCCTGCCGATTGCGGGGTTCCGCATGTGTACGACCGAACGGCGCTACGACCGGGAGGCTGGGGCCTGGGTCGACGGGCACACGAACTGGTACTCGATTTCGATGTTCCGCCAGCTTGCCACTAACGCTTCGGCGAGCCTGAAGAAGGGCGACCGTGTCGTCGTCTACGGACGGTTGAAGGTCCGTCCGTGGTCAACGGAGGACGGGCGGACCGGAACCTCGGTGGAGATCGACGCGGAGTCGGTCGGCCACGACCTGATGTGGGGGACCGCGGCGTTCCGGAGGAGTTCCACGGAGAAGACGGAGAAGACGGAGAAGACCGAGAAGACCCAGGAACCCGGAAACGGGGTGGACGGCCCGGTGCCGGAGGGTGTCGACCCTGCCACCGGTCAGATCCTTGATGCGCCGGACAACCTGGGCACCGTGGAAGGACTCGACGCAGAACATGGGCCCGAAGGCGGGGAAGGCGACCTGGCAGACGGTGGAGGAAGGTCAGCCACGAAGGCCGGTGCCGCCCACTGACACGGGATGGAGCGGCTCTGTGCGGAATGTGAGATATACCCTGCCACGCACTAGCCTTAGTGGTATGGCGGAATTTATCTACACAATGACCAAGGCCCGCAAGGCCGTCGGCGACAAAGTGATCCTCGACGACGTGAGCATGTCCTTCTTCCCCGGCGCAAAGATCGGCGTGGTCGGCCCGAACGGTGCCGGTAAGTCCACCATCCTCAAGATCATGGCCGGCCTCGACACCCCCTCCAACGGCGAAGCGCGCCTGAGCCCCGGCTACACCGTCGGGATCCTGCTTCAGGAGCCCCCGCTGAACGAGGAGAAGACAGTGCTCGGCAACGTCCAGGAGGGCGTGGCGGAGATCTACGGCAAGATCGAGCGCTTCAATGAAATCTCCGAGGAGATGGCGAATCCGGACGCCGACTACGACACGCTCCTGGCCGAGATGGGACAGCTGCAGGAGGCCATCGACGCTGCCGACGCGTGGGACCTCGACTCCCAGCTCGAGCAGGCCATGGACGCCCTGCGCTGCCCGCCGCCGGACGCCGACGTCACCGTGCTCTCCGGTGGTGAGCGCCGCCGCGTCGCCCTGTGCAAGCTGTTGCTCCAGAAGCCGGACCTGCTCCTGCTCGATGAGCCCACCAACCACCTCGACGCCGAAAGCGTGCTCTGGCTCGAGCAGCACCTCTCCGCCTACCAGGGCGCCGTGCTGGCTGTCACCCACGACCGGTACTTCCTCGACCACGTGGCCGAGTGGATCGCAGAGGTCGACCGCGGCCACCTCTACCCCTACGAGGGCAACTACTCCACCTACCTGGAGAAGAAGCGGGCCCGCCTCGAAGTCCAGGGCAAGAAGGACGCCAAGCTGTCCAAGCGCCTCACCGAGGAACTCGAATGGGTGCGCTCGAACGCCAAGGGCCGCCAGACCAAGTCCAAGGCGCGCCTGAACCGCTACGAGGAGATGGCGGCCGAGGCCGAGCGGACCCGGAAGCTCGACTTTGAAGAGATCCAGATCCCGCCGGGACCGCGCCTGGGCAGCCAGGTCATCGAGGCGAAGAACCTGCGCAAGGGCTATGACGAGCGCGTGCTCATCGACGGGCTCTCCTTCTCGCTGCCGCGCAACGGCATCGTGGGCGTCATCGGCCCCAACGGTGTGGGTAAGACCACGCTGTTCAAGACCATCGTTGGGCTTGAGCCGCTTGACGACGGCGAGCTGCGCATTGGTGAGTCGGTCAAGATCTCCTACGTCGACCAGTCGCGAGGCGGAATCGATCCGAACAAGTCCCTGTGGGAGGTCGTCTCGGGTGGTCATGACTTCATCCAGGTCGGCCAGGTCGAAATGCCGTCCCGGGCCTACGTCTCGGCGTTCGGCTTCAAGGGCCCCGACCAGCAGAAGAAGGCCGGGGTGCTCTCCGGTGGTGAGCGCAACCGCCTTAACCTCGCCATGACCCTCAAGCAGGGCGGCAACCTGCTCCTGCTCGATGAGCCCACCAACGACCTCGACGTCGAAACCCTTTCGAGCCTCGAGAACGCGCTGCTTGAATTCCCGGGCTGCGCCGTCGTCGTCTCGCACGACCGGTGGTTCCTTGACCGGGTGGCCACGCACATCCTCTCCTACGAGGGCACCGAGGCCGAGCCGGACAAGTGGTACTGGTTCGAGGGCAACTTCGACGCCTACGAGGAGAACAAGATCGAGCGCCTGGGCCCCGACGCGGCCAAGCCGCACCGGGTCACCCACCGCCGCCTGACCCGCGGCTAAGGCAACGGTCGACGGCGGACGCCGACCGGCTCCGGCCGGTCGGCGCCTCCGCCCGCCAGCAACGGCAGGCCGCGCGAAGGATAAACGCAGAAAGACACGGACCGTTCGGTCCGTGTCTTTCTGCACTGTGCCGGGAGCCGCGGTGCGGTCCAGCGGAGGCGTCGTCCGGGCCGGGAGCGGAATGCCCGGCCGGCCGGGAAAGCCGGGGTACTCAGCCCTCCCGGGGCACGCGGACCATGCCCTCCTGCGCCACGCTGGCCACGAGGTCCCCGGCCCGGTTGTAGATCTTCCCGGCGGCGAGCCCGCGGGCACCCGAGGCGCTGGGGGAGCTTTGCACATACAGCAGCCATTCATCGACCCGCACCGGGCGGTGCCACCACATGGCGTGGTCGAGGCTGGCCACGCTCATTCCCGGGTGGATCCAGCTCAGCCCGTGCGGCCGCAGGATCGGCTCGAGCAGCGTGTAGTCGCTCGCGTAGGCCAGGGCCGCCCGGTGCAGCCCGTCGTCGTCGGGCATCGGGCCGAAGGTCTTCATCCAGACGGCGTTGCGCGGCTCGCGGACGCCGTCGTTGCTGACGTAGAGCGGGGAGTCGAGGTGACGGACGTCGAAGGGGCGGTCGAAGGCCCAGGCTTTGGCCACCGGGTGGTCGAAGCCGCCCAGCAGGTCGGCGGTGCTCGGCAGCGATTCCGGGTCCGGCACGCCCGAGGGCATGGGGTCCTGGTGGGTCAGGCCCTCGTCGGGCTCCTGGAAGGAGGCGATCATCGACAGGATCGGCACGCCGTCCTGGTAGGCGTGTGTGCGCCGGGCGGAGAAGGACCTGCCGTCACGGAGGCGCTGCACGCCGAAGGTGATGGGCAGGTCGGCGTCGCCGGCCCGCAGGAAATAGGCGTGCATCGAGTGCACCTCCCGGGTGGGCTCGACAGTCCGGATCGCCGCAATGAGCGACTGTCCCAGCACCTGCCCGCCAAACACCCGCTTGCCCGGCTGGGGGGCCGAAGTCCCAACGAAGATGTCCTCGTCGGTCTGCGCGCCGTCGGCGCTGCTCAGGTCGAGCAGGGACAGCAGCGAGAGCGTGGGGTCGGTGCGGGGCTCTGCGGCCATGGGGCGGTGTCTCCTCGGGGCGGGTGCGTTCTCCGGATCCTTGGCGCAGGCGTCCGGGCCTACTGCTGACCTTAGACGTACCGATACCGGCGCCTCAAGGCGGCACCCGGCGCTCCGGCCACCGGTCCGGCCGAATGGTCCGCGGGCGGCGGGTTTGAGAGGATGGATCCATGCCCCGTACCCTCCCAGTCCTTCTCCCGCCGCGCTGCGGCGACGGCGATACCCATGGTCACACCGCCACGGTCGTCCAGTTCCCCGCTTCCTGCGGACGGTGGGCCCGGCAGTGACGGGGGCACTCGAGTCAACGCACCTCGTCTTCCCCGATGCCCAGGTCTCGGCCGACCTGCGCACCTTCACGGCGCGGGCGCGGGCAACCGATGACGGCGCCGTGCGGCTCCAGGCCTCGGGAACCGTCCTGGCTGCCTACGTCTGCATGCTGCGACCCGCTGTGCTCGGTGAGGCGATCCCCACGGTGCTCGGACTGCGCACCATGCCCCTCGCGGAGCCGGCCCGCGTCGATGTGACGGTGGCGCTGGCCTCGGTCTCCGACCGGCTGGCGCGCATGCGGGACGACGTCGTCTTCGCCGTCCCGACGACGACACTGCGGCAGAACTGGGCCGGAGTGCTGCCGCCCCGCTCCGGCTGGGAGCCTGCGGGGACGCTCGCCACCGACGCACTCGAAGAGGCGGCGAGGGCCGGGATCGCCGACGTCGCCGGCAGCCTTCCCGACCGCGCCGGAGCGCTGATGGTCAACAACCGGCGCGGCACGGTCTGGGGGAGGGCGATCCCCGGAGCCCCCGCGGGCCTGCCGGCCGGAGCCGCCTTCGGCGCCTTCGCCCTGGGGTTCCTCGCTGACGGTGAAACGCCGTCGCTGTTCACCAACGGCCGGTGGACCCGGCTGAGCACGTCGCGCGGGCATGTGCTGGTGCGGGCCGCCGCGGTTCTCTAGACGCCCTTGAGAGTTCCACCGGCCGCGGGCCGGCGGTCGGGACACCCACGGCGCGTTCCGGCGCAGTATCGAGGACGCAGCACTGACCGCCCATGAGCCGCGATGCCGGTAATTGGTGCGTCCTCGATGATGGGGGCAAAGCACGGGCTGCGGGCTCCGGCTCACACCACCATCGAGGGTGCAGCATCGACCGCCAACGGGCCGTGCCGCCGGTAATTGGTGCGTCCTCGATGGGGTGGAGGTCAGGCCGGGTCGACACGGCGGGGGGGGGGGGGAGGTCAGGCCGGGTCGGCGGCGTTCACCATGGACTGTGCCGCCCGGTCGAGGTAGTCCCACAGGGTCGCTTCGTGCAGAGGGGCGAGGTCCAGGGAGTCGACGGCGGTGCGCATGTGGCGCAGCCAGGCGTCGCGGGCCTTCGGTGTGACCTGGAAGGGGATGTGGCGCATGCGCAGCCTCGGGTGTCCGCGCTGCTCGCCGTAGGTCTTAGGCCCGCCCCAGTACTGCTCGAGGAACAGCAGCAGGCGCTCCTTGGCCGGCCCGAGGTCCTCCTCCGGGTACATGGGCCGCAGGATCTCGTCCTGGGCCACGCCGTCGTAGAAGACGTCGATCAGTTTAACGAAGGCGGGGTGGCCGCCGACCGCCTCGTAGAAGTTGTAGTCGGGCTGGGTGAAGCCCTGCCCGACCTGAATGACCCGGTCCGCAGGCAGGGGCGGCCGTCCAGCCGTCAGCGGAATGGTCTCCTGGAGCATCGGCTCGGGTTCGGTCATGGCTTCTCTCCTGCCGTCTCCGGCTGGTCCGCCGGCGCCGGCTCGATGTAGTTTCCCTGCGAGCGGTTGCCCACCTTGGTGATGTCGCCGTTGCGCACGTACCAGATGGCACCGTTCGCATCGACCATGCGCGTGATGCGCAGACCAACGGACTGCACCACGCCGACGGTCTCACCGATCTCGATGGTGTCCCCGATGCCGTACTGGTCTTCGATGGTGATGAAGAAGCCGAGGAACGCGTCCCGGATAACCTCCCGGGCGCCGAAACCGATGGCAATGCCGACAATGCCGACGCTGGCAAGGATGGGGCCGATCTGCAGGCCCAATTCGCCCAGGGCCATCGTGATGGCGATCACGGCGAGGCTCACGGCGGCGACGCTGGTGAGGAGTCCGCCGATGGTCTCGGCCCGCTGGCTGCGCCGCCCGGTGTCGAGTGAGCGCAGTACTGGCTGCGCCCACCGGAAGTGGGGCTTCTTGAAGACGTTATAGCCGTTCTGGACCCGGGTCACAGACCGGTGCACCAGGTAGCGGACGATGAGCCAGAGGATGAGGGCGACGATCAGGATGAGGACCGCGCCGATGACGCGCCCGCCGTAGCCAAGCTCCGGAAAGAGTTCCATGCCGGTGTTACTGCTTCCTTCGTGGGTGCCGCGGGGCCAGCTCCCGCCCGGTGCGGGGGTCCGGCGGCGCTGCTGTTACTAGGCTACCGCCGGGTCCGCCAGGACCGTGACGGGCTCATGGTCGACCGGGAAGTTCACCGAACGGGCGATGAAGCACGTCGCAGCGGCCTGGGCGTGAAGCCCGGTGGCCTTCTCGACGTCCTCCGGTGAGGCGACCGTCACCCGGGGACGGAGGAGAACGCGGGTGAATTCGCCGGTGCCGTCGCGGTTGAGCCGCAGAAAGCCTTCGGCGTCGTCGTCGTAGGCGGTCACAGTCACGCCCGCCTTCACTGCCACGTGCAGGTAGGACAGCAGGTGGCACTGGGACAGGGCGGCCAGGAGCAGCTGCTCCGGGTTCCACCGGTCCTTCTGCCCATGGAAGGTCGGATCGGCGGTGCCCGGAAGGAGCGGCAGCCCGGGGGCGGTGACCTCGTTCTCCCGGCTGTACTCCCGGTAGCCCGAGGTGCCGGTGCCGAGGTTCCCCGTCCACTTCACCGCCACGTTGTATCGATGTTCGGAGAGGTTCACGGGCTACCGGTCCACGGCCTGGGCGCGCAGCGCCCGCTGCACGCCGTCGCGGTTCTCGAGGATCAGGCGCCGCAGCGACGGAATCTCGTCGCCGAGTTCGGCCAGGAACGCGTCGGTCCGCTCGAGCGTGCCCTCGGAGACGAGCCGGGAGGGGTACAGGCCGACGACGATCTGCTGGGCGATCTCGTAGGTGCGCGAGTCCCAGACCTCCCGGACCGAGTCGAAGTACTTCGCGGCGTACGGCTCAAGCAGTGCGGTGTCGTGGACGCGGGTGAAACCCTGGATCGCCGACCGCTGGGCGGCGTTGGGCAGGTCACTGCGCTCCACGATGGCGGTCCAGGCGTCGGCCTTGGCCTCCGCGGTCGGCACCGCGGCGCGTGCCAGGGCGGCCGCAAGCTGGCCGGTCGCCGTGGAGTCGGCCTCGAGTTCGGCGTCGATCTGCTCCTGCCCGTACCGGCCCCCGGCGACGAGTGAGGTGAGCAGCTCCCAGCGGAGGTCCGGGTCGACCGTCAGCCCTTCAGGGACGGAGGTGCCGGTCAGGATCGCCTCGACGACGTCGAGCTGGGCGTCGGTCCGGGCATGGGTGGCAAACGCCTTAATGAACTGGAGCTGCGAGTCTGAGCCGGGCCCGGCCGCCTCGGAGAGTTCGAGCAGGCTGTCGGCCACGGCGTCGCTCATGGCCTGCCGGTCCTCGGGGTTGACGTAGAACGTGAGCGTGGCGGCAAGCTGGCGGAGCAGCACGAGGACCACCGAGGAATCGGATTCCTCGCCGATGTTCTGCATGATCAGTTCGACGTAGTTCCGCGCCGGGGTCTCGCCGTCCCGCGCCGCGTCCCACGCCGACCCCCACACGAGGGTGCGGGCCAGCGAATCGGCGAAGTTCCGCAGGTGGCGGATGGAGGTGCGCAGCGACGCCGGGTCAAGGCGGATCTTGGCGTAGGCGAGGTCGTCGTCGTTCAGCAGGACCAGGGCGGGCTGGCGCTGCCCCACGGCCTCGGGAACCTCGGTGCGCTCACCGTCGACGTCGAGCTCCATCCGGGCCACCCGGGTCAGCCGGCCTTCGTCGTCGAGGTCGTAGAAGCCGACCGCGAGCCGGTGCGGGCGGATGGTGGGGTAGTCCTCGGGCGCGGACTGTTCGATGGAGAAGGCGGTGATCACACCGTCCTCGGTCACGGTGAACTCGGGGCGCAGGGTGTTCACGCCGGCGGTCTCCAGCCACAGCGAGGACCACCGGGTGAGGTCGCGCCCGCTGGCCTTCTCGAGTTCGACGAGCAGGTCCTTGAGCTCGGTGTTCTTCCAGGAGTGCCGGGAGAAGTACTCCCGCACGCCCTCCATGAACTTCTCCTGGCCGACCCAGGCGACCAGCTGCTTGAGCACCGAGGCGCCCTTGGCATAGGTGATGCCGTCGAAGTTCACCTGGACGTCATCGAGGTCCTTGATTTCGGCGACGATCGGGTGCGTTGAGGGCAGCTGGTCCTGGCGGTACGCCCAGGACTTCTCGAGCGAGGCGAACGTGGTCCAGGACTGGGTGAACTCCGTCGCCTCCGCGGCGGCCAGGGTCGACATGTACTCGGCGAAGGACTCATTGAGCCACAGGTCGTTCCACCACTTCATGGTGACGAGGTCGCCGAACCACATGTGGGCCAGCTCGTGGAGGATGGTGATGGCCCGGCGCTCCACCGTGGCCTCGGGGACGCGGGAGCGGAAGACGTAGGTCTCGACGAACGTCACCGCACCGGCGTTTTCCATGGCCCCGGCGTTGAACTCCGGGACGAACAGCTGGTCGTACTTCTCAAAGGGGTACGGCGTGCCGAACTGCTTTTCGTAGAACTCGAAGCCCTGGCGGGTGAGCTTGAAGATGTTTTCGGCGTCGAGGTGCTGCATGAGGGACCGGCGGGCGAAGACCCCAAGCGGGATGGTGCGCCCGTCAGCGCTCGTCAGTTCGCTGCGCACCGCCTGGTACGGCCCGGCGATCAGGGCCGTGACGTAGGAGGACATGACCGGAGTCGGCTCGAACGACCAGGTGGAGCGTGCCGGCTCCTCGCCGGCAGCGGCGGCGGCGACGGGCTCGGGGGTGGGGGAGTTGGAGATGACATCCCAGTGCGGCGGCGCGGTCACGGTGAAGCGGAAGGTCGACTTCAGGTCTGGCTGCTCGAACACCGCGAACACGCGCCGGGAGTCAGGAACCTCGAACTGGGTGTAGAGGTAGACCTCGCCGTCCACGGGATCGACGAAGCGGTGGAGGCCCTCGCCCGTGTTCATGTACAGCATGTCGGCGTCGACGACGAGCTCGTTGGAGGCGGCGAGGTCCGGCAGGGCGATGCGGTGCCCGTCGGCGACCTGAGTTGGATCGAGTTCCACGCCATTGAGGCTCACGCGGTGCACCGTGTCGGTCACGGCATCGATGAAGGTTGAGGCGCCCTGGGCCGCATCGAAGCGGATCACCGTCCTCGAGCCGAACACGCGCTCCCCGCGCATCAGGTCAAGGTTGATGTCGTAGGAGTGGACTTGCAGGAGTTCGGAGCGGACGCTGGCTTCACTGCGCGTCAGGTTCATGCCGGGCAAGGGGTCGCCTCCAGGGTGGGGAACAAGGACGCCGCGTCGGGGTTGCCCTGCGCAGCGTTTCGTATTCTTCCACTTTTTCCTTTTGAGCACCTCCCTTTGGGCGTTCCGACGGACCGACTTCCGGTAAACGGGTGCACTCGGGGTGGGCCGGGCGTCGTGCCCGGGGGAGCGGAAGCCCCGGCGCCTTGGCAGTAGGCTGGAGGCGGAACCACCCCCGACTGAACGGAATGCTCATGCGTGTCCACCTCGCCACAGATCATGCAGGGATGGAGCTCAGCGCCCACCTTGTCGGCCATCTCGGCACCGCCGGCTACGACGTGGTCGACCACGGCCCGGCCGAGTACGACCCCGAGGACGACTACCCCCGCTTCTGCATCAACGCGGCCCTCGCCGTTGTCGCCGACCAGGCCGCAGGGGTGGAGGCGCTCGGGATCGTGCTGGGCGGGTCCGGCAACGGCGAGCAGATCGCCGCCAACAAGGTGCGCGGCATCCGCGCCGCCCTGGCCTGGAACCTCGACACCGCCCGGCTGGCCCGCAACCACAACGACGCGAACATCATCGCCGTCGGCGGGCGCCAGCACAGCGTCGAGGAGGCGACCTCAATCATCGAGGCGTTCCTCGCCGAGCCGTTCAGCAACGACAACCGCCACGTGCGCCGCATCGGCAAGATCGCCGACTACGAAGCCACCGGGGACGTCCCCGACTAGGCACTGCGGCCCGCCCCCACGGCAGCGCACACAGAAACACCCGGACGTCTCAGACGTCCGGGTGTTTTTCGTTTCCGAGGGGATGACGGGAATCGAACCCGCGTAATCAGTTTGGAAGACTGAGGCTTTACCATTAAGCTACATCCCCGGATTCCGGGCCTCAGAGGCTCTCCGGAACGCATATAACTACACCACAGGTGGGCTGCATTCGCCAAATGTGCAACGGGGGTCAAAGTTACGTAGACTGGCTCTCGCACTCTCGGGGTGTAGCTCAGCTTGGTAGAGCGCCTGCTTTGGGAGCAGGAAGTCGCAGGTTCAACTCCTGTCACCCCGACTCCGTATGTCGAGGACCCCAGTATTTCCGGATACCGAGTCCTCGTTTTCAATACGGAAACTATCCCAATCACTCAGGAGTCCTACGCTGTGAAGAGCGCTGTCGAAAACCTTTCCCCCACGCGGGTGAAGCTCAATGTCGAGGTCCCGTTCGAGGAACTCAGGCCGAACATCGACGCGGCTTACAAGACGATCGCCGGTCAGGTGCAGGTTCCTGGATTCCGCAAGGGCAAGGTTCCCCAGCAGCTCATCGACCAGCGCGTTGGCCGCGGCTACGTCATCGAGACCGCCGTCAATGACGGGCTCGACGGGTTCTACCAGAACGCCGTCAAGGAGACCGGAATCCGGCCGCTGAGCCGCCCCGAGGTGGAGATCACCGAGGTTCCGGATCCCGCGAAGAAGGACGGCCAGCTCGTCTTCACCGTGGAGCTGGACATCCGCCCCGAGATCGAACTGCCCGACTACTCGGGCATCGAGGTCACCGTCGAGGCCGCCAAGGCATCGGACGAGGACATCGATAAGGCCGTGGACGAGCTGCGCAGCCGCTTCGGCACGCTGAACACCGTCGACCGCCCGGCCGCGGACGGGGACTTCCTGACGATCGACCTCAGCGCCAAGGTCGACGGCGAAGAGGTCGACTCCGCGCAGGACCTTTCCTACCAGGTCGGCGCCGGCACCATGCTCGAGGGCATGGACGAGGCCGTCACCGGCCTGAGCGTCGACGAGTCCGCCACCTTCGCGACGAAGCTCGCCGGCGGCGAGCACTCCGGCGCCGACGCCGAGGTCACCGTCACCGTCAAGGCCGTCAAGGAGCGCGAGCTCCCCGAGGTCAACGACGACTTTGCCCAGCTGGCCAGCGAGTTCGACACCGCAGCCGAGCTGCGCGAGGACCTCACCAAGCGCGCCGCCGAAAGCAAGATCGTCGACCAGGGCGTCGAAGCCCGCGACAAGGTCCTCGACAAGCTCGTCGAGATGATCGAGGTGCCCGTCCCCGAGGCCGTCATCGCCGAGCAGCTCGAGCAGCACTTCAAGCCCGAGAACGCCGGCAACGCCGGCGAAGAGCACGACACCGAGGAGCACCGTGCGGAGGTGCGCACCAACACCGAGCGCGCGTTCCGCAACGAGATCATCCTCGACACCGTTGCCGAGAAGGAAGAGGTCTCGGTCAGCCAGGCCGAACTGATCGACTACATCGTCTCGACCGCGAGCCAGTACGGCATGGAGCCGAACCAGTTCGCCCAGATGCTCGACTCCAGCGGCCAGGTCCCGATGATCGTCGGAGAGGTCCGGCGCCGCAAGGCCCTGGCCAAGGTCCTCGAACTGGCGAAGGTCACCGACTCCAACGGTGACGCCGTCGATCTCACCGACTTCGTGCGTCCCGGCGCCGATGACACCGAGACCGTCGACGTCGACGACACCGTCGAGGACGCGCCGGCTGCCGAGGTCGCCGAGGGCGACGACGCACAGCGCGCCTGATCCCGTTCCACCAGCGTGAAAAGACGCCGCGGCCCCCCGGGCCGCGGCGTCTTTTGCGTTGCCCCGGCGGCCCCGGTTCCGACCGGAAATGCCCGGCCCGGGGTGGTGCGCCGTCAGCGAACAGTTCCCGGAGCAGGAGCAAAAATTCGCCGGGGCGGGTTAGTGTCCAATGTGAGACAAACGGACGGGCAGCCCCTCTCGGGGAAGCGCCCGCCAGAGTGAGAGGTTAACGAGAATGGCAACCGAACCAACCACCCCCAGCATGGCGACCGCCGATCCGGGCGGACGCGATGACTACATCTTCAACCGGCTCCTCAAGGAGCGCATCATCTGGCTCGGTTCCGAGGTGCGGGACGACAACGCAAACGTCATCTGCTCCCAGCTCCTGCTGCTCTCGGCGGAGGACCCGGAGCGGGACATCTTCCTGTACATCAACTCGCCCGGCGGCTCGGTGACCGCCGGCATGGCCATCTACGACACCATGCAGTTCATCCCGAACGACGTGGTCACTGTCGCCACCGGCCTCGCCGCCTCGATGGGCCAGTTCCTGCTGTCCTCCGGCACCAAGGGCAAGCGTTACGCCACCCCCCACGCGCGCATCCTCATGCACCAGCCCTCCGGTGGCATCGGCGGTACCGCCTCCGACATCCGCATCCAGGCCGAACTGATCCTCCACATGAAGCGGGTCATGGCTGAGCTGACTGCCGAGCAGACCGGCCAGAGCGTCGAGACCATCCTCAAGGACAACGACCGCGACAAGTGGTTCACCGCCCAGGAAGGCCTCGAGTACGGGTTCTTCGACCACATCTCGGCCCACGCCGGCACGGTGTCCGGCGGCGGCGGAACCCACCGCCCGTAAGTGCCCGCAGTTTCCTACCTTTCACAGCCTTTCCACCAGGAGACCCCCATGAACACCAATTTCTCGGCCACGGCCGGGTCGCAGGCACCCCAGATGCCCTCAAGCCGCTACATCCTGCCGCAGTTCGAGGAGCGCACGCCCTACGGCTTCAAGCGTCAGGATCCGTACACGAAGCTGTTCGAGGACCGCATCATCTTCCTCGGCACCCAGGTTGACGACGCCTCGGCCGACGACATCATGGCCCAGCTGCTCGTGCTCGAGTCCACCGACCCCGAGCGCGACATCACGCTGTACATCAACTCGCCCGGCGGGTCGTTCACGGCCATGACGGCGATTTACGACACCATGCAGTTCATCCGTCCGGAGGTGCAGACGGTGTGCCTCGGGCAGGCCGCCAGCGCCGCCGCCGTCCTGCTGGCCGCCGGTGCGCCCGGCAAGCGCCTGGCGCTGCCGAACGCCCGCGTCCTGATCCACCAGCCGGCCCTCTCGGGCGGGCAGGGCGGACAGGCCTCGGACCTCGAGATCCAGGCCAACGAAGTGATGCGCATGCGCACCTGGCTCGAGGACACCATCGCCCTGCACAGCGGGCGCGACACCGAGCAGGTCAACCGCGACATCGAGCGCGACAAGATCCTCACGGCGGCCGAAGCGGTCTCCTACGGTCTCGTCGACGAGGTCCTGACCTCGCGCAAGATGGTCCAGCCGATGATCAACACGCCGTAATTTCCACCGGCCGCTCCCGGCCCGGCCGCCGATGCCCGTAGTGCCAGGTTTGGCACTACGGGCATTTTGGTACTGATTCGCGGGATCATGTGGCCTAGAGTGGAAACAGCATCCAAGTACCACGTAAGGGGACTGACACATGGCTCGCATTGGTGAGAGCGCGGATCTGCTGAAGTGCTCTTTCTGTGGAAAAAGCCAGAAGCAGGTGCGGAAGCTCATTGCCGGCCCCGGGGTCTACATCTGCGATGAATGCATCGACCTCTGCAACGAGATCATCGAAGAGGAGCTTTCGGAGGTCGCGGACCTTGGCACGTTCGAACTGCCCAAGCCCCGCGAGATCTTCGACTTCCTGCAGGAGTACGTGGTGGGCCAGGAGCCCGCGAAGCGTTCCCTCGCCGTTGCCGTCTACAACCACTACAAGCGGATCCAGTCCGGCAGCGCCCCGCGCACGGCCGGAACGCTCACCGGCACGCCCGGTGCGGAGGAAGTGGAGATCGCCAAGTCCAACATCCTGCTGATCGGTCCGACCGGCTGCGGCAAGACCTACCTGGCCCAGACCCTCGCCCGGCGGCTGAACGTTCCGTTCGCCGTCGCCGACGCGACGGCGCTCACGGAGGCCGGGTATGTGGGCGAGGACGTCGAGAACATCCTCCTGAAACTGATCCAGGCCGCGGACTATGACGTGAAGAAGGCCGAGCAGGGCATTATCTACATCGACGAGATCGACAAGATCTCCCGGAAGAGCGAAAACCCCTCGATCACCCGCGACGTCTCGGGCGAGGGCGTCCAGCAGGCCCTGCTGAAGATCCTCGAGGGGACCGTGGCGTCGGTTCCCCCGCAGGGCGGGCGCAAGCACCCGCACCAGGAGTTCATCCAGATCGACACGACCAACGTGCTGTTCATCGTCGCCGGCGCCTTCGCCGGCCTCGAGGAGATCATCGGGTCGCGGGCCGGCCGGAAGGGCATCGGGTTCGGTGCGCCGCTGAGCTCACTGAAGAACGAGGAAGTCAGCTACGGCGACGTCATGCCCGAGGATCTCCTGAAGTTCGGGCTGATCCCGGAGTTCATCGGCCGGCTTCCGGTGATCACCACGGTGACCCACCTTGACCGTCCGGCGCTCATGCAGATCCTCACCGAGCCCAAGAACGCCCTGCTGAAGCAGTACCAGAAGATGTTCCTGCTCGACGGCGTCGAGCTGTCCTTCGACCCGAAGGCGCTCGAGGCGATCGCCGACCTCGCCCTGGAGCGGGGAACCGGCGCCCGCGGGCTGCGGGCCATCATGGAGGAAGTGCTGCTGCCGGTCATGTTCGACCTGCCAAGCCGCGACGATGTCGCCTCGGTCGTCATCACCGCAGACGTCGTCGCCAAGCGCGCCGAGCCGACGCTGATCTCGCACGACGTCGTGGCCAAGCGCCGCAACAAGTCCGCCTAGTTCCCACCCCCATCCTGTAGAGAAACCGCCTGTACCCGGCATCGGCGCCGTGCCCTGAGGGGCACGGCGCCGTTCTCTTCTGCCGCGGTCCGCCGCGAACAGAACTGTCCCAACCCCAAAAGGAGTACCCCCATGCAAAATTCCGTAGCCGAGAAGGCCGACTTCTGGTTCGACCCGGTGTGCCCGTACGCCTGGGTGACATCCCGATGGATGGGTGAGGTCCAGCAGGTCCGCAGCATCAGCATCGACTGGCACGTGATGAGCCTTGCGGTGCTGAACGAGGGCCGCGACCTTCCGCCGGACTACCGGACCCTGATGGACTCGGCCTGGGCGCCGGTGCGCGTCCTGATCGCGGCGGAGACGCTGCACGGCGCCCAGTACACCAAGCCGCTCTACGACGCCATGGGCACCCGGATCCACGTCGACGGCAACCGGGACTTCGAACTGGTCATCAAGGAAGCCCTCGCCGAGGTGGGGCTTCCGGACGAGCTGGCCGACTACGGTTCGACTGACGAATTCGACGCCAAGCTCCGCGCCTCGCACCAGGGGGCCATCGATCGGGTGGGCGACGAGGTGGGAACCCCGGTCGTCGCCTTCAACGGCACCGCCTTCTTCGGCCCGGTCCTCACCCGCATCCCCCGGGGGGAGGAAGCCGGCCGCATCTTCGACGCCGCCGTGCAGCTCGCTTCGTTCCCCGGCTTCTTCGAGATCAAGCGCACCCGCACCGAGGACCCCAGCTTCGAGTAGGGCGTCGACGCCGCCCTCCCGGCGGCAGGCACACAAACGGCCCCGCGCACTGCGCGGGGCCGTTGTCGTTGCGGGCCTAGATCCGATACAAGTGCCTAGGCGTCGGCGGGCGAGACCTCGGCGGGGACCAGTTCCACCGCGGAGACCGTCAGGTCGCCGTCGCCCTCGGCGAGGGTGAGGTCGCGTGCATTGCCGGCGGCGAGCAGGTCGGGAAGACCCGCATGCAGGTGCGCCACGCGGGCCGGCGACGCGGTGACGACGGCGGTGGCCACCTCGGTGCGCTGCTTGACCTTCGCCTCGGACTTCGCCTTGCGCACGCCTCCCAGCGCCAGGGCGACGGAGGTGAGCAGCTCGGGATCGGCGCCGTCGAGGCCCTGCAGGGCGTCGGCGGACGGCCACGGCGCGCGGTGCACCGAACCCTCCCGCCACCAGCTCCAGACCTCGTCGGTGGCGAAGGGCAGGAAGGGGGCGAACAGCCGCAGCAGGGCATCGAGCGTCGTGGCCAGGGCCGTGAGCACCGACTCCTTCGCGTCCTCGCCCGCCGCACCGTAGGCGCGGTCCTTCACGAGCTCCACGTAGTCGTCGGTGAAGGTCCAGAAGAAGGACTCGGTGAGCTGGAGCGCCCGCGCGTAGTCGTACTTCTCGAATGCCGCCGTCGCCTGCGCCGTGACCTCGCGCAGCTGCGCCAGCAGGGCGAGGTCGATGGGCAGGGCGACCCGCGGCAGGGCCGAGGGGGAGGCCGAGGCCTCGGTGGCCCCGAGGTTCAGCACGAACTTCGACGCGTTGAGCAGCTTGATGGCCAGCCGCCGGCCAATCTTCATCTGGTTGATCTCGTAGGCAGTGTCGGCGCCAAGCTTGGCCGATGCGGCCCAGTAGCGCACCGCGTCCGAGCCGAACTGCTCAAGCACGTCGGTCGGGACTACCACGTTGCCCTTGGACTTGGACATCTTCTTGCGGTCCGGGTCCAGGATCCAGCCGGAGAGCGCCGCGTGGCGCCACGGCGGGGAGTCCTGCAGTGCGTCGGCGCGCACCGCGGTGGAGAACAGCCAGGTGCGGATGATGTCGTGGCCCTGGGGGCGCAGGTCGAAGGGGAAGACGCGGGAGAACAGCTCCTCGTCCCGCGACCAGCCGCCGACGATCTGCGGGGTCAGCGAGGACGTCGCCCAGGTGTCGAGCACATCGGCGTCTCCGATGAACCCGTTCGGCTGGTTCCTGGCGCTCTCCTCGAAGCCGGGGGCCGGCTCACCGGCCGGGTCAACCGGCAGGGACTCATTGGAGGGCACGATCGGGTTCTCGTAATCCGGCTCGCCGTCGGCGTCCAGGCGGTACCAGACCGGCACGGGCACCCCGAAGAACCGCTGCCGGGAGACCAGCCAATCGCCGTTGAGGCCTTCGATCCAGTTCTCGTACCGGGAGCGCATGAACGCCGGGTGGAAGTCGATCTCCCGGCCGCGGGCGAGCAGCCGCTCGCGCTTGTCGGCGTCGCGCCCGCCGTTGCGGATGTACCACTGGCGGCTGGTGACGACCTCGAGCGGCTTGTCGCCCTTTTCGTAGAAGTTCACCGGGTGCAGGATCTTCTTGGGCTCGCCGTCGAGGTCGCCGCTGGCACGGAGCAGATCGACGACGGCCTCCTTGGCGCTGAAGATCGTCTTGCCGGCCAGGGCCGCGTAGTTCTCCCGGGCACGGTCGGTGGCGATCCACTCCGGGGTCTCGGTGCGGATGCGCCCGTCGCGGCCGACCACGGCGCGGGTGGGCAGCTGCAGTTCGCGCCACCAGGTGACGTCGGTGAGGTCACCGAAGGTGCAGATCATCGCGATGCCGCTGCCCTTGTCGGGCTTGGCCAGCGGGTGGGCCTTGATCTCGACCTCGACATCGAACAGCGGGGAAGTGACGGTGGTGCCGAACAGCGGCTTGTAGCGCTCGTCGTCGGGGTGGGCCACCAGGGCAACACAGGCCGGCAGGAGCTCGGGCCGGGTCGATTCGACGTGGATCTTCTGGCCGTCGGGGGTGGAGAAGGCGATGCGGTGGTACGCACCGGGCTGCTCACGGTCCTCAAGCTCGGCCTGGGCCACCGCGGTGCGGAAGGTGACGTCCCACAGGGTCGGCGCCTCGGCGAGGTAGGCGTCCCCCGCGGCGAGGTTCGCCAGGAAGGCACGCTGAGAGACGGCCCGTGAAGTGTCGTCGATGGTGCGGTAGGTCAGGTTCCAGTCAACGGAGAGGCCGAGGGTGCTGAAGAGGTCCTCAAAGACCTTCTCGTCCTCGACCGCGACCTGCTCGCAGAGTTCGATGAAGTTGCGCCGGGAGACGGCGTCGAAGTCCCGCTGGTTCTTCGCGGGCTGCGCCGGCGGGGTGTAGCCGGCGTCGTAGGGGACCGAGGGCTCGCAGCGGACCCCGAAGTAGTTCTGCACCCGGCGCTCGGTGGGCAGGCCGTTGTCGTCCCAGCCCATGGGGTAGAACACGTTCTTCCCCCGCATGCGCTGGAAGCGCGCCATCACGTCCGTCTGGGTGTAGGAGAACATATGCCCGACGTGCAGCGAACCCGACGCCGTGGGCGGGGGAGTGTCGATCGAGTACACCTCCTCCCGGGTGGTATCCCGGCGAAACGCGTACGTCCCGTTGTCCCTCCACTGCTTGGCCAGGCGCGGCTCAAGGCCCTCGAGCGCTGGCTTGTCGGGAACGTTGACGGGCTGGTGGGCGGGCGTGTCTGTGCCCTGAATGTTTTCGGCCATGGTGTCCATTCTTCCATGACGCCCGTGTATACCCGCCGCCGCGCCGGGCGCCGGCCGGGGTTGCTGGCTAGAGTGGTGCAATGAGCACCGAACCAGCGCCAACTCCTGCCATTGGGTCCCCTTCGCGCAGCGCGGACGGGCCCCTGCGCGCCGTCGTCACGGGCGCCAGTTCCGGAATCGGCGCCGCCACGGTGCGTGCGCTGCGCGCCGCCGGCTGGGACGTCACCGCCGCGGCCCGGCGCGCCGACCGGCTCGAACGGCTCGCGGCCGAGACGGGGGCGCGGGCCGCCGTCGTCGACGTCACCGACCAGGACTCGGTTGACGCCCTGGTGCGGGAGGTGACCGCCGCCGGGGAGGTGAATGCGGTCATCAACAACGCCGGTGGTGCGTTCGGCATGGAAACGGTCGCCGAGGCGCGCACCGCCGACTGGGAGCACATGTACAACGTGAACGTGCTCGGGTCGATGCGCATCACCCGCGGCTTCCTGCCGGCGGTCCGCAGCAGCGGGCACGGCAGCTTCGTGTTCCTTACCTCCACCGCGGCCCTCGCCGCCTACGAGGGCGGGGCCGGCTACGTGGCGGCGAAGGCCGCGCAGCAGGCGGTGGCACGCACCCTGCGCCTCGAGGAGGCAGCGAACAACGTCCGCGTCATCGAGGTGGCCCCCGGCATGGTCCACACCGAGGAGTTCTCCCTCAACCGCCTCGGCAGCTCAGCGGCCGCCGACAAGGTCTACGAGGGGGTCGCGAACCCGCTGAGCGCCGCCGACGTCGCCGACGCCATCGTGTACGCGCTCAACGCGCCGCTCCACGTCAATGTCGACACCCTGGTGCTCCGCCCCCTGGCCCAGGCCGCGAACCACAAGGTCATCCGCGCCACCTGAGGGGCTCTTCACGGGGCCCCCGGAGGCGTTTCCCTGAGGCCCCGGCGGCGGCCCGGCGCAACCTTCGAACCGGCGTAACCTTCGAACCGGCGTAACCTTCGAACCGGCGTAACCTTCGAACCGGCGCCCGGGCGCCTTTCGACACGCCTGCGCGCGGGCGGCTAGACTTGGGCCATAAGCGTCGAACCGGCAATCACCGGGGAGCTTCCGGAAGAACAGCACGGCGGGCCCAGCAGGGGCCGCAGGGCCCAGTAGAACCGGACGGGTGGGCCCGTCACCGCCTGAAAATGAGTGGCAGCCCTGTTGGGCCGGCCTCCCCGCGGAGGCCCGGCACGCGGCGGCGGCAAGTGAGGTGGTACCGCGGGTTCCGCTCCCGGTGGCCGGCATCCCCGGCCTCCAGGTTCAGAGCACGTCCTCGCAGCAGGATAACCGCCCCTTGTTCTGTCTCCACCGTTGTTCAGGATGAATACATGCCGCAGATCTACCCCAAAGCCACCTCAGCCACCGACTCCGCCCCGGACGGCCAGGGCCAGCCCGAAGGCGCCGGCGCGTCGCCGCGCTTCCCCGAGATCGAAGAGCGGGTCCTGAAGTACTGGGACAAGGACGGGACCTTCCAGGCCTCGATCGACGCCCGCGACGCCGGGGAAAACGGCTCCAACGAGTTCGTCTTCTACGACGGGCCTCCCTTCGCCAACGGCCTGCCGCACTACGGCCACCTGCTCACCGGCTACGCCAAGGACCTCGTGGGCCGGTACCAGACCCAGCGCGGCCGCCGCGTCGAACGGCGCTTCGGCTGGGACACCCACGGCCTGCCCGCCGAACTCGAGGCGATGAAGCAGCTCGGCATCACCGAGAAGCGCCAGATCGAGGCAATGGGCATCGATGCGTTCAACGACGCCTCCCGCGCCTCGGTGATGAAGTACGCGGGGGAGTGGAAGGACTATGTCACCCGCCAGGCACGCTGGGTCGACTTTGAGAACGACTACAAGACGCTCAACATCGAGTACATGGAGTCGGTCCTGTGGGCCTTCAAGACCCTCTACGACAAGGGCCTGCTCTACAACGGCTACCGGGTGCTTCCCTACTGCTGGAACGACGAGACGCCGCTGTCCAACCACGAGCTCCGCATGGACGACGACGTCTACCAGGACCGGCAGGACCAGACGGTCACCGTCACCTTCCCGATCCTCGCCGGCGACTCCGAACTCTCGAAGGAACTGGCCGGCACCGCCGCGCTCGCCTGGACCACCACGCCGTGGACCCTGCCCACCAACGCGGCGCTCGCCGTCGGGCCGGACATCCGGTACGCCGTCGTGCCCGACGCCCGGGAGGCCGCCGGCGGAACCCCCGGCCGCTTCCTGATCGCCGAGGACCTCCTCGGCGCCTACGCCAAGGACCTCGGCTACCCCGACGCCGCCGCGGCCGCCGCGGCCGTCACCGCAACCTACGCCGGCACGCAGCTCGAGGGGCTCACCTACGAACCGCTCTGGGACTACCTCGCCGACCCCGAGGCCGGCGGCTACCGCAACGCCTTCCGGTTCCTCGTCGCCGACTACGTCACGACGACCGACGGCACCGGTATCGTCCACCAGGCCCCCGCCTACGGCGAGGAGGACCAGAGGATCTCCGAGGCCGCCGGCATCCAGGTGATCCTCTCGGTCGACTCCGGCGCCCGCTTCCTGCCCCTGTTCGGCACGGGCCCGCTCGCCGAGATCGCCGGCCAGCACGTGTTCGCGGCGAACAAGCCCATCACCCGGGTGCTCAAGGAGCAGGGACGCCTGGTGCGCCAGGCCAGCTACGTGCACAGCTACCCGCACTGCTGGCGCTGCCGCAACCCGCTGATCTACCGCGCCGTGTCCTCCTGGTTCGTCGAGGTCACCAAGGTCAAGGACCGCATGGTCGAGCTGAACAAGGAGATCAACTGGATCCCCGGCAGCGTCAAGGAGGGCCAGTTCGGCAAGTGGCTCGCCAATGCCCGCGACTGGTCCATCAGCCGCAACCGCTACTGGGGCAGCCCCATCCCGGTCTGGCAGTCCGACGACCCCACCTACCCCCGCACGGACGTCTACGGGTCCCTGGCGGAGATCGAGGCCGATTTCGGCCGCCTGCCGCTTAACAAGGACGGCAAGCCCGACCTGCACCGCCCGTTCATCGACGAGCTCACCCGGCCCAACCCGGACGACCCGCGGTCCCCGGAGGAGGGTGGGTCGACGATGCGCCGCGTCACCGACGTCCTCGACGTCTGGTTCGACTCCGGGTCGATGCCCTACGCGCAGGTCCACTACCCGATGGAGAACGCCGACTGGTTCGCCTCGCACAACCCGGGCGACTTCATCGTCGAATACATCGGGCAGACCCGCGGCTGGTTCTACACCCTGCACGTCCTGGCCACGGCCCTGTTCGACCGCCCGGCGTTCCGCAATGTGATCAGCCACGGCATCGTGCTGGGCTCCGACGGCCAGAAGATGTCCAAGAGCCTGCAGAACTACCCGGACGTCTCCGAGGTCCTCGACCGCGACGGCTCCGACGCGATGCGCTGGTTCCTGATGTCCTCGCCGATCCTGCGCGGCGGGAACCTCGTGGTCACCGAACAGGGCATCCGCGACGGCGTGCGCCAGGTCATCCTGCCGCTGTGGAACGTGTGGCACTTCTTCAGCCTCTACACCAACGCCGCCAACGGGGGCGCCGGCTACGAGGCGCGCACCGTGAGCGCCGAGGCTGCGGCGGGGCTGCGCGAACCGCTCGACCAGTACCTGCTGGCCAACACCGGCAACCTGGTCCGGGAGGTCACCGAGGCCCTCGACGCGTTCAACATCAGCGACGCCAGCGAGTCGCTGCGGCGCTACCTCGACACGCTGACCAACTGGTACGTCCGGCGCAGCCGGCAGCGGTTCTTCGACGAGGACACCGAGGCCTTCGACGTCCTCTACACCTGCCTTGAGGCCGTGTGCCGCGTCGCGGCCCCGCTGCTGCCCCTGATCTCCGAGGAGATCTGGCGCGGGCTCACCGGCGGGCGTTCGGTGCACCTCACCGACTGGCCCTCGCCGTCAGAGTTCCCCGGGGCCCCGGACCTGGTGGAGCGGATGGACCGCACCCGGCAGATCTGCTCGGCCGGCTCCAGCCTGCGCAAGGCCGCCAACCTGCGGGTGCGGCTGCCGCTCTCGGAACTGATCGTCGTCGCGCCCTCCGCCGAGGGCCTGCAGGGCCAGTTCACCTCGATCATCGCCGACGAGCTGAACATCAAGTCGGTGCGCCTGATCGACGCCGACGACGCCTCACCCGAGGAATTCGGCATCACCCAGCGGCTCGCCGTCAACGCCCGCGCCGCCGGACCCCGCCTCGGGAAGAACGTCCAGACCGTCATTCGGGCCGCCAAGGCCGGCGACTGGTCCGTGGACGACGACGGCGCCGTCACCGCCGGCGGGGTGGCGCTGGAGCAGCAGGAGTACACCCTGGAGACCGTCGTCGAAAGCGCCGACTCCGACGAGAAGGCCGTCGCTGTGCTCCCCGGAGGCGGCTTCCTCGTCCTCAGCACCGCCGTCACGGACGAGCTGGCCGCCGAGGGCACCGCCCGCGACGCCATCCGTGCCATCCAGCAGGCCCGCCGCGACGCGGACCTGTCGATCAGCGACCGCATCACCGCGGTCATCGAGACGGCCCCCGCCAGCGTGAAGGCCCTGCAGGACCATGCCCGGCTCATCCAGGACGAAACCCTGACCAATGAACTGATCGTGCGGGCCGGCAACGGTTCGGGCGAGGACTTCCGCGTCACCGTTGAAAGGCACAAGTGAACCCGAACGACGAAGCGCCCCTTGACCAGTTCTCCGTCGAAAGCGTCTACGCCGAGCTGCTGAGCCGCGCCCCCGAAAACAAGATGGAGCCGCGCATGGCTCCGATGTTCAGGGCCATGGACATCCTCGGCGAACCCAACAAGGCCTTCCCGATCATCCACATCACCGGAACGAACGGGAAGACCTCGACGGCGCGGATGATCGAGTCGCTGCTGCTGGCCCACGACCTGCGCACCGGGCGCTACACCAGCCCGCACCTCTCCAAGGTGACCGAACGGATCAGCATCGACGGCGAACCCGTGCCCGACGACACGTTCGTGCGCGTCTGGGACGAGATCCGCCCGTACCTCGACATCGTCGACGCCGAACTCGAGGCCGCCGGCGAACCGCGGCTCACCTACTTCGAATGCGTCACGGTGCTCGCCTTCGCCGTCTTCGCCGACGAGCCCGTCGACGTCGCCGTCATCGAGGTGGGACTGGGCGGGATCACCGATGCCACCAACGTCGGCGACGGCGCGGTCTCGGTGGTCACCCCCATCTCCCTCGACCACACCGACCTGCTCGGGGACACCGTGGAGGACATCGCCTACGAGAAGGCGGGCATCATCAAGCCCGGCGGGTTCCTCGTCAGCGCCGCCCAGCCCCGAGAGGCCGCCCAGGTGCTCCTGGAGAAGGCCCGCGAGACCGGAGTGGAGTTCCGCTTCGAGGGCGTCGAGTTCTCGGTCGACTCCCGCAGCGTGGGCGTCGGCGGGCAGGTCGTCTCCATCACCGGCATCGCCGGGCGCCGGTACGAGGAACTGCTGGTCCCGCTCCACGGCGAGCACCAGGCGCAGAACGCCGCCGTCGCCGTCGCGGCCGTCGAGGCGTTCCTGGGCGGGGGAGCCCGCCAGCTTGAGCCCGACGTCGTGCGTGCCGGGCTGCGGGCCGTGACCTCCCCGGGCCGGCTCGAGGTGGTCCGCACCGCCCCGAGCATCCTCGTGGACGCCGCCCACAACGCCGACGGGGCGCGGGCGGCCGCCCGCGGTATCGCCGAGGCCTTCCAGTTCCCGCGCATCGTGCTGGTCATCGGGGTCCTCTCCGACAAGGACGCCGCGGCCATCCTGGCCGAACTCCACGAGGAGCTCGCCGGGGTGCTTGAGGACGTCGTCCTGACCCAGTCCACCTCGCCGCGCGCTATCCCCGCCGCCGACCTGCTGCCCGACGCCCTGGCGGCCGGGTTCGCCGAGGAGAACATCCACATCGCCGAGCGCCTCGACGACGCCCTCGAATGGGCGGTGATGAAGTCCGAGGAGTCCGGCGACCTCGCCGGCGGCATCCTCATTACGGGCTCCATCACCGTCGTGGGCGAGGCCCGGACCCTCCTAGGAAAGTAGGACCATGGCCCGCCTGACCAAGGCCCAGCGCGAGTGGCGTCCCGGGATGCCCAAGAAGCGCCGCTCGATCAAGATCATGTTCGCTTCGACGGTGCTGCTGCTCGAGGCGTTCGTGGTGTTCTTTGGGACCCTCGTGATCTTCGGCCTGCGCCGGGACGAGCTCTCCCCGGCGCTCATCCTCGGCGCCGGGGTGGCGCTGAGCCTGCTGCTCGTGCTCACCTGCGCGGTGCTGACCCGCCCGTGGGGCATCGCCGTCGGCTGGGTCCTCCAGCTCGCCATCATCGCCGCCGGGTTCCTTGAGCCCACCATGTTCCTCGTCGGAACCGCGTTCGCCCTCACCTGGCTCTACGGCATCCGCACCGGCAGGAGGCTCGACCGCGAGAACGCCGAGCGGGACCGCGCCCAGGCCGAGTGGGAGAAGGAGCACCCCGAGGCGGCCGCCGAATAGGCAGCACCCTGCCTGTCTTTAGTAGAGTTCAAGACGGAGCATTTCGATTCCTTTTCCCCACGAACCCCTGGAGGACCGTGTGAGCACTGAACGCACCCTTGTACTGATCAAGCCCGACGGCGTCGCGCGGAACCTGACCGGCACCATCCTCGGCCGGATCGAGACCAAGGGGTACACCCTTGTGGATCTGAAACTGATGTCAGCCACCCGCGAACTCCTCGAGGAGCATTACGCCGAACACGTCGGCAAGCCCTTCTACGAGCCGCTCGTCGAGTTTATGCTCAGCGGCCCGATCGTCGCCGCCGTCTTCGAAGGCCAGCGCGTCATTGAAGGGTTCCGGTCGCTCGCCGGGTCCACTGAGCCGACAGCTGCGGCCCCGGGCACCATCCGCGGCGACTTCGGCCGCGACTGGGGGCTGAAGGTGCAGCAGAACCTCGTCCACGGCTCCGACTCGGCCGAGTCCGCCACCCGGGAAATCGGCATCTGGTTCTCTGCGTCCTGATCCCGCTCCACCGGACTCCCCGGGAAGGGTGAGGCATGACTGAATACCGAAGGCTCGGGTCTTCCGGCCTGAGCGTCTCAACCGTGGGCCTGGGCTGCAACAACCTCGGCCGCCCGGGCACCGTCACGGAAACCCAGCAGGGGACCGACGCCGTCGTCGGCGCGGCCATCGATGCCGGGATTACCCTGTTCGACGTCGCCGACATCTACGGCGGGCACCCGGGGCTGAGCGAGGAAATGCTGGGTGCGGCCCTCGGAAAGCGCCGGGACGACGTCGTGCTGGCCACGAAGTTCGGCGCGGACATGCGCGGCGCCAACGGTCCCGACTGGGGTGCCCGCGGCTCCCGCCGGTACATCCTGCGCGCCGTCGAGTCGTCCCTGAAGCGGCTGGGCACCGACTGGATCGACCTCTACCAGTTCCACGTGCCCGATGCAGGGACTCCCGTCGAGGAGACACTGTCGGCGCTCGACACCCTCGTGAGCGACGGAAAGGTCCGCTACCTCGGGCACTCGAACCGGGCCGGCTGGCAGATCGCCGAGGCCGAATTCACGGCGCGGCTCGAAGGACTCACCCCCTTCGTCTCGGCCCAGAACGCGTACAGCCTGCTCGACCGGGGCGCCGAGGACGAGGTGATCCCTGCCTCCGCCGCGTACGGGCTGGGACTGCTGCCGTACTTCCCGCTCGCGAACGGGCTGCTGACCGGCAAGTACTCCTCCGGGAAGGCGCCCGAGGGCAGCCGGCTGACCCGGGTCCGCACGCACCTGCTCGAGCAGGCCGACCTGCAGCAGCTGGCGGCCTTCGGTGCTTTCGCGGCGGCCCGCGGGCTGACCGAGGTGCAGGTGGCGTTCTCGTGGCTTGCGGCCCAGCCGACCGTGTCGAGCATCATCGCCGGGGCCACCACCCCGGAGCAGGTGGCACAGAACGCTGCGGCCGCCTCCTGGACGCCGTCGCCGTCGGATCTCGAGGAGCTGGACCGGATCTTCCCGCGGGGCTGAGGTCCGCCGCCGGGCGTCCGTTCCCAGGCTGCGCGCCTGAAAGCGACGGCGGTGCCCGAAAGCGACGGCGGTGCCCGAAAGCGGCGGCGGTGACCGAAAGCGACGAACGGACCTGATTTATCGGGTGCGTTCGTCGTAATGAGGTGCGTTCGTCGTTTTGTGGCTTGCCCGTCGGCGTCCGTTCCCCGGCTTCGCGCCCAAAAGCGACGGTTGCACCCAAGAACGACTGCTGCGCCCGAAAACGACGGCTGCACCCAAGAACGACGGCTGCACCCGATAGCGACGATCGCGCCGTCAAAAGCGGGTCCTCGCGTCACAATCTGGTCCGGTGGGCGCTGTGCGGTGTGTTTGTCGCTTTGAGGCCGGCCCGTCGACGTCCGTCCCCGAAGTCCGCGCGTCGTCGTGATTAGCGCGCCCTGAAACGACGACTGCACCCAAAAACGACGAGCGCACCCGATTTATCGGGTGCGCTCGTCGTTATCTGGGGCGCGCGTCGTTATGGAGCGCGCTTGTCGTGAACGGGGCGGCCTAGCGGAACGTCCTGCCGCGGACCCGCTCCGAGGCGCCGGTGCGGTCGAGGTACGGCGTGATGCCCCCGAGGTGCATCGGCCAGCCGGCGCCCATGATGACGCACAGGTCGATGTCTTCCGGGGCGGCGACGACGCCCTCGTCGAGCATCCTGCCGATCTCGTCCGCGAGGGCGTCCTGCGTGCGCCGCAGGATCTCCTCGCTGGACGACGGCGAGGAGCCGCGCTCCATCAGCGCCAGGGTGAACTCGGGCACGGTCTCCCGGCCCGACGCGTCCTTGACCCACAGTCCCTTGATGCCGGCGTCGATCAGCTTCTGCTGGTTCGCCGAGACGTGGAACCGGTCGCCGAAGGCGGCGTGCAGCGACTCCTGGACGTGCTGGCCCACCGGCAGGCCCACGAGGGCCAGCAGCCGGAACGGTGTCATTGGCAGGCCCAGAGGCCGCAGCGCGTTGTCGGCGGTCTCGGCATCGGTGCCCTCGTCGAAGACCTTCGTGATCTCGCCGAACATGCGCCCGAGGATCCGGTTGACGACGAACGCCGGGGCGTCCTGGACCAGGACGGCGTTCTTCTTCAGCTGCTTGGCCAGGGCAAAGGCGGTGGCGAGCACGGCGTCGTCGGTCTTCGGCGCCCTCACGATCTCCAGCAGCGGCATCGCGGCGACGGGGTTGAAGAAGTGGAACCCGACGACCCGCTCGGGACGGGCCAGATCGGCGGCCATGTCGGTGACCGACAGAGAGGAGGTGTTCGTTGCGAGGATGCACTCGGGCGATACGACGGCCTCGACCTCGGCGAAGACCTGTTTCTTGACGCCCATCTCCTCGAAGACCGCCTCGATCACGAAGTCGGCGTCCGCGAAGACCTCCTTGGACACCGATCCGGAGACCAGCGCCTTGGTACGGTTCGCGGCGTCGGCGGAGAGTTTCTTCTTGCCCAGCAGCTTGTCGACCTCGGCGTGGACGTAGGCGACGCCCTTGTCGACGCGGGCCTGGTCGATGTCCGTCAGGACGACGGGCACCTTGAGCTGGCGGGCGAACAGCAGCGCCAGCTGGCTGGCCATCAAGCCGGCCCCGACGACGCCGACCTTCGTCACCGGCCGGGCGAGCTTCGCGTCGGGCGCCCCGGCGGGCCGCTTGGCGCGCTTCTGCACCAGCTCGAGGAACGCGTAGACGGTCGCGTGGAACTCGGGG
The DNA here is from genome assembly GCF_009828605.1 of Arthrobacter zhaoguopingii. Taxonomy (NCBI): domain Bacteria; kingdom Bacillati; phylum Actinomycetota; class Actinomycetes; order Micrococcales; family Micrococcaceae; genus Arthrobacter; species Arthrobacter zhaoguopingii. The sequence goes on along the minus strand of NZ_WIAE01000002.1, from coordinate 424,276 downwards.
GTCTGCATCAGTTCGGCCAGCGCGATGCATTCGGCCTCGGCGGACTGCTCTCGGGTCAGCGTCCTGCCGGCCTCGAACAGGTCGAGGACCCGCGACGGGGCGGGCGCGGCATTGCCGGTACGGGCCTGGATGAAGGCCCGTCCCGCGGCGGCGGCGTCGTCCCAGTCGGCGTCGCTGTAGGCGGTGAAGCCCGCCCGGCGGGCCTCGACGGCCTCCACCGCCGCCGGCTCGCCGGCGACGACGCGGGCGGCCCAGGCCAGGGACTGCTCAAGGAAGTCCGCGGGTTCGAAGAGCGCGTCGGCGATGCCGATGCCGTAGGCGGCGGCGCCGTCGAGCATCCGGTTGTTGCTCAGCGGATTCTCGATCATCACCTTCACCGCGGAGGCGGGCCCGACTAGGCGCGGCAGCCGGTACACCCCGCCCCAGCCGGGGACCAGGCCGATGAACGCCTCGGGCAGGCCGACTCCGTTGGCTCCGGTGGAGACGGTGCGGTAGTCCGCGGCCAGGGCGATCTCGAGGCCGCCGCCGAGGGCCACCCCGTTGATGAAGGCGAAGCTGGGCACGCCGAGTGAGCCGAGCAGGTCGTAGGCGGCGTGGCCGAGCTCAGCCATCGCCCGGCCGTGCTTTTCGGCCTTGAGCGACTTCACCGTCGAGAGGTCTGCACCGGCGACAAGGAAGTAGGGCTTGCCGGTGATGGCGACCGCGGCGATCTCCCCGCGGCTGCTGCGCTCCTTGAGGCCCTCGAGGGTGCGTCCGAACTCGATCAGGGTGTTCGGGCCCAGGGTGGTCGGCTTGGTGTGGTCCTTGCCGTTGTCGAGGGTGATGAGCGCCAGGGTGCCGGCCCCGCCGGGCAGGGCGACGTCCTGCACCAGGGAGTGGGTGACGATCTCGTTGGGCACCAGCCCGGCGAGTTCCTCAAAGCGTTCGAAGCTCATGCTGCGTCCTGTCCGTAGTCGGCGTGGTGGGGGTTTTCCCAGATGACGGTGGCTCCCATGCCCAGCCCGATGCACATGGTCGTCATGCCGTAGCGCACCGAGTGGTCCTCCTCGAACTGGCGGGCGAGCTGGGTCATCAGCCGGACGCCGGAGGAGGCGAGGGGATGCCCGACGGCGATGGCGCCGCCGTAGCGGTTGACGCGCGGGTCGTCGTCGGCGATGCCGAAGTGGTCCAGGAAGGAGAGCACCTGCACGGCGAAGGCCTCGTTGATCTCGAACAGGCCGATGTCTCCGATGCCGAGGCCCGCCTGGCGCAGCGCCTTCTCGGTGGCGGGGACCGGGCCGATGCCCATCACCTCGGGTTCGACGCCGGCGAAGGCGTAGGCGACAAGCCGCATGCGCACCGGGAGGCCGAGTTCGGCGGCGCTGTCGGCGGAGGCCAGAAGCGCGGCGGTCGCGCCGTCGTTGAGGCCCGCGGCGTTGCCGGCCGTGACGCGGCCGTGCGGACGGAAGGGGGTGCGCAGCTGGGCGAGGTCCTCCACCGTGGTGTGGGGCCGCGGCGGCTCATCGATGCTGTGCAGGGTCCAGCCCTCGCCGGGCTTCCTGCCCGCGACGGGCACCAGGTCCGGCTGGATCCGGTTCTCCGCGTAGGCGGCGGCCAGCTTGGCCTGGCTGCGGACGGCGTAGGCGTCGGTGCGGTCCTTGGTGATGGCGGGGAAGCGGTCGTGGAGGTTCTCGGCGGTGTTGCCCATGTTCAGGGCCGCCGGATCCACGAGGCGTTCGGACATAAACCGCGGATTCGGGTCGGCGCCCTCGCCCATCGGGTGGTTCCCCATGTGTTCAACGCCGCCGGCGATCGCGACGTCGTAGGCGCCGAAGGCGATGCCGGAGGCCGTGGTGGTCACGGCGGTCAGGGCGCCGGCGCACATCCGGTCGATGGCGAAGCCCGGCACGGTGCGGGGGAGCCCTGCCAGCAGGGCGGCGGTGCGGCCGATGGTGAGGCCCTGGTCCCCGGTCTGGGTGGTGGCGGCAATCGCGACGTCGTCGATCCGCTCGGGGGGCAGGGACGGGTTGCGGCGCAGCAGGTCCCGGATGCACTTGACCACCAGGTCATCGGCCCGCATCCCGGCATAGATCCCCTTGTCGCCGGCCTTCCCGAACGGCGTCCGGACGCCGTCGACGAAGACGACGTCCCGCACGCTGCGGGCACCGGCACGGGCGGGGGTGGTTGCTGCTGGTTGGCTCACACTGTGCTCCTCTTTGAGATGTTGATCCGACCTCATGTTACTCAGCAGTAACTTAGCGGTGCAAGCGGAGCCCGGACCTTCGCTACCCGGCGGCCTCCATCGGGCCCGCATCGGGCGCCGCCTTTGGTGCCGGGGCCTTGACGGGAAGCGCGTGGGGGTCCAAAAAGGCCACGGTGATGACCGCCGCCACCCGGTCGATCTGCCAGGGCCGGGCACCCAGGTCCGCAAGGGCGGCGCTGATGGTCTCCAGGGTGATCTCGGCGGGCGGACGCCAGGCGATCCGGCGCAGGAAGTCAGGCGTCAGGAGGTTCTCCACCGGCATGTCGAGCTTCTCGGCCTGCGCCGCGATCCGCGGGCGGGCGGTGATGAGCCGGGCGGCCGCCTCGGGATCCTTTTCGGCCCAGACGCGCGGCGGCGGGGGAGTATTGCTGGAGATGTGAAGGGGCGGGAGGTCCTTGGCCCGGCGGGCGTCGTTGATGCACCGCATCCAGCGGGGCGCTTCCTTCTGGGCGGCGCGGCCGTGGAAGCCTTTGGTGGACAGCAGCTGCGGCACCGTGGTGGGCATCGCCTTGGCCGCTGCGACGATTGCGGAATCCGGGATCAGCCGGCCCGGTGCTACGTCGCGCCGTTGGGCCAGTTCCTCGCGCTCGGTCCACATCCGCCGGACCGCCTCAAGCTGGCGGCGGTCGCGGACCTGGTGAAGCCCCGACGTGCGGCGCCAGGGGTCGGTCTTGGGCTCCGCCGGCGGAGTGGAGCGGATGTGCTCGAACTCCTCCTCGGCGATCGCAAGCTTCCCCTGCCCGTCCAGCAGCGCGGCGAGCTTGCCGCGCAGTTCGCTGAGCACCTCGACGTCGAGGGCGGCGTACCGCAGCCACGGTTCGGGCAGCGGACGGGTGGACCAGTCGGCCGCGGAGTGTTCCTTGGCGAGGGTGAAGCCCAGCTGGGATTCGATCACCGCCGCGAGCCCGACGCGCGGGAGCCCGGCCAGCCGTGCGGCCAGTTCGGTGTCGAAGAGGCGGTCGGGCCACATGCCGAGGTCCGAGAGGCAGGGCAGGTCCTGGCTGGCGGCGTGAAGGATCCACTCGACGCCCTCGAGGGCGTCGTCGATGATCTTCAGGTCTCCGAAGGGCTCCGGGTCGATGAGCCAGGTGCCGGCTCCCTCCCTGCGGATCTGCACGAGGAAGGCCCGCTGGCCGTACCGGAAGCCCGACGCGCGCTCGGCGTCCACAGCGGCCGGCCCGGTGCCCGCGGCGAGGGCGGCTGCGGCCCGTTCGAGCCCGGCCGGGGTGTCGATGACGAAGGGGACGCCGTCGCGCGGTTCCGTCAGCAGCGGCAGGTGCCCGGCCTCAGGTTCCGTGCCGTTCTCGGGCGTCTCGGTGGGCGGGGCGGCGTCGGCGGGCAGGTTCCGCCGATCGGAATTCTCGGAGCTCATGGTTGTTCCAGTCTATCGGTCGGCCGGACGGGCCTAGCTGCGCCGGTGCGGCAGGGTCAGGACGCCCTCGGGGAGGGGCGGCAGCCCCGCGAAGGTGCACACCATGTCGGACCACGCTTCGAGGTGCCGTCGGATCTCCGCGCTGTCAGGTGTCCAGGAGGCCCGCAGTTCGATGTCGATGGTGTCCGGCCGGTCCTCGAGGGTCCCGTAGCTCTCGGAGAGGATGCGGGTCGCCGTCCCGCCGGCGTTGGAATGGGCGGCTCCGTGGTTCTCGAGCGCCTCCGCGAGCCAGGTCCAGGCCACCGAGCCCAGCAGCGTGTCATTGCCCATGTCCGGTTCAAGCTGGGCGCGGATGTAGGTGACCACCCGGAACTTGCCGTCCCACACCGCCGAGCCCTGCGGGTCGTACAGCAGGATGAACCGGCCGGTGGCAAGCTCCACGGGTTCCTGCGGGAGCAGCTCGGCGCCGGCGGGCCCATGGACCGGCCGCCGCGCCGGCTGGGCCGGCTGGTACACCTCCGCGCCGAGGGCGACCGCGAACGGTGCCAGGCGCGAGGGTGCGGGAATCTCCTCGAGGCGCAGCTCGGTCCGGCAGCGGGCCTCCTTGAGGCCGGCAAGAGCCGTTCGGAATTCGTCGGGTGCCTGCGACAGGCCGCCAAGTGCGCTCACCCCCGCAGGCTATGCCAGAATCTGCGGCGTGTCGCGGGGGGACTCGCGGGGGTTACCTTTTCGTAACCATAGGCAATGAGCGCTTATGCGCCGACTTCGCGCGCGATGGCCGCCGCGAACGCGTCGACGTCCTCCTCGGTGGTGTCAAACGAGCACATCCACCGCACCTCGCCGGTCGCCTGGTCCCAGTCATAGAAGCGGAACTGCTTCCGGACGCGGTCGGCCGCGGCCGGGTCGAGGACGGCGAAGACGGCGTTCGCGCGGGTCTCCTGGGTGAGCCGGACGCCGTCGATGCCGCGCACCGCCTCGGTCAGCCGTGCAGCCATGGCGTTCGCGTGGGACGCCGAGCGCAGCCACAGACCGTCTTCGAGCAAGGCGATGAGCTGGGCCGAGACGAAGCGCATCTTCGAGGCGAGCTGCATGTTCATCTTGCGCAGGTAGTCAAGCCCGGTCGACGCGGCGGGGTTGAGGACGACGACGCATTCGCCGAACATCAGCCCGTTCTTGGTGCCGCCGAAGGAGAGGATGTCCACGCCGGCGTCGCGGGTGAAGGCCCGCAGCGGCAGGCCCAGCGCCGCGGCGGCGTTGGCCAGCCGGGCGCCGTCCATGTGCAGGTGCATCCCGCGGGCGTGGCAGTGGTCGGCGATGGCCCGGATCTCCTCGACCGTGTAGAGCGTACCGAGTTCGGTGGTCTGGGTGATCGAGACGGCGAGCGGCTGGGCCCGGTGGGTGTCCCCCCAGCCCCAGGCCTCGCGGTCGATCAGTTCGGGGGTGAGCTTGCCGTCCGGGGTGGGGACCGTCAGGAGCTTGAAGCCGCCGACACGCTCGGGGGCGCCGTTCTCGTCGACATTGATGTGAGCGGTGGCCGCGCAGATGACGGCGCCCCAGCGGGGCAGGATCGACTGGAGCGACAGGACGTTCGCGCCGGTGCCGTTGAACACGGGAAAGGCCTCGATGCCCTCGCCGAAGTGCTCCTCGAGGAGTTCCTTGAGCCGGGCGGTGTAGACGTCGTCGCCGTAGGCCACCTGGTGGCCGCCGTTGGCCGCCGCGATGGCGGCGAGCACCTCGGGGTGGATTCCCGAGTAGTTGTCGGAGGCGAAGCCGCGCTCATTGATGTCGTGCAGCGGGCGGAAGGTCGAAAGAGTCTCAGTCACTGTTTCATTATCCCCTAGCGGCGTTCAGCCGTCGGCCTTGGCCAGCAGGTCTGCCGGTGGAGTGCGCTGGCCGTTGACCTCGGCCGCCGGGACGGCGAAGAGTGCAGCGGCGGCCCGGGCGAGGTCGTCGACGTGGGTGTAGCCAGGGAAGCGCCGCCCGGGCTGCGCTTCCCGCATGGCATCGTCGAGCAGGGCCTTGACGACCAGCGCGGTCGACGCGGCAGCGGACCCGTCGCGGGTGAAGCCCTCGGCGACGGCGCGCAGCCAGGTTTCCGCCGAGGCTTTCACCGCGGCGTAGGAGGCGCTGCCCGCGGTGGGGGAGTCGACGGCGGTGGCCGAGACGGCGGCGAGCCGGCCGCGGGGCGAGCGCGCGAGCTGGTCGTAGAAGGCGCGGCTCGTGTTGAAGAGGGTGCGGAACACCGAGCCGTGCAGAAAGGCGTAGTCCTCGTCCGACTGGGTGGTGATGCCTTTGGCGCCGCGCCAGCCGCCAACGAGGTGGATCAGCCCGTCGGCGCCGCCGGTGTCCGCCTCGACCGCGGCCGCGAGGGTGTTCACGGCGGCGGCGTCGGTCAGGTCGCACACCCGCTGCTCGACGCCGTTCAGGTGCCCGAGGGCGTCCTGCAGCCGGCCGGCGTGGGAGCCGACGGCGATCACGCGCGCGCCCCGGGCGGTGAGTTCCCGGGCCACGGCTACGCCCGAGGCGCTCGTTGCCCCGGCCACCACCACGGTGAGGCCGGCGGGTGCGGGTGCGCCCGCCGGCGAAACGGCGTCCGTCACGCCGAGGCTCCGGTGATTCCGGCGGTCGACTCGATGACCGGCTTCATCTTGCGGTCGAGGGCTTCGAAGAACATCGACAGCGGGAACTCGTCGTCGAGCACGGCGTCGGTCAGGCCGCGCGGCGGGCCGCTGAGCGGAAGGGCATCGGGTCCCTTGGCCCAGACCGAGGCCGGGTGGGGCGTGACGGTCTTGGAAACCAGCTCGTAGGCGGCGAGCCAGTGTGCGGTCTTGGGTCGGTCAATGGAGCGCCAGTAAAGCTGCTCGATCTCCTCACCCAGGGCCACGACGACGTCGGCCACTTCGTCCCAGTCGATGGTGAGCTTGGTGTCGGTCCAGTGGAGGACGCGGTGCTGGTGCATCCAGGCGAAGAGCAGCTGACCGCCGAGGCCGTCGTAGTTGCGCACGCGGGAGCCGGTGATGGCGAAGCGGAAGATCCGGTCGAAGATCACCGCGTACTGCACCAGGCGGGCGTGCCGGCGGGTCTCGGGCGAGGCCTCCTCGTCCTTCGCGATGCGCACCGATTCGCGGAACGCGGTCAGGTCGCAGCGCAGCTCCTCGAGGGAGTACAGGAAGAACGGCATGCGCTGCTTGATCATGAACGGGTCGAACGGCAGGTCACCGCGCATGTGGGTGCGGTCGTGGATCAGGTCCCACATCACGAAGGTTTCCTCGGCCAGCTTCTGGTCGGCCAGGAGTTCGCGGGCCTCCGCGGGCAGGTCCAGGCGCGTGATGTCGGCGGCGGCCTCCACCACGCGGCGGAAGCGGGCGGCCTCGCGGTCGGCGAAGATCGCACCCCAGGTGAAGGTGGGGGTCTCGCGGACCGCGACGGTCTCGGGGAAGAGGACGGCGGAGTTGGTGTTGTAGCCCTCGGTGAAGTCGATGAAGCGGATGGGCACGAACAGCCCGTTGGAGTAGTCGCCGGCCTCGAGGTCGGCGATGAACTCGGGCCAGATCACTTCGATCAGCACGGCCTCCACGAGGCGGTTGCTGCTGCCGTTCTGGGTGTACATGGGGAAGAGGACCAGGTGCGCGAGGCCGTCGACACGGTGCTGCTGCGGCTGGAAGGCCAGCAGTGAGTCGAGGAAGTCTGGGACGCCGAAGCCGGACTCCGCCCAGGCCTTCAGATCCTTCACCAGCGCGGTGAGGTAGGCGGCGTCGTGCGGGAAGGCGGGGGCGAGTTCGCTGACCGCCTCGACAATCGTCGCGGTGAGCTCGGCGGCCTTCGGGAGGTCAGCCGGTTCGGGGACCGATCCATCCTTGATCTGCAGCTGCTGCAGGGCACCGGCCGCCGCCTTGAGGCGGAGCCAGGCGGAGTGCTCCGCAAGGGTGGTGGGGCTGAGCGGGGAGGACGCCAGAGTGGTCATGGATGCCTGCTTTCGGAGCGGGCCCCGGCGGGCGGGGCGGTGGATCTGATGCTGAGGCGAGCCTAGCAACAAAAAAGCAACGCTTACTCGAAACTGGTCGTCCAATTAGACAATCTTATGCTGGTGGTGGGCCCGCGTAGCCTGAGAGCAAGAGGACCTGCCGCTGCACGCACGAGGCGGCAACCGCAGGTCCTCCCGGCTGTCTCCGGTGGCTGAACCTCCCGGATTACTCGGCCGGAACGAGTTTCATAGAGATGGAGTTGATGCAGTACCGCTGGTCGGTCGGGGTCGAGAAACCTTCGCCCTCGAAGACGTGGCCGAGGTGCGAATCGCACCGGGCGCAGCGCACCTCGATGCGTTCCATGCCAAGGGTCCGGTCGTGGATGTAACGGACCTTGTCCTCGGCAAGCGGGGCCCAGAAGGACGGCCAGCCGCACTGGGAGTCGAACTTCTCGTTGCTGGTGAAGAGTTCCTGGCCGCAGGCCCGGCACTGGTAGACCCCGGCGGTGTGGGAATCGGTGTATTCCCCGGTCCAGGGGCGTTCGGTCCCGGCCTTCCGCAGCACCTGGAACTCCTCGGGGGTCAGTTCCTGGCGCCACTCGTCATCGGTCTTGAAGATTTCGGGGTGAGCGGCGTTTTCTGATGTCGTCATACCTTTGGCAACGATTATGAGTCGCCAATAAATCCCGAGCCGGAATACAGGTGCAGCACGGGGATCCCCAGGTGGCTCTGCGCGCGGTTGGCCCAGTCGGTGTGGAGGGTGTCCGCCACGGCGTGCGGCCGGGTGATCACCACGGCCTGCGCAGCGCCCTCGTCGGCCGCAGCCCGCACAAATTCCTCGACGGCGTTGTCCCCGACCGTGTAGCCCCGTGCCCTCAGGCCCGACGCCGCGGCCATCCGGAGGGAGCCCTCCAGTGCGTCGGCGGCCGTGTGCTCCGGCCGGTGGCCGGAATCACTGCCTGCAACGTCCCGGAACGCCTGGGCGAACTCCAGCATGCTCAGGTGGTGGAAGAACTCGCCGAGCATGCTCTTGTTCCGGTCCGCCGGAATGAGAATGATGAATTCGGCTTCCTCCTCGCCCTGCAGCGTCCTCAGGTTCGACACATCCGCGTCCTGCAGGGCTTCCTCGGTCAGCACCAGAATGGTTTGAGTCATACCGCCAACAGTAGACCCGGCCCGCCGGGTGCGGGAGGACCGCGGCACGGCCCTGCCCGGCGCCCCGGCGGCGGCGCGCGGAGGGGCCGGACGCACCGGCTTTCACGAAATTGCCCGCTGGGCGCCCGAACGGGTGAGAATGGCCGTATGGCATTCCCACCAGCATCACAGGCCACCGCCCCCGCCCCCTGGGTGAAATGGACGGCGTTCGGGATCGGCGTGGGTGCGCTGCTGACGTCGTCGGCCGCCACGGCCGCATCGGCGCTCGCCGCGTACTTCGCGCGCCGGGTCGTGACCCCGGCCCGCACGCGCGAGGAGAACCTTGAGATCCTCGCCGTCACCGGCGCCGGGCAGGACCAGCGGGTGATCCTGCCGGCCAACGAGGACACCACGGTCGAGGGCACCTACAGCCTCTACTTCAACCGGGGGGCCGGCCATGCCCGGATCGGCGCCATCCACTCGTACAGCCCCCGCGAGGGAACTGTTGAGCGCGACGTCGAGGAGGTGTATGCCGGGGACCTGCGCACCGCCCGGCGCGGCTGGTGGAGCGGGAGCGTCTACCCGGCGCCGTCGGGCCTGGGGTTCGCCGACGAGGAGGTCCAGGTGCCGGTGGACGGCGGGGTAGCGCCTGCGTGGCTGATCCGCGCCGAGGCGCCGGCCGACACCTGGGCGATCATGATCCACGGCAGGGGGGCCCAGCGCACCGAGGCCCTGCGGGCTGTGCGCACCGCCCGCAGCGTCGGCCTGACCAGCCTCGTCATCTCCTACCGGAACGACGGCGATGCCCCGTTCGCCCCGGACGGGCGCTACGGCCTCGGCGCGACCGAGTGGCGCGACGTCGAGGCGGCCATCGACTACGCCATCGCCTCCGGTGCCCAGGAGGTCGTCCTGTTCGGCTGGTCGATGGGAGGCGCGATCGCCCTGCAGACCGCCGATCTCTCCCGCCACCGCCGGCGCATCGGCGCGCTGGTGCTCGACGGGCCGGTGGTGAACTGGATCGAGGTGCTTGCCTACCACGCCCAGCTGAACCGGATCCCGGCCCCGGTGGGGCGGCTGGGCCAGTGGCTGCTGGCCAACGACGCCGCCAAGCGCATCACAGGCCTGGCCGCGCCCCTCGACCTCAAGAGCATGGACTGGATCTCACGGGCGGAGCAGCTGACCATCCCCACCCTCATCCTGCACAGCGAGGACGACGAGTTCGTTCCGGTCGCTCCTTCGGTGGAACTCGCCGAACGGAACCCGGCCTTCGTCACCTTCGAACGGTTCCACCGGGCGCGCCACACCAAGGAGTGGAACGTCGACCCGGCCCGCTGGGAGGAAACGGTCTCGCGCTGGCTTGACCGGGTGCTGCACCAGCGCACCCTGCCCGGCGGCAGGCACCCCGGAGCGGGGGCTAGGCCGCAGTCGCCCTGATCTGCCGCTTGATCCGGCCCAGCATGGCGCTCATGCCGCGCATGCGCAGTGGCGTGATGGCGCGGGTCAGGCCCAGCCGGTCCGGCACGTCGTCCGGGACCGCAAGGATCTCCTCGGCAGGCAGCCCGTCGAGTCCCTCCATCAGGACCCCGGCGAACCCGCGGGTCGTCGGCGCCTCCGGCGGAGCCGAGAAAAACAGGTTCACCCGGTGCTCGGGTCCCTCGCCCACCTCGAGGGTGAGGAACACCGGGCTCTGACACTCGACGACCTGCTCGAGGAGTTCGGGATGCTCGCGGAGCCGCTCGGGCAGCTCTGGAAGCTCCCGGGAGAAATCGAGGAGCAGCTGAAGCCGGTCCGGCTCCGACAGGTCCTGGAAGTCATCGATGATCTCGGCCAGCTGGGCCGGCAGGGCCGTGCTCATCGCCGGGCCTCCGCCGGACGGACCGGAGCCTCGCCGCGTTCGGGACCGCGGACGATCGGCACGCGCACCGCGTTGCCCCACTCGGTCCAGGACCCGTCGTAGTTGCGCACCCGGTCGAAGCCCAACAGGTGGGCCAGGACGAACCAGGTGTGGCTCGAGCGCTCACCGATGCGGCAGTACGCCACGACGTCGTCGCCGTCCTTGAGGCCCGCCTCGCCGCGGTAGATCGCGTCGAGCTCCTCCCGGCTGCGGAAGGTTCCGTCCCCGGCTGCAGCGCGGCCCCACGGGATGGACGCCGCCGTGGGGATGTGGCCGCCGCGCATGGCGCCCTCCTCCGGGTAGGCGGGCATGTGCGTCCGGGCGCCGGTGTATTCCTCCGGGGAGCGGACGTCGATGAGGGGGTTGCCGAAGTGCTCAAGCACGTCGCCGAGGTAGGCACGCACGCGGGGATCGTTCCGCTCGATGACCGGGTAGTCGCCGGGGCGGACCGTGGTGGCCTCCGTCGTCAGCGGCCGTCCCTCGGCGATCCACTTGTCCCGTCCGCCGTCGAGCAGCCGGACATCCTCGTGGCCGAACAGTTCGAAGACCCAGAGGGCGTAGGCGGCCCACCAGTTGCTCTTGTCGCCGTAGATGACCACCGTGGTGTCGCGGGAGATGCCCTTGGCGGTCATCACGCGGGCGAAGGCCTCACCGTCGACGAGGTCGCGGCGTACCTCGTCGTTGAGTTCGGTGTGCCAGTCGATCTTCACCGCGCCAGGGATGTGCCCGGTTTCGTACAGCAGGATGTCCTCGTCGGACTCAAGGACCACCAGCCCGTCCACGCCGAGGTGGTCGGCGAGCCAGTCCGTCGAGACGAGCCGGCCGGGGTGGGCATAGGCAGCGAACTTTTCGGACGAATCTGTTTCGAGCGGCATTAAATGGCTTTCTGCTGGGGGCGGCTTCTCTCTACTTAGCGTAACCACGCCCGGCGCGAATTGCTTCCGGCACCTTGGAGTCCGGTGCCGTAATGTTGCCTGACGGGCGCGCCGTCGCGCTCCCATCGCATCCTTCGGCCGGCAAGAGAAAGCACCCCTGATCCGTGGCATCCGTAGAGCATCTGACCGACCGCGCGCCGAAAGTTTCAGTCGAGGAACTGCTCGACGGGTTCTACCCCTCGCCGCGCTTCAAGGACGTGTCGTTCTCCAGCTACCGGCCCGACCCCTCACAGCCCTCGCAGTCGGCCGCCGTCCGTGGGCTGCGGGCGTTCGCAACGACCGTTGACGAGCCCGAGCCAAGCGGACTGCGGAAGCTCTTCGGCGCACGGAAGGCGCCTTCCCGAGCGGGGATCTACCTCGACGGCGGCTTCGGCGTCGGGAAGACCCACCTGCTTGCCTCCCTCTGGCACGCGACGCAGGGGCCGAAGGCCTTCGGCACGTTCGTCGAATACACGAACCTGTGCGGCGTGCTTTCGTTCCGCAAGACCGTCGAGTCGCTCAGCGGCTACAACCTCGTCTGCATCGATGAATTCGAACTCGACGACCCCGGTGACACGGTGATGATGTCCCGGCTGATGCGCGAACTCGCGGACGCCGGCGTCAAGCTGGCCGCCACCTCCAACACGCTGCCCGGGTCCCTCGGCGATGGCCGGTTCGCGGCGGTCGACTTCCAGCGGGAGATTCAGGTTCTCGCCGACCAGTTCGACGTGCTGCGGATCGACGGCGAGGACTACCGCCACCGCGGGCTGCCGCAGCCGCCGGCGCCCCTGAGTGAATCCGGCCTGCGCGACCACGTCCGGAACTACTCGGGCAACGGCGGGCTGCTGGCCGAGGATGACTTCGGCGACCTCATCCATCACCTCGCCGGCGTGCACCCAAGCAAGTACCGGCAGCTGCTCGACGGAGTCGAGGCGGTGGCATGGCACCGGGTTTCCACAATCACCGAGCAGTCCGTGGCCCTGCGCTTCGTGGTGCTGGCCGACCGCCTTTACGACCGGGACGTTCCGATCTTCGCCAGCGGCGTGCCCTTCGACAAGCTGTTCACCGATGAGATGATGCACGGCGGGTACATGAAGAAGTATTACCGGGCGGTCTCCCGGCTTACGGCACTGGCCCGGCAGGGCGGTTCCGGCGCGTAGCCTGCGGGCCGGGCCCGGACCGGCTTAAACAAAAGCGCCGGTTCCGCCTCACGGCGGGACCGGCGCTTCCTTTTTGCGGTACTTAAAGCGATGAGGCCGGAGGAGGTGTAGGTCCGGTCGTGCCGCCGCGCTGCTCGCGTTCGATCTTGTCGACCATCGCCGAGGCCTTCGACTGCACTCCGCGGATGCGCCCGGAGTACTTGCCGCCGGTCCTGCCGTCGACAAAGCCGCCGGCCTTGGTGATGCCGGTCTTGACCTTCTCCGAGTTGGCGCCGATCAGTCCGGTCGCCTTGTCCTTCAACCCACCGGCCTTGCCTTTGAGCCCGTCAAAAACAGACACAGGCACCTCCTTTCCTACCCGGGAACCTGGTGTTCCCTTCGTCACAATCGTAGTGCAGATTGCGGGCAAGCGTCCGGGGGAGGGGTGGGCACTCCTCTGAGGCTTCCCTCGCCGCCGAGTGTGCAGGTCACCACGCTTCGAGCGGAACATTACGTGGTGTGCTGCAGTCTCGCGGGAGGGGGTGACAGGAGGGCCATGGAAGCGGCACGCGGCGGCCGACGTCGGATTTGCTGCGGTGGGGCAGTTCCGGCTGTGAACCGGAAGCGGTGGAGCGGACGACGGGATTCGAACCCGCGACATCCACCTTGGCAAGGTGGTGCTCTAGCCAGCTGAGCTACGTCCGCAAGAGGGCGTCCCTGCACGGGACCCCGGGTGATATGTGCTTGGCTCCCAGGGGATTCGTTTGCAGAAGGATTTTCATGCGTCGCGAACCCGGCTTGAACCAGTGCATCAACAATATCGTGCGGCGAAGGGGGAGCCAAATCCGGGGCCGGCGGTCCGGCGGAAGCCGCTGAACCGCTTCGAGCGGAGCCAGGTGGGTGCCGTGGAGCCGGCCGTCGGCCGGAGGGGAGGAGGCGTCCTCCCCTCCGGCAGGAGCATCACGCGATCTTGATGTCGCTCAGTTCGATCTCAATCGGAACCCAGGACAGATCGGGGGTCCGGTCATTGTTGCGGATGTGGATGTGCCGCTTCGTGGGAATGCTGAGTCCGTTGACCTCGGCCTCCCCGCGGATGTAGTGAGCAACGGGGGAGTTGCCGTTGACCTCCGGCTGGTAGTCCATCCGGCGGAGGCGGCCGGCCGCATCGAAGTAGTACAGCTGGGTGGTGGTGTGGGTGTCGATCGAGGAAGGGAAGGTGACGCTGAGCACGCGCCAGGTCTCGCCGTTCTCGGTCCAGGGCTCCACTTCCTGGGTCTCAACGCCGGGCCAGGTGAAGATGTAGGGCTCCACGAGGTAGTGCCAGGTGGCGTAGCTGCGGAAGTAATACATCTGGGCGAGGGTCCACTGCGTTTCGTGGGTGTAGCCCTCGAAGCTGGCGCGGGGGTTGTTCAGCTCCTCGATAAGCGTGCCGTCGGCGGCCGTGATCGTGACGCGGTCGGCCTTCCTGTCGTACTCGACGACGCGGCCGGTTCCCTCCTGCGTGTGGCGGGTGCGCTGCTCCTGCAGGTTCGCCTCGACGAGGTCGGTGCCGACGACGTCAGGCTGTCCCTTGAATCCCCAGAACGGGCCGCCATAAGTGATGCGGGCGGTGAAGCCGTTGAGGCTCTTCCAGCGGTCGAGGCCGCCGTTCGCTTCAAGGACCTGCTCGAGTAGTGCCGCCATGTAAGTACTCCTTTAGGACTAATAGATTCTATTTTGGTATCAACCGAAGGGGTCGACGGATAATTCCCCGAGGGCCGTGCCCGACGAGGTCCTTGAGTTGCGCCATTGGGCCTCCCCGGCATGGCGCCCTGCCCACGTCAGATGGCCCAGCACCGCGCTACGTCAGAGGCTGACGCCGCTCGTCGGGTCCGCGGAATGAAAGGGTTCCGGATCGGTTGCGGCTTCGCGGGAGGAAGACAGCTGTGCATCGTTCCCGCCGGGATGGGGGCGGCGGACCCGCCGCCCCCGGCCGGTGCTAGTTTCCTGCGCTTTGCCCGCCGTCGACGTGAAGGAACTCGCCGGTGACGAACTGGGCCTGCTCAAGGTAGAGCACGCCGTGGACGACGTCGTCGATGGTTCCCATCCGGCCGACCGGGTGAAGTGCTCCATAGGTGTCGTGCGTCTCCTCCGCGTGCAGCGGGGTCTTGATGATGCCGGGGGAGACTGCATTCACGCGCACCCCGCGGGCCGCGTACTCGATTGCGAGGGACTTCACGACGGAAGCGAGGCCGCCCTTGGTCAGTGAAGCGAGGGCGGACGGGACATTGGAGTTGGCGTTCTCGACCAGGGTGGTGGTGATGTTCACAACGTGACCCGAGCCCCGTTCGACCATGTTCGCCATGGCCTTCTGGCTGATGTGGAAGAAACCGCCGAGGTTCACGCGCAGGGCGTTGTCGTAGTCCTCCTGGGTGTAGTCCGCAAACGGCTTCGCAATGAAGATGCCGGCGTTGTTCACGAGCGTGTCCACGCGGCCGAACCGCTCCACTGCCGTGGCGATGACGCGCTCGGCAACCTCGGGGTCCGAGATGTCCCCGGCAACGGTGACAAGGTCGAAGTCTTCGGACGGGGCGATGGAGCGGGAGTTCGCGACCACCGCATACCCAAGCTTGCGGTACCCGTCGACGAGGCCTGCTCCGATGCCCTGCGATGCGCCGGTGATGACGGCGACTTTACGTGCTTCCATGGTTTCGCTCCCTTTAGTAGACAGTCGGTCAACTACCGACCTGTACAGTTATAGCTGACCAGTCGATTATTGACAACCCCGCGGGTAGGAGCCCTGGCTTGGGGCCCGCAATGCGGGCGTGGGGTGCGGAGGAGTGTGGCGCGGAACGGCAGGGTGTCCTGGCCGCCCCCTCGCCGGAGGAAAGCGCATCCGCCGGCTTCTTCCGGCAGCCACGAGGATGCGGAACGTACTCCCTAACCTCTCAGGGGTGTTTCCTATCACGTCGACACCGGGAGCCCGCGTAATGCGCTGCAAAAACAAAAGACCCCCGGTTTCCCGGGGGTCTTTCTCGGTGGGCGATACTGGGATCGAACCAGTGACCTCTTCCGTGTCAGGGAAGCGCGCTACCGCTGCGCCAATCGCCCAATTTCCTTCTCTGCAATTCACCTACTGGAGGTGGGGACGGGATTCGAACCCGCGTGCACGGCTTTGCAGGCCGCTGCCTAGCCACTCGGCCACCCCACCGCTATCCAACAAACAGACAGCCGGATGAACCGGCCATGCAGTGACTTGCGAGCGGACGACGGGATTCGAACCCGCGACATCCACCTTGGCAAGGTGGTGCTCTAGCCAGCTGAGCTACGTCCGCAGAAAGAAAATTTTGAACACGAAACCCTTGAGTTCCTCGTGTTTTTCTGTTTTCCAACGAGAAAAAACTCTATAGGACTATTCGAGGTTCGTCCAATCGGGCGCGTCTTCAGGTCAACGGCGCGGCGAGGGAGTGTCACCGGAGAGTGACAGACTTAAGCCATGACTGAACCGCTGCTCGCCCACTCCACTCCCTACGGACGGATGTATGCGAGGTCGACGTCGGACCAGCCCACCGTCCCGTCGATCACGACCGTCATCGCCCAGGCGCCGTCGTCCCTCGGCGGCTGGTTCGGGCACATGGCGGCGAACGCCCTGGCTGCCGATCCGCGCCTGCCAGGATCGCTGGGCAAACCTGCCGAGCTGAAGCAGGCCGTCCGGGACGCCGCGCAGGCTGCCGAGCGGTACCGCGACGACGCGGCCCTCCGGGGCACCCGGGTGCACAACTACTGCGAACAGGTGGCGCTGCGCGCCCTTGGCAGGCCCTCCACCCTCGACGCCGCACGCCTCGCCCTCGTGGAGAACGGGGAGGAGGGATTCGCGGCCCGTTTCGACGAATGGTGGGAACTCTACGATGTCCGGCCGATCGCCCCGGAACTGACCGTCTGGAATCAGGAACTCGGGTACGCCGGAACCCTCGACCTGGTGGCCACCATCGGAGGCCGGCTGTGCCTCATCGACTACAAGACCAAGAGCACCGACCGTGACGGCTTCGTCAAGGGGCTCGATGACAAGGTGGTCATGCAGCTGGTTGCCGGGATGAAGGCCCAGGAAAGCCTCGTTGATTCCCATCAGGGCGAATGGGAACCGTGGAAGTACGGCGAGCAGCCCCTCCTCCTCGGCGTGGCAGTCGGCCAGACGGAGGTCCGGGCCCTGCGGGCCAATCCCGAGGTGCTGAAGGAGCACTGGTTTCGATTCTGTGCACTGCGCCGTGCCTGGGAGGCCGGCCGAAACGCCGAAACGGCAGGGCGGGCGCTGCTCCCGATCGGCCCGCCGCCCGCCCGCGCTGCGGCCGGGGCGCCGGCGGCGGCTCCGGCTGGTCCGGCGCCGGCCACCGGTGCGGACGCCCCGGGCCCGGCCGCACCCGCTCCGGAAGCGCCGTCCTCCGTCGCAGCCGGCTGACGGTCGCCGAGGAGCCCGGGCCGGCTCCGTCCCGGTCGAGGGCAGGCCTCGGGTAGGCAGCGGGCAGGGCACCGGCCCTGCCCGGACGCGCCCGGCACTTTCCACAGCCCAGCGGCGCCGGGGACGGCGAAGCGGCGCGGCGTTCTAGAATGGCTCGAGGGCTTTCGCTGATGGGTCCGAGCCCTCCGCGCACGCCGCAGACCCCCGCAGTGCCCACCCGGGCATCCGCCCGACGCGCCCAACCAGGTGAAGGAATCCGAACCGCATGGCTGTACTGAGTATCAGGATCATCGGCGACCCGATCCTGCGCACCCCTGCCGCGACGGTGACAAACTTCGGCCCCGAGCTCGAGAAGCTGGTGGCGGACATGGCCGAGACAATGCTCGATGTGCAGGGCGTCGGTCTCGCCGCGCCCCAGATCGGGGTGGGCCTTTCGGTCTTCACCTACAGCATCGACGGTTTCGAGGGCCACGTCGTCAACCCGGTGCTCGAGGTGGGGGAGACCCTGCAGCAGGACGGCGCTGTCGAAGGCTGCCTCTCCGTCCCGGGGCTGGGGAACTTCCTTGAGCGCGCCGAATGGGCGCGGGTCCGGGGGCAGAATGTGCACGGGGAGCCGGTCGAGGTCGAAGGCACCGGCATGCTGGCGAGGTGCCTGCAGCACGAGACGGACCACCTGCGCGGAACGCTCTACATCGACAGGCTCCGGGGCGAGGAGAAAAAAGCGGCGATGCGCGCCATCCGCAGCGCCGAGTACAACACCGTGGCCGGCCAGACGGCGGCACAGCGAGCCAAGACCCTCGGGTCGAGCTTCATCAGCGCATCGGCCGCCGGTCCTGCGGGCGCACCGGCGCGTGCGGAAAATGCGGGACGCCGGCGGTGAGGATCCTGTTCGCCGGTACTCCGGCCGTGGCCGTCCCCTCCCTTAACACGCTGTCGGACGCGGGCTTTGAGATCGCTGCGGTGCTCACCCGCGTCGATGCCCCGGTCGGGCGGAAGAGGACCCTGGCCCCGAGCCCCGTGGCCGCCCGGGCGGAGCAGCTGGGGCTGCCCCTGATCAAGGCCAACCGGTTCACTGACGAGGTGGTCGGGCAGCTGGCAGCGCTTGACCTCGACGCAGCGGCGATCGTCGCCTACGGAGGGCTCGTGCCGGCGCGGGCGCTCGAGCTTCCACGGCATGGCTGGATCAACCTTCACTTCTCGCTGCTGCCGGCCTGGCGCGGCGCCGCACCGGTGCAGCACGCCGTGCTTCACGGCGACGACATCACCGGGGCGTCGACCTTCCGCCTCGAACGCGGACTCGATACCGGCCCCGTGTTTGGAACCGTGACCGAAGCGCTGGCACCGTCCGACACCAGCGGCGAGGTCCTGGACCGGCTTGCGGACAGCGGCGCCACCCTGCTGGCGCAGACGTTGACAGCGCTCGGGCAGGGCGCGGTCGAGGCGGTTCCGCAGCAGGGGGAGGTCAGCCTCGCCCCCAAGCTGTCGATCGATGATGCCCGGATTGACTGGACGCAGCCGGCCGTCGCCGTCCGGCGGCGGATCAATGCCGTGACCCCCGAGCCGGGCGCCTGGACACTCCTTGCGGGTCAGCGCGTGAAGATCGCGCCGGTGCGCCCGGCGTCGGAACTCCGGCCGGCGCGGCCGGACACCGGGTCCGGCGATCCGGTGGACCTTGCCCCCGGTCGGGTGGAGCTCCGGGACGGCGGCGTGCAGGTCGGCACCGGATCGGAGCCGGTGGTGCTCGGCCGCCTGCAGCCCGCCGGCAAGACAATGATGGACGCCCGTGACTGGGCGAGGGGCGCCCTGGCGCGCGGAGAGTTGGTTTTTGATGTCTGATACCCCAGGAGCTGGTCAGCGGCCGGGCCAGCGCCCGCGCCGTAATGATAAGGGCAGGGAACGGAACCGTTCGGGGGAGCGCAGGTTCTCCCAGGCCGCGCCCTCTCAGCGGACCCGGAAGGCCGACCCGGCGCGCCTTGTCGCGTTCGAGGTGCTTCGGGCGGTGGCTGCGGAAGACGCCTATGCGAACCTCGTCCTGCCGGTGAGCATCCGCAGGCACCGACTCGACCGCCGCGACGCCGGGTTCGCCACGGAACTGGCCTACGGCGCCCTGCGCGGGCAGGGGACCTACGATGCGGTGCTGGCCCGCTGCGTCGACCGTCCCCTGGTGCAGCTCGATCCGGCGGTGCTCGACGCGCTGCGCATCGGTGCCCATCAGCTCCTCGGGATGCGCGTGCCCGCCCATGCCGCGCTCGATCAGACCGTCGGCCTGGTCCGTGCCGTGATCGGTGCGGGGCCCGCTTCCCTCGTCAACGCCGTGCTGCGCAAGGTGGCCGCCCGCGACCTCGCCTCCTGGATCGCCGAGCTGACCGCCGGCCAGACCGACGGCGTCAGGATCGCCTCCCTGACGCACAGCCATCCGGAGTGGATCGTGCGGGCTATGCGGCAGTCACTGGTCGCCCACGGTCGCACCGTCGAGGAGATCGACGAGCTGCTCGAGGCCGACAATGCCGCGCCCGTGGTGAACCTTGTGGCGCTTCCCGGCCTGGGCTCCCTCGACGAAGCCCTGGCCGAGGGCGCCGAACCGGGCCGCCTGGCCGAAGGGTCCGCCTACTTCGCAGGAGGCGACGTCGGACGGCTGGCCGGGGTGCGGGAAGGCACGCTCCGCGTGCAGGACGCGGGCTCGCAGCTGGTCGCCCGCGCCCTCGCCGCCGTCGACCTGCTTCCCGTCGGACCCGAGACCCGAGCCGGGGGCGGCTCCGGTCCGGCGCCCGCCCCCGGATCCGAGCGCTGGCTCGACCTGTGCGCCGGGCCCGGAGGCAAATCTGCGCTCCTCGCTGCGCTGGGCCGCCCGGTGCCCGCGACCCTCGTCGCCAACGAGCCGGTGCCGCACCGCGCACAGCTCGTCCGTCAGGCCCTGCGTCCGGTGGACGGCGGGACCTGGACTGTGCGCGTCGGTGACGGCAGGGAGGTCGGGCAGGAGGAACCCGAAAGCTACGACCGCGTCCTGGTCGACGCGCCCTGCACCGGGCTCGGCGCCCTGCGGCGCCGCCCCGAGGCCCGATGGCGGCGCAAGCCCGCGGACCTCGTGGAGCTTGCCCCGCTGCAGCGCGGCCTGCTTGAGTCCGCGCTCGAGGCCGTGCGCCCCGGCGGCGTCGTCGCTTATGTGACCTGCTCGCCGCACCATGCGGAAACCCTCGCCGTCGTCGAGGACGCCCTGCGCCGCCGGCCGGAGATGGAGCTGCTCGACTCCGGTGCGGCCCTCGACGCGGTCAGCATCGGCGGACCGTTGAACGCCGCCCGGCCGGCCGCGTCCGGAACGGGATCCACGGCGCAGCTGTGGCCGCACCTTCACGGAACCGACGCCATGTTCCTGGCCCTGATCCGCAAACCCCTCTGACTTCCGTTCCGGGACGCAGCGCGCTCCCGCCACCTCCAACCGCAAAGGACACCTGTGGGAGCCTGCCGCATCAATCCGAGCATCCTTTCAGCCGACTTCGTGAACCTCGAGCGTGAACTCGAGCGCATCGGCGCGGCCGACGCCGTGCACGTGGACGTGATGGACAACCATTTCGTGCCCAACCTCACGCTGGGCCAGCCGGTGGTGAAGCGGATCCAGGAGGTCAGCGGGCTCCCGCTCGATGTCCACCTCATGATCGAGGACGCCGACCGTTGGGCCCCCGCGTACGCCGAACTAGGTGCGGCGTCGGTGACTTTCCACGCCGAAGCCGCGGCCGCCCCGGTCCGCCTGGCCCGCGAGCTTCGGGCGGGAGGCGCCCAGGCGGGCATGGCGCTGCGGCCGGCCACGCCGGTTGAGCCCTACCTTGACATGCTGGGGGAGCTCGACATGCTCCTGATCATGACGGTTGAGCCCGGGTTCGGTGGGCAGTCCTTCCTCGACCTGACCCTGCCCAAAATCCGGCGGGCCGCCGAGGCGGTCCGCGGGGGGTCGCTGCCGCTGGCGATCCAGGTCGACGGCGGCATCACCGAAGAGACCATCCTGCGCGCAGCGGAGGCCGGGGCCACGGTCTTCGTCGCGGGCTCCTCCGTCTACGGGGCGGACGATCCCGGCCAGGCGATCGACCGACTCCGCCGCGCGGCCGTTGCCGCGGCTGCCGGCCGGTAACCGACGCCGTCCGGCCCGGGCGCCTAGGCCGGATCGCCCTGCCCCTGGTCCCGCCCGGCGGCCGCCGGCGCCGCCGTCCGCTGGCCCGTGCCCCTCAGGACTGGTGCCGCCGCTGTCGGAAGACGTGCGGCGCCGGGCGGACGAGCCTAACCCGCGGCCGCCGCCGGCGGGTCCGTAATGGTAATCCGGACCGACATGGCCTCCGCCGCCGCCCGCTGCAGCACGGCCAGGCGCGGATCGGGTACCGCGGTGAACGGCAGCCGGGGGAGGTGCCCATACTGCGCAAGCGCCGGGTGGGCGAGCACTTCGAGGGCCAGGGTGCGGTCGCCGCCCAGCTGGACGCAGTCAATGGGGTGGGCCGAGAAGACCGCCGAGGCGTGTTCCGCCGCGGCCTGGACGAGCGAAGAGGCCTGATTGGCCCGGCGCCGCGCGAACCGCTGCTGGGACCAGCCGCCCGCGGCCGTGCGGGACTGGACGTACCGCGTGCCGGTCTTGGAGGCGAGCAGCCTGCCGTTGCGGGCCACCCCCACCGAATAGCCACCCCGGCGGACCAGGATCAGCGCAACCGCGCGCGGTTCCCCCGCGGCGGCGGTCAGGGCCTCCACCGACGGCGCCCCGGTGGCCTCCGGTGGAAGGGGTGGAACCAGGACGGCACGGCACCCGTTGGAGGCGCTCAGCGTCAGGGCTCCGCCGGGGGAGCCTTCATCGATCGTGTATCCACCGTTGCGCTGCGCGAACCGCTCCAGCCAGCCAGCCAGGCGCTCGCCCGAAACGAGGACGGTTCTCGGCTCTGCCATCGTGTCCTCCGCTCCGCCCCGGCCATCCGCCGGCGTCAGTGCTACACAGTAGCCTTGGCAGTGTGAATGATCTATTCAGCGCCGCGGATGAGGACGACGGCTTCCCCGGCGCCGCACCGCCGACCCTTGCCGGTGCCGGTTCCCAGCGGCCGCGGAGCCCCCTGGCCGTGCGGATGCGTCCGCGCTCCCTCGATGAGGTTGTCGGCCAGCAGCATCTCCTCGGCCCCGGGTCGCCGCTGCGTACACTGGCCGGCGACACCGCCTCCGGAGGGCCCGCCGGCCCGTCCTCGGTCGTGCTGTGGGGGCCGCCCGGAACCGGAAAGACAACCCTCGCGCACGTGGTGGCACGCGGGCAGGGGCGGCAGTTCGTCGAGCTTTCGGCGATCACCGCCGGCGTGAAGGACGTCCGCCGGGTGATGGAAGAGGCCCTGACCGCGCGCGACCTCCACCGCCGGACCACCATTCTGTTCCTCGATGAGATCCACCGGTTCAACAAGGCCCAGCAGGACGCGCTGCTGCCCGGCGTCGAGAACCGGTGGGTCGTCCTGATCGCGGCCACCACCGAGAACCCCTCGTTCTCCGTCGTCGCGCCGCTGCTCTCGCGCTCGCTGCTGCAGACCCTCCGCCCGCTCACCGAGGCCGACATCGCCGGGCTGCTGCAGCGGGCGGTCGAGGACGAACGGGGCCTCGGCGGGACCGTCCGCCTGAGCGAGGAGGCCCTCGAGCACCTGGTGCGCCTCGCCGCCGGCGACGCCCGCCGTGGGCTTACCGCCCTCGAGGCGGCGGCCGGCGTCGCCCAGTCCGCCGGCGACGGGCCGGGGCCGGCCGTGGTGGAACTCCAGCACGCAGAGAAGGCCCTCGACGTCGCGGCGCTGCGGTACGACCGGGCGGGCGATCAGCACTACGACGTCGCCAGCGCCTTCATCAAGTCCCTTCGGGGGTCGGATGTCGACGCGTCCCTCCACTACCTCGCCCGGATGCTCGAGGCGGGGGAGGACCCGCGCTTCGTCGCCCGCAGGATCATGATCTCGGCCTCCGAGGATGTGGGCATGGCCGATCCGACGGCGCTGCAGACAGCGGTGGCGGCGGCGCAGGCGGTGCAGCTCGTCGGGATGCCCGAGGCGAGGATCATCCTCGCCGAGGCCGTCGTCCACATCGCCACGGCCCCGAAGTCCAACGCGGCGTACAACGGCATCAATGCCGCGATCGCCGACGTGCGGACCGGACGGGGCCAAGGCATCCCCGCCCACCTGCGCGATGCCCACTATCCCGGGGCGTCCCAGCTCGGCCACGGCAAGGGATACGTCTACTCCCACGACGAACCGCACGGCATCGCCGCCCAGCAGTACGCGCCCGACGACCTGGTCGGCCGGGACTACTACCTCCCCACCGACCGGGGGGCCGAACGGGACATCGGAACGCGCCTCGGCCGGCTGCGCAGGATCCTGCGGGGCCGGTAGCCCCCGGCGGAGGTCGGTGGCGGGTCCGCCGGGGCCGCGCTCAGGGGAGGGTGCGGCGCATCAGCACGCGCGGGAAGCCGTTGGAGACCGAGGTGGTGTCGGCGGCCTTGGCGAAGCCTGCCCGCTCGAACAGCGCCCGGGTGCCGACATAGGCCATCGTCGTGTCGACCTTCTGCCCGCCGTTGTCCACCGGGTAGCCCTCGACGGCGGGCGCCCCGGAGTCCCGGGCATGCTCCACGGCGCCCTGCAGCAGCGCCGCGGCAACGCCCTTGCCGCGGTGCCCGCCCCGGACCCGAAAGCACCAGATGCTCCACACGGGAAGGCCATCGAGGTGCGGGATCTTCGTGCTGCGTGCGAAGGAGTTGAGCTCGGCCCGGGGTGCCACGCCGCACCAGCCCACCACCTCCCCGCTGTCGTAGGCCAGGATCCCCGGCGGAATGGCCCGGCCGCAGAGCTCCTCGACGCGTTCGGCGCGTCCGCGCCCGGTCAGCTCCCGGTTCTCGCGGGACGGCAGCCGGTAGGTCAGGCACCAGCACACCGAAGAGTCGGGGTTGCGGGGGCCCAGCACGACCGCGACGTCCCCGAACCGGTCCCTAGTCGCCGGACGGATCTCGTACACCATGCCGGTACCCTAGCCGCCCGGGGGCCGGGGAACCATCGGGCGCCGGGCCGGCGGGGGAAGCGGCCGCTGACCATCCCGGGGCCCTCGGACTGCTAGGATTGTGGGTTGACTGGCAAGTAGCGCCGTGCCCGTGCCCTTTCCCTCGAATTTTGAAGGGGAGGAGCGTGCGCAGAGCTGACTGTAGTACCGGGAAGCGGCCAATCCCGGCTCTCCGCACAAGGAGGCCAGCAACACAGAGAAAGTGCCGTGCATTCATCCGATGCGCCAGGCTCTTTGCCGCAGAAACAGATGAAAGGTAAACGTGGCTAACAACACACGTGCCCGCCGGAAGGTCCGCATTTCGCGTGCCCTCGGCATTGCTTTGACCCCGAAGGCCGAGAAGTACCTCGAGCGTCGCCCGTACGCTCCCGGCCAGCACGGACGCGCCCGCCGCAAGCAGGACAGCGACTACGCCGTACGCCTGCGCGAAAAGCAGCGTCTGCGCGCCCAGTACGGTATCCGCGAAGCGCAGATGACCCGCGTCTTCGAAGAAGCACGCCGCACCTCGGGCCTGACCGGTGAGAACCTCATCGAGCTGCTCGAAATGCGTCTTGACGCCCTCGTGCTCCGTGCCGGCTTCGCCCGCACCATCGCCCAGGCCCGCCAGCTGGTCGTCCACCGCCACATCATGGTCGACGGCGCCCGCGTGGACCGCCCGTCGTTCCGCGTTGCGGAGGGGCAGCTGATCCACGTTCACAGCCGCAGCGAGACCATGGTCCCGCTCCAGGTTGCAGCAGCCGGCGCCCACCGCGACGTCCTGCCGGCCGTCCCGGGCTACCTCGACGTCCAGCTCGACAAGCTCCAGGCCCGCCTGGTCCGCCGCCCCAAGCGCTCGGAGGTCCCCGTGACCTGCGAAGAGCAGCTCGTGGTGGAGTACTACGCCCGCTAGTCGAGGCTCCGGCGGCTTGCCCGCCGGAATCGAACAGCAGCCATCCCAATAGCCCGCGGCTCCGGCCGCGGGCTATTGGGTAAGGCACCTAAAAAACTCTGCCGCCCGAGGGCGGTTACCTGCGTACGAAGGAGACCGTCCATGTCCGGTGGAGATATTGCCGGCCTCATTGCAGCCGGCGTGTTTGCCGTCCTGGTCGCATTGCTGGCTGTACCTGTGCTGAAGCTCGGCAGGGTGTTCGACGAGCTGCGCACCGCCATCCGCACCGTGACGGACGAGACGACGCCGCTGATCACCGAGGTGACCAGCACCGTCAGCACCACGCACCAGCAGCTGAAGAACGTCGACGGCATCACCTCCAACGTGTCCGACGCCTCCGCGAACCTTTCCGCGCTGTCCTCCCTGGTCGCCGCGACGCTTGGAGCCCCGCTGATCAAGGTCGCGGCGTTCTCCTACGGCGTCCGCAGCGCCTTCGCCGGCCGGAAGACGTCGGCCGGGCGGCGCCGCAGCCGCTGAGCCATCCCCTCCGGGCCCGCGGTCCCGGATCACCAGACACCGCCGTCAGCACTCGACGAGGAGGATCCCATGATCAGAAGAGCCCTATGGATGGCAGCGGGAGTGGCCATCGGTGTTCTCGCAGTACGCAAGGTCTCCGCCGCGAAGGCAGCGCTGGGGCCGGCCGGCCTCAACCGCGCCGTCGGCTCGGCCTCTGACAATATCGCCGGATTCGCCGACGCCTTCCGCTCCGGGATGCGTGAGCGCGAGTCGGACCTCCGCTCCGCGCTCGGCGTCGAGCAGCCGGTTCCCCCGGCCCCGGCAACGCACCGCTGACGGGGCCGGAGCGCCCCGAACCTGAACCGCACCGGCTCGCCGCGGGCAGCACCGCCCCTGCCGGTCCGAATCCACCTGTCGAACCCGAAGGATCCCCCCGTGAAGTCCCATGAGATCGCAAGCCGCTGGCTGAGCTACTTCGAGAAGAACGGGCACACCGTCGTGCCGTCGGCGTCGCTGGTCTCCAGCGATCCCTCGCTTCTCTTCACGGTCGCGGGCATGGTCCCCTTCATCCCGTACCTCACCGCCCGCGAGCAGGCCCCCTACAACCGGGCGACGAGCGTGCAGAAGTGCATCCGCACCGGTGACATCGAGGAAGTCGGCAAGACCGCACGCCACGGCACGTTCTTCCAGATGGCCGGGAACTTCTCCTTCGGGGACTACTTCAAGCAGGATGCCATCCGGATGGCCTGGGAGCTGCTGACCTCCGGCGTCGATCAGGGCGGATACGGCCTGCCCCCGGAGAAGCTGTGGATCACCGTCTACCACGAGGACGACGAGGCCCTGGCCATCTGGCGGGACGAGGTAGGTGTCCCCGCCGAGCGCATCCAGAAGATGGGCAAGAAGGACAACTACTGGTCCACCGGACAGCCCGGCCCCGCGGGCCCCTGCTCGGAAATCTTCTACGACCGCGGCCCGGCCTACGGCGTCGAGGGCGGGCCCGAGGCCGACGACTCGCGCTACGTCGAGATCTGGAACCTCGTGTTCATGCAGTACCAGCGCGGCGAGGGAACCGGCAAGGACGACTTCGAGATCCTCGGTGAACTGCCCAAGAAGAACATCGACACCGGTCTGGGACTCGAACGCCTGGCCATGGTGCTGCAGGACGTTGAGAACATGTACGAGACGGACCAGGTGCGCCCCGTGCTCGACAAGGCGGCAGAACTCAGCGGACGCGAGTACACCAGCGCCGAAACCCCCGACGACCCGCACCACACCGACGACGTCCGGATGCGCGTCGTCGCCGACCACATCCGCTCCTCGCTGATGCTGATCGCCGACGGCGTGACCCCCTCGAACGAGGGGCGCGGTTACGTGCTGCGCCGCCTCATCCGCCGGGCCGTCCGGGCGATGCGCCTGCTCGGGGTGGAAAAGCCCTGCCTGCCGG
This sequence comes from Arthrobacter zhaoguopingii, assembly GCF_009828605.1. Classification (NCBI taxonomy): domain Bacteria; kingdom Bacillati; phylum Actinomycetota; class Actinomycetes; order Micrococcales; family Micrococcaceae; genus Arthrobacter; species Arthrobacter zhaoguopingii. The sequence goes on along the minus strand of NZ_WIAE01000002.1, from coordinate 397,313 downwards.
AACTGCTGCCCGCCTCCCGCGATGCGATGAAGGGCACCTACCCGGAGGTCGAGAAGGACTTCGAGCGGATCGCCCGGATCGCCTACGCCGAGGAGAAGGCGTTCCTGCGCACCATCGCCTCCGGCACCGCCCGGCTCGAAGAGGCCGTCAAGGAGTCGAAGGCCGCCAGCCGGCCGCTGTCCGGATCGGACGCCTTCGCCCTTCACGACACCTACGGCTTCCCCATCGACCTGACCCTCGAAATGGCCGAAGAGGCCGGGCTGGCCGTCGACGCCGAGGGCTTCCGGACGCTGATGCTTGAACAGCGCCAGCGCGCGCAGGCCGATGCCCGCGGCAAGAAGGCAGGACACGCCGACCTCTCCGTCTTCAACGAGATCCTCGCCACGGGCGAGACGATCTTCACCGGCTACGACGAGCTGACCACCGAGGGTGTCGTCACCGGCCTGCTGCGCGACGGACAGTCGATTCCTGTCGCCTCCACGGGCGAGGAGATCGAACTGGTCCTGGACCAGACGCCGTTCTACGCCGAATCCGGCGGACAGGCCGCCGATGTCGGGCTGATCACCGGCAACGGCTTCGTGGTCGAGGTCCTCGACGTCCAGCGCCCCGTCAAGGGCCTCCACGTCCACCGTGCCGTCGTCCGCGAAGGCGAGATCACCTCCGGCGCCCTGGTCACCTCCGCCGTCGACCGCCAGCGCCGCCATGCCGGGGAGCAGGCCCACTCGGGAACGCACATCGTCCACGCCGCGCTGCACCAGATCCTCGGCCCCGAAGCCACCCAGCGGGGGTCCTTCAACAAGGCCGGCTACCTTCGGTTCGACTTCGCGTGGGGTGAGGGCATCAGCCCCGCCGCCCGCAGCGAAATCGAGGAGGTGGCGAACCTCGCCATCCGCAGCAACCACGCGGTCGAGACCAAGATCATGCCGCTCGCGGAGGCCAAGGCCCTCGGTGCCATGGCGCTGTTCGGGGAGGCCTACGGCAACCGGGTGCGCGTCGTCGAGATCGACGGCGACTGGTCCCGTGAACTGTGCGGCGGCACGCACGTCGAATCGACCTCCCTCATCGGGTCGCTGACCCTGCTCGGGGAGCAGTCGGTCGGTTCGGGAAACCGGCGCGTTGAAGCGCTCGTGGGCATGGACGCCTTCCGCCACCTCGCCGCCGAACGGGCCCTGGTGAGCGAGCTGTCGGACATGCTCAAGGTGCCCTCCAACCAGCTGCCCGAGCGGCTGTCGCTGACCCTGCAGAAGCTCAAGACGGCGGAGAAGGAGCTTGAGCGGCTGCGCAACGAGCAGCTCGCCGCGGCCGCGGCCTCCCTCGTCGGCACGGCGCAGGACGTCGACGGGGTGCGGCTCATCGCCCATGACGCCGGGTCCGTCGCCGGCGCCGACGCGCTGCGCACGCTCGCGCTCGACCTGCGCGGACGCCTCGGCTCCTCCGCGGCAGCCGTGGCCGTGGCCGGCGTCGCCAACGGGCGCCCGCTCATCCTCATCGCCACCAACGAAGCGGCCCGGGCCCAGGGCGTCAAGGCCGGTGCGCTGGTGCGCACCGCCGCGGGCGTGCTCGGCGGCGGCGGAGGCGGCAAGGAGGACGTCGCCCAGGGCGGCGGCGCGGACCCGGACAAGGTGGCCGCGGCCCTCGAAGCGGTGCGCGCCGCCGTGGCCGCACGCTAGGGTGCCGGCCGAGGTGACGGGCGGGTACCCTGCGGGGGCGAAACTGGGGGTCGACGTCGGCCGCGTCCGCGTCGGCCTGGCCGCCAGCGACCGCGACGGGCTGCTGGCCACGCCGGTCCGCACGCTGTCCCGCGATGCGAAGAAGAACTCCGACGTCCGCGTCCTCGTGCAGGAAGCGCGGGACCGCGGCGCGGTGGAGGTCTTCGTCGGGCTGCCGAAGAACCTCAGCGGCCGGGAGTCGGAGTCGGCGGACATGGCGCGCGGGTACGCGCAGCTGCTGGCCGATGCGCTGAAAGCGGTAGGGCTTGAGCTTCCGGTGCGGCTGATCGATGAACGGCTCAGCACCGTTTCGGCGCACCGGTCACTGCGGCAGGCTGGATTGAGCACCCGTGATCATCGTAAGGTAGTGGATCAGGTGGCAGCCGTGGAGATCCTCCAGCATGCCATCGACATGCAGCGTTCGCTTGGACGGGACGTGGGGGAACAGGTCAGCGCACGTCTTCGGAGAAGTTCCGGGAACGCATCGACGGCCGCTATCGAGGAGCCGGTCATTTCGGAGAGCAGTTTGAGTGGGAAGGACCAGGAACTGTGAGTTCCCGTTACCCGCAGTCACCCGCGTCCCAGGAGCCGGAAGGCTGGCACGACCCGGACGCCCCCTACGCCCGCAACGGAGCCGACCCTGTGCATCCCGAACCCGTCGAACAGTTTTTCGCAAGTCAGGACGTGAACCGCCGCAGCCGCGTACGTCGACCGTCCAAGGCACGCCAGCGCCGCCGTCAGCGCCGGACGGTCATCCTGCTTGTCGTCCTGCTGGTTTTCGCCGGCGTGGTCTTCGGCGTCGCCATGATGCTGAGGGACCTCCTGGGCCTCAATGACATCAAGGACTATCCCGGCCCCGGCACCGGCGAGGTGGTCTTCACCGTCGCCGAGGGCGCCGGGCCGCTGGCCATCGCCGATGCCCTTGAGTCCGAGGACATCGTCGCGGACTCCGGGGAGTTCATCTCCGCGCTCGAGGGGGTCCTCGACGGGCGGGAAGTCCAGCCCGGCGAGTACGAAATGCGCTACCAGATGGCCTCCGACGACGCTGCGGCCATCCTGGTCAGCGATGAGTCAGCGAAGGTTTCCTACGCCGCCGTGGCACGGGACCTGCGCCAGAGCGAGGTGTTCAACATCCTCGCCGAGTCAACCGGGATCCCGGTCACCGAATTCCAGGCACTCGCCAAGGAACCGGCCCGCTTCGGCCTGCCCGAGCAGGCCCGCAGCCTCGAGGGCTACCTGCATCCGGGCGAATACCGCTTCAGCGTCGACGCGACAGCACCGGAAATCGTTCAGGAGATGGTCGACAACACCTTCGCCCAGCTCGAAGAGGACGGCATCAAGGATCCCGCTGAGCAGTACCGGATCCTGACCATCGCAAGCATCATCCAGGCCGAGGCCGGGGAGGCCGACTACGCCTCCGTCGCCGGTTCGATCATGAACCGGCTCAAGCCGGACAACACCGAGACCTCGGGTCTGATCCAGTCCGACGCCACGGTCACCTACGGTCTCGGGCGGAAGAGCTACGACATCACCCCGGAGGAGAAGGCAGACACCTCCAACCCGTACAACACCTACGCCAATCCGGGGCTTCCGGTCGGCCCGATCGGATCGCCCAGCGAAGAAGCCATCGACGCGGCCGTCTCGCCCGCCGACGTCCCGTTCTACTACTGGGTGACGGTCGACCTCGACTCCGGTGAGACCAAGTTCTCCGAGACGCTCGCCGAGCACGGCCGGTACGTCGCCGAGTATCAGGCGTGGTGCGCCGACAACCCCGGCCGGTGCGAGTAGCCGCAGCCGGGGTGGGCGCCGGCCCGGCGGGCGGCGCCGGGCGGGCCGCCGTGATCGGACACCCGATCGCGCACTCGAAGTCGCCGCTGCTCCACGCCGCGGCCTACTCCGGGCTCGGCCTCGACTGGTCCTACACGGCACAGGATGTCGCGCCGGAGGACCTCGCCGCTTTCGTCCGTTCCCTGCGCGCCGACGACCGGTGGCGGGGCCTGTCGGTCACCATGCCGCACAAGGCCGCGATGGCGGCCCTCACCGACGCCAACACGGCCCTCGTTGAGACCCTCGGTGTCCTCAATACGGTCACCTTCAGCGGCGGCCCCGGCCGCCGCGTCCTCACCGGGCACAACACCGACGTCGCCGGGATCACCGGTGCCCTCGCCCACGCCGGCGCGTCGACGCCCCGGAACTGCCTGGTTCTCGGCGGGGGCGGCACCGCGGCGGCGGCCGTCGCCGGACTGGCCGGTCTCGGCGCGGACCGGGTCCGGGTGTACGTCCGGCAGCCGGAACGGGCGGCCGGTCTCGCCACCGCCGGTGCGGCGCTCGGCATGGCGGTGGAAGTGCTTCCCTGGGACGGCGCGCGGGCCAGCGTGCGCGCCGCCGACGTCGTCGTCTCGACCCTGCCGCCCCGCGCCGCGGATTCCCTGGCAACTGCGCTTCCGGCGGACGGCCCGGCCGGGGTCCTCCTGGACGCAGCCTACGATCCCTGGCCCAGCGTCCTGTCCGCCGCCTGGGCGCGCGCCGGCGGCGTCGTCGTGCACGGCCTGGAGATGCTCCTGTACCAGGCGATCGAGCAGGTGAGCCTCTTCTCCCCGGACGCCGGGCCGCTCCCGCCGGCCGTCATAAACCGGATGTGTGAGGCGATCGGCGTTCCCCTGCGCTGAAGCACCCTCCGGGCCGTGGCAGTATTGAAGGCATGTTGCGTTGGTTGACGGCCGGAGAATCCCACGGCCCCGCTGGAGTCGGAATCCTTGAAGGCATGCCCGCCGGAGTCGAGGTGACGAGCTCCGATATCCAGGCCGCCCTGGCCCGGCGCCGGCTCGGCTACGGCCGCGGGGCACGCATGAAGTTCGAACAGGACGAGGTGCGCATCCTCGGCGGCATCCGCCACGGGCTCACCCAGGGCGGACCCATCGCCATTGAGGTCGGCAACACCGAATGGCCCAAGTGGGAGCGGGTCATGTCCCCGGATCCGGTGGACCCCGAGGAGCTGGCCAGCCTGGCCCGCAACGCCCCGCTCACCCGGCCGCGCCCCGGTCACGCGGACTTCACCGGCATGCAGAAGTACGGCTTCGACGAGGCCCGCCCCGTGCTCGAACGCGCCAGCGCCCGCGAAACGGCCACCCGCGTGGCACTCGGCACCGTCGCCGCACGGTTTCTCGCGGCACTGGGCGTGCAGCTGGTCAGCCACACGGTCTCCATCGCCTCTGTGTCCGTGCCCACCGGGGCCCGGCTTCCCGGCCCCGGCGACGTTCTCGCCCTCGACCAGGACCCCCTGCGGTGCTTCGACCGCGCCACCTCCGACGCCATGGTCGCCGAGGTGGATGCCGCCCACAAGGACGGCGAGACCCTCGGCGGCGTCGTTGAGGTCATCGCCTACGGGCTGCCGCCGGGACTGGGCAGTTACGTCCACTGGGACCGGCGCCTCGACTCCCGCCTTGCCGCCGCCCTCATGGGCATCCAGGCCATCAAGGGCGTCGAGGTCGGCGACGGCTTCCTCACCGCGTCACGCCGCGGCACCGCAGCCCACGACGAAATCCTCCGGAACGGCTCGGGACGCATCGTGCGCGACACCAACCGCGCCGGCGGTATCGAGGGCGGAATGAGCATCGGAGACACCCTGCGCGTGCGCGCCGCCATGAAGCCGATCGCCACCGTGCCGCGTGCCCTGCGCACCATCGACGTCAGAACCGGTGATGCCGCCACCGCCCACCACCAGCGCTCCGACGTGGTTGCCGTCCCGGCGGCCGGCGTGGTGGCCGAGGCCATGACGGCGCTGGTGCTCGCCGAGGCGGTCACTGAGAAGTTCGGCGGCGACTCCGTCGCCGAAACAGCGCGGAACCTGCGCAGCTACCTCGACGCCATCCCGGAGTCCCTGGGCTCAGCCGCGCACTGATGCCCGGCAACCCTTCACCGGTGGTCTTCACCGGCCCCATGGCGACCGGTAAGACGGCCGTGGGGCGCTCCTTCGCCGCCCGCCGCGGGCTGACGTTCGTCGACACGGACCGCCGCATCACGCAGCGGCACGGCCCGATCCCGGCGATCTTCGAGGCCGAGGGCGAGGACGGCTTCCGGCGGCTCGAGGCGGACGTGGTGCGGGAGGTCCTGGCCGGGGGAGGGCCCGGCGTCGTGGTCTCCCTCGGCGGAGGCGCCGTGCTCGACGCCGGAACCCGCGCGCTGCTCAAGGCCGCACGGGTCGTGTTCCTCGACGCTGACCTGGCCACGGTTCTGCCGCGGCTGAACGCCGGAGCGTCACGGCCGATGCTCGCCGGGGACGCCGGCGAACGGTGGGCCACCCTGTACGAACAGCGCCGGCCGCTGTACCTCGAGGTCGCGGACTGCGTCGTCGACACCCGCGGGCGCACGGTCCGCCAGGTCGTCGACGACGTCGAGCGGATACTCGGACCCCAGAAACCTACCGAACGAAGGACCACCGGACATGGCCACTGAGCCCACGATCATCCCCGTCACGGGGACCACCCCCGAAGCCGCCTACGACGTCGTCGTGGGCCGCGGGCTCCTCGGCCGGCTCCCGGGCATCCTCGGCGAACGCGTGCGCCGGGTCCTGGTCATCCATCCCCGGGCACTGCGCACCACCGGCGACACGGTGCGCGACGAACTCGCCGACGCCGGATTCACCGCCGTGACCGCGGAGATCCCCGACGCCGAGGAAGGCAAGCACATCCAGGTGGCCGCGTTCTGCTGGCAGGTGCTCGGACAGAACGACTTCACCCGCTCGGACGCCATCGTCACCGTGGGCGGGGGAGCGGTCACCGATGTGGGTGGCTTCGTCGCGGCCACCTGGCTGCGCGGGGTCAAGGTCGTCCACCTGCCCACCAGCCTGCTCGCCATGGTCGACGCCGCGGTCGGAGGCAAGACCGGCATCAACACCGCCGAGGGCAAGAACCTCGTGGGTGTCTTCCACCCGCCGGCCGCCGTCCTGGCCGACCTTGACGCCCTCGACACCCTGCCGAAGAACGAACTCGTCACCGGCATGGCCGAAGTGGTGAAATCCGGCTTCATCGCCGACCCGGCCATCCTCGACCTCATCGAGGCGGACCCGGCCGCGGTCTCCGACGCCCGCTCCGACACGGTGCGGGAACTGATCGAACGCACCATTTCCGTCAAGGCCGCCATCGTCTCCGAGGACCTCCGCGAATCCGGCCGGCGTGAGCACCTCAACTACGGCCACACCCTGGGGCACGCGATCGAGCTGGCCGAGCGGTACTCCTGGCGTCACGGCGCCGCGGTCTCCGTGGGCCTGGTCTTCGCGGCCGAACTCTCCCGCATGGTCGGCCGGCTCAACGACGCCGACGCCGACCGGCACCGCAGCATCCTCGAATCGCTGGGGCTTCCGGTCACCTACCGCAGGGACCGGTGGCAGGCCCTGCTCGACGGGATGCGCCGCGACAAGAAGGCGCGCGGTGACCTGCTGCGTTTCGTCGTCCTCGACGGTATCGGACGTCCCGGCATGCTCGAGGTGCCCGACACGTCCCTCCTCTTTGCCGCCTACCAGGAAATCGCCTCCTAGGGACTTCCCTGCGCCGCTTTGACCCCAGAGGGTAGACTTGCCTCTGGACTTTTACCGCGCTGCGCCGTGCCCTGCGCCCGGGCGCAGCCATCCATTTCCCCGATCGACGAAAGTGAACCTGTGGCCACCACGAATGACATCAAGAACGGCACCGTGCTGAAGCTTGAAGGCAACCTCTGGAACGTGCTCGAGTTCCAGCACGTCAAGCCGGGCAAGGGTGGTGCCTTCGTGCGCACCAAGATGCGCAACATCCTCTCGGGCAAGGTGGTGGACAAGACGTTCAACGCCGGCCTGAAGATCGAAACGGCGACCGTCGACCGCCGCGACTACCAGTACCTGTACAAGGACGGCGAAGACTTCGTCTTCATGGACACCACCGACTACGACCAGATCACCGTGCCCGGCAAGACCGTCGGTGACGCCGAGAACTTCATGCTCGAGAGCCAGATGGTCACCATCGCCATGCACGAAGGCTCGGCCCTGTACATCGAGCTGCCGCCCTCGGTTGTCCTCGAGATCACCTACACGGAGCCCGGCCTGCAGGGCGACCGCTCCACCGGCGGAACGAAGCCCGCCACCGTTGAGACCGGCCACGAGATCCAGGTTCCGCTGTTCCTGACCACCGGAACCAAGGTCAAGGTCGACACCCGCACCGGCGATTACCTGGGACGCGTCAACGAGTGAGTGCACGCAGCAAGGCCCGCCGCAGGGCACTGGACGTCCTCTTCGAGGCCGAGCAGCGCTCGGTGACCCCGCTTGAGGTGATGAAGGCCCGCCGGGAGAAGACCGACATGGTCATCGCCGACTACACCGTCGAGATCGTCGAAGGTGTCCTGGCGCACCGCGATCAGATTGACGAGTTCCTCAGCACCTACTCGCAGGGCTGGACGCTTGAGCGGATGCCCGCCGTTGACCGGATGATCCTGCGCATCGGCAGCTGGGAACTGCTGTACAACGAGGATGTTCCCGACGGCGTCGCGGTCAGTGAGGCCGTGGAACTGGCGAAGATGCTCTCCACCGACGAGTCCCCGGTGTTCATCAACGGGCTGCTCGGCCGGCTCCAGCAGCTCAAGCCGACCTTGCTGGCCTAGGCCGGAAGCCGAAAGCGGCACACAGCTGAGAGCGCGGCCCGGACGCCCTTCGGGGCGGCGGGGCCGCGCTCTCATCCGTTGGGCCCGCATCAGCGGCCGAAGAACTCCCTCAGGGCGCCGGCCGTCTCCACCGGCAGCTCCTCGGGGATGAAGTGGCCCGACGGCAGCGCTTCCCCGGTGACCCTTCCGTCGCACTGCGCCTGCCAGAGTTCCAGCGGCCGGAACAGCCGGTTCACCACGGCGCGCTCGCCCCAGAGCACGTGGGTGTCGCACCGGATCCGATGGCCGCGTTCCCTGTCCCGGCGGTCGTGGTCGAGGTCGATGCCGGCGCTCGCCCGGTAGTCCTCGCAGATGGCGTGGATGGTTCCGGGGGTGAAGCACCGTTCGTACTCCTCCAGGGCCTGATCCTCAAGGAATCCGAGACCGCCGCTTCCGAGTCCGCCCAGGGTGGCGCGCAGGTAGGTCATCGGGCTGCCGCCGATCATGCTCTCGGGCAGCGGGTTTGGCTGGATCAGGTGGAACCAGTGGTAGTAGGCCGTGGCAAACGCTTGATCCGTGGCCTCATACATGTCCAGCGTCGGCGCGATGTCGATGACGCACAGCTTCTCCAGCCGGTCGGGGAAATCGAGTGCCAGGCGGTGACCGACCCGTCCGCCCCGGTCATGGCCGCACAGAAAGAAGCGTTGACGGCCCAGCGCGTCCACCACCGCCACGAGGTCCTGCGCCATGGTGCGCTTGCTGTAATTGCCGTGATCGGACATTCCCGGGGCCTTGGAGGAGTCGCCGTAGCCGCGCAGGTCCGGGAGGATGACAAAGAAATACTCCCGCAGTTCCTCAACGGTCCGGCGCCACATGACATGGGTCTCCGGCGAGCCGTGGACCAGCAGGAGCGTTGGACCAGCCTCGTTTCCGCCGTACCGGGCGAAGATCGAAGCCCCGTCCACCGCGAACTCCCGGGAGGAAAAGCCCTCGAACCAGCCCGCCGGCAGGGAAGAATCCATGCCGGAAGCGTACACCGGCCCGGCCCTCCGCCTTCTAGATTAAGCCGGTGGAACAGGCCGGGTCCGGACGGGCGGCACCGTCCCGGCGCAGCGGCGCACGAGTGTTACGCTGCACCGGCAGGACTCGAACCGCGCCGGCAGGACTCGAACCGCACCGGCAGGACTCGAACCGCACCGGCAGGACTCGAACCGCACCGGCAGGACTCGAACCGCGCCGGCAGGACTCGAACCGCACCGGCAGGACTCGAACCGCCCAGGCCGGTTACGTCCCCGTCGGCGTCCCTCCGCCGGTGGAGTGCCGGCCCGTCCTGATCTGGATATGGCCGCCGCGCACCGAGGCGCTCCGGAGGTCCGGCAGCCCGCGCTCGACGGCGGTCCACGGGTGGGCGGCAATGTCGGAACCACCCAGCCGGCAGGCGAGCCGTGCCAGGGGCGCGGCTGCGGCGAAGCGCCCGGTGGGCTCCTGCATGTCCACCACCGCGACGGAGGCGCCCGGGGAGCTGAGCGCCAGCATGCGCTCCCACGCGTCCTCCCAGGAGGGCATGAGCGAGAGGGAGTACGTGGCCAGGGCGGCATCGGACAGGGCGCGCCCGCCGTGGGCGACCGCGCAGGCGCCGACGGCTGCAGGCCGGAGGGTCGTCGCATCCGCCCGGACGAGAAGGACGTTAGCCCAGCCGGAACGCTCCGCACGCCGGCGCGCACGCCGGAGCATACCCGGGCTGCGGTCGATGCCAAGGATCATTCCGGCCGGCCCGATCCGCTCCTGGAGCAGGGCGAAGTTGAGTCCGGTGCCGCAGCCGACGTCGAGCACCTGGGCGCCGCGCCGCAGGTCGAGCAGGTCCACTGCTTTCTTCCTGCCCGGGCCGTAGACGGGAAATTCCCCCGAGAGCAGGTCGTAGAACGGGGCAAGGACGCTGTACCTGTCGGCGATGGGTTCCTCCTCCTCGGGCCCGGCGGCCGGGGCGGCCGTGGGTACAGCATAGGCTGGAGGGAAATTCTGGGCCCGACGACGATGGAGGAATTCAATGGACGGAAGCGGTGAGCCTGTCGACCTGCTGGTGATCGGCGGGGGGACGGCCGGATTGGTGGGTGCGCGGACGGCCGCCCGGCTTGGCGCCCGCACGGTGCTCGTCGAACGGGCCCGGACCGGGGGAGACTGCCTCTGGACCGGCTGCGTTCCCTCCAAGGCGCTCCTGTCGGCCGCTGAGGGACCGCACGCGCGCCGGCCCGGGGCCGGCACCTCCTCCGACTTCGCCGCCGTGCGCCGGCGGGTCGCCGACGCCATCGCGGCCATCGAGCCGGAGGACTCCCCGGAGGCGCTCGAGGCGTTGGGCGCCACGGTGGTCTCTGGAAGCGCCCGGTTCACCGGCCCCCGTGAGGCTGAGGTCAACGGCACGAAAATCCGCTTCCGGCGGGCCCTCATCGCCACCGGCGGCGCGCCGATCCTGCCGCCGATCCCGGGGCTGGAAGCGGCCCGGCCGGTCACCTCGGAAACGGTGTGGAACCTGGAGGAGCTCCCCGGCCGGCTGGTCGTCATCGGCGGTGGGCCCGTCGCCTGCGAGCTCGGACAGGCCTTCGCGCGGCTGGGCTCCACGGTCACACTGCTGTCGCGGTCCGGCATTCTTCCCCGGGAGGACCGCGACGCAGCGGCCCTCGTCCGCTCCCGCCTGACGGCCGACGGAGTGGACGTGGTCGAGGGTGCCTCCGTTGAGAGGGTCGGCGCCGGGGAAACCGGCAGCACGGTCCATGCCTCCGGCGGACGGAGCTTCGGCGCCGATGTCATCCTCGTTGCCGTCGGCCGGGGCCCCCGGACGGCCGGGCTCGGGCTCGATTCGGCTGGAGTGGAATGCGACGACGCGGGATACGTGCGGGTGGATACCTCGATGCGTACGTCCAATCCGGCGGTCTGGGCCGCCGGCGACGTCACTCCCCACCCCGACTTCACGCACCTCGCCGGAGTCCACGCGAGCACGGCTGCGCTCAACGCCGTCCTCGGCGGCCGCCGCACCGTCGACACCACCATTCCCCGCGTGACCTTCACCTCACCCGAGGTCGCGGCCGTCGGCCTCACCTCGCCGTCCGCCAGGGGCTCCACCACGAGGACCATCGAACACGCCGGCTCGGACCGGGCGATCACCCAGCAGGAGACAAGCGGGTTCACGCGGATCGTCATCGATCGGCGCGGAAGGATTCTGGGCGGAACCATCGTCGGCCCCCGGGCCGGGGAGTCCCTGGCCGAACTCACCCTCGCCGTGCACCAGAAGATGACGACCCGGGCGCTGACAGCGGTCACCCACCCCTACCCGACCTACAACGACGCCCTGTGGAACGCCGCCATCGCCGAAACCTACGCCCGGCTGGAGAGGCCGCTCCCGCGGGCTGCCGTGAAGATCCTTGTCGGGCTTAACCGCCGCAGGTCCCGGAGCGCCCTAAGGGACTGACCCGGGGATTGACTGAGTCGCCTGCCATCCTGCTCGCCGGCTTTGCGGCGGGGATGATCGACGCGGCGGTGGGGACCGGAACGCCGCGTGGGAGCTCATCGACTGGACGGCGGTGCTGCTGATCGCCTGCGGCTCGCTTGCGGGTGGCTTCATCGGTGCGCGTTCCGGGCGCAGCCTTGCCCCGGAGGCGCTTCGAAGCATCATCATCACCGTGGGAACGGCGGCCCTTGTGCGGATGATTTTGTTCACGTGTCCCCGAAGGTGGGCCCGGGGGTAGGCGTCCCGCTGCGGCCCGGGTCACGATCCGGGGCCGATTCCGCCGGACACGTTCCCACGCCCCGGGGGATCGGGGGATCATGTCCGCATGAGCTTCAGGACGTTGATGTCCGTTGGTGCCGCCGCGGCTGTGGTGGTCGTCCTTTCGGGCTGCGGAACCGATGCCCCGCGCCGGCAGGCGGCACCAGCGGATGCCGTCTCGAACGTCTCCGCCTCCGCCGAGCTGGTAGGGCAGGGAACCGTCCTGCAGAAGGACGGCGGTCCGGCCGAGCTGTGCCTGGGGCCGGTGGCGGAGTCCTACCCGCCCCAGTGCTCGGGACCGGTCATCAACGGCTGGGACTGGTCCGCGGTGGAGCAGTCCCAGAGCGCTTCGGGCGTGACCTGGGGGACGTACGCAGTCTTCGGGACCTGGAACGGCACCGAGTTCACCTCGACGCGGGCGCCCATTCCGTTGTCGCTGTATGACGCGATGCCGTTCGAGGACCCGCGGTTGGCCGGAGGCGGGACCGGTGCCGGCGACGAGCCGCAGCTCCAGCGCATCCAGCAGGAGCTCCACGCCTCCGGTGATCCCGCCATCCTGGGCTCATGGACCACCCAGGGCTTCCTGGTGGTCAGCGTCATTTACGACGCAGGCGATATCCAGCGCTCCCTCGACGAACGGTTCGGCCCAGACCTGATCCTGGTCCAGCCGGCGCTGCGTCCGGCAGGTTAGGCCGGCCGCCCTCCTGCCGATTCCCGGCAGGAGGGCGGTACTCTATTTGCCGAAAAAATTGCCCGTTGTGCATCCCTCCGGTGCCGCTTCCGGGTAGTACCGGTGTCAGCAGAAACGCGCCCGGTCGGGCGACACAAAGGAGTTGTCATGCGAAGAAGCTTGTACACCGTTGGAACCGTGCTGGTGATGGGCGCCGCGGCCATGGCCGGTCCGGCCTCGGCAGCCGAGACCCAATCCCAGGCATCGCTGTCCGTGTTGCACGCGGTCCCCGACCTGACGGTCGACGTCTACGTCAACGGGGCTCTCACCCTTGACGATTTCACCCCGGGCCAGCTTGCCGGTCCGCTCCCGCTGCCCGCCGGAGACTACCAGCTGGCGGTGACGGCGGCAGACGCGCCGGATGCCTCCGCTCCGGTCATCGGTCCCGTTGACGTGACCCTTGAGGCCGGCGGCAACTACACCGCCACTGCCAACCTCGACGCCGCGGGGAATCCGACGGCCAACTTCTACACCAATGATGTTTCCCCCGTAGAGGCGGGCAAGGCCCGGCTGACGGTGCGGCATGTTGCCGCAGCTCCGGCGGTCGACGTCCTCGCCGGCGGTGCACCGATCGTCCCGAACCTGAGCAACCCGGGTGAGGCGTCATTGAGCACCGCTCCCGGGACGGTGTCGGCGGCGGTCGCGGCCGCAGGCACCACCGAGCCCGTGATCGGCCCGGCCGACCTCAACCTCGCCGAAGGCACCTCGACGATCGTCTACGCGTGGGGAAGCCTCGAAGGCGGGAACCTCGCGCTGGCCACCCAGGTCATCGAGGGCCTTCAGTCCACCCCCGGGGCTGTCCCCGGCGGCCAGTCCGGTCTGGCAGCGCAGAATGCGGAGGGCAATGACGGCGCGGCGCTCGGACTCGGCCTCGGCGCACTGCTTCTCGCACTTCTGGGGGGCGCCGCCATGGCAGGCCGGAGGCGCACCGCCCGGGCCTGACACGTTGCGGGGTGTGCGTCGCAGCTGGACGCACACCCCGCCCGGCGCACGACCGAGGAACCCATCCTGTGCACCATCAACGAAAGTCCTTCGCACTGACTGCGGCGTCGGTCGCGGCTGGCGTGCTCACCATCTGCTGCTCGGTGAGCCTCTGGTCCGACCCGGCGCCGCAGCAGGGCATGACTGCCGCAGCCGAGGTGGCATCCCCGCGGGAGGCCGTGGGCCCGGCGTCGCCGCCCGTGCTGCCCGAAGCAAACCCCACACGGAAGCCGACGGGCGCGCCGCCGCCCCCTGCTCCCGTGCTGCCGCCCCCCGAGAAGATTCCGGTCCGGCCGGCCAAGGCCGACGCCGAGCCTCCCCCCGTGCCCCCCGTGTCCCTTGACATCCCCAACACCGGCATTTCCGTCAACGTGGTCGATGTGGGGGTTGACAAGAACGATGCCATGGAGATTCCGGACAGCTTCTGGGAAGCGGGCTGGTACCGCTACGGACCCGCGCCCGGCTCGAAGGCCGGAAACGCCGTCATCGCCGCCCACGTCGACAGCCAGACCGAAGTGCTGCCCTTCGCCCAGCTCAGGGCCGTGGAACCGGGCACTGTCATCACGGTCGGCCTCGCCGACGGACGGTCACTGCGGTATGAGGTAACAGAGGTGAGGAACGTGCCAAAGGCCACCCTCAACGGATCCGAGGTGTTTCGACGCGACGGCCCCGCCCAGCTCAAGATCATTACGTGCGGTGGAAAATGGCTGCCCGAGAAGGGAGATTACGAGGATAATGTTGTCCTTACAGCCTTGCCCCTCTGAACGCGGCATCAGTGCAGTCCCTCCGCCGATCAGTTGAACCCCAGACCTCCCACACGCCGGGAGGTGGCAGCGAAGGACAGCAGGCCGTCTTTTGGCGCGGTGCCGGGCCCGCACTGCGCTAGAGGAGTGAAGCGTGACCTCTCCAGGCTTCGAGTGGACACCGCAGCTTGACGCACAGTTCTTCGCCGGGGACGAGGAAACCCTGATCGCTGCCTATCGGCGGTTCGCCCCCTTGGTCTATACGGTTGCCCTGCGGTCCGTGGACGACCGCGCAGTGGCCGCCGACATCACGCAGGACGTGTTCGTGCGGGCCTGGCGCTTCCGGGACAGCTTCGATCCGCGGTCCGGCACGGTGCCGAGGTGGATCTTCGGAATCTGCCGGAATGTGGTCAATGACAGTCTTTCCGCCCGGAGCCGGCACAACCACCTGGTGGCACGGTGGGGGATGCACACGGATCTCCGGAATTATCGCAACCGCGCGCGGGAAGTGGATGCCGTGACGGACCGGGTGGCCCTCGACAGGGAGCTGCAACTGCTGGGGGAGCCCCGCAGCTCCATCCTGCGGCTCGCTTTCTACGAGGACCTGACGCACCAGCAGATCGCGGTGCTGCTCAATCTTCCGCTGGGGACCGTCAAGAGCCATATCCGCAGGGGGCTCACGCACCTGCGCGGGCGGTTGGGCGCCTGGCATGCGGCCTGATCCCGGAGCCGTCGGCCGTGCACCCATAGCCCGTGCACCCATCGCCCGGGTGGCCCAGCGCAGCGTGGCGGATCCCGCGCATCCGTTGATCGCCTCACACGAGGCGGAGGTACGCGCACGCGTCCTGAAGGCCGCCAGCGCCCTGGTGGACCGGCTGACCTACGACGCCGTCACCATCGATGCCGTCGCCAGGGCCTCCGGGGTGAGCAAATCGACCCTGTACCGGCACTGGCCGTCCCGCCAGCTGCTCGTCCTCGAAGCTTTCACCTACAAGACGAACCTGCTCACCACGGTCGAGGACACCGGCGACATGGGCCGTGACCTTCACTCCTACCTGGTGTCGCTGACCTACTGCCTCAAGGTCGGCGGGGCGGCGTCGACCGTGGCGAACCTCCTGGCGGAGGCGATCCAGAGCGAGGAGTTCGCCGCCCAGTTCCGCCAGACGCTGCTGCGCGAACGCCGGCACGGGTTCCTGGTGATCCTGCGCCGGGGCCAGCTGCGCGGCCAGGTCCGCGACGATGTTGACCTGGTGATGGTTATCGACGCGGTCTACGGGGCCCTGCACCACCGGCTCATCGCCACCGGGCAGGACGTCGACGGGCCGTTCCTGCGGGCACTGGCCCGCTTCGCCGTCGAGGGGACCGCGACCGCGCCCTACCGGGAGGCCTACAGGTCACGGAACTGAGCGGTGGAACGATCGGCGCCCCTTCGTCCCGTTCCTTCGACTGTCCGGGTCCCGCCGCGCGAAAGTGGCACCGGCGCACCAACAAGCGCCGAAACTCCCAGCCGTTGAAGGAACCACACTATGACGATCAAGGCACAGCCCCGGCGGACGAACATCGGATCGGAGCACCCGGAGACTTACAGGGCTCTCGCCGAGGTGGCGAAGCGTGCGGAGGAGGCCGCGCTCGCCGAGGGGCTCACACCGGTGCTGATCGAACTGGTCAAGATCCGGGTCTCCCAGATCAACGGGTGCGCGTTCTGCCTCCGCATCCACACTCTGGACGCCCTCGCGAAGGGCGCGGGCGCCGAACGGCTGAGCCTGCTGCCCGCATGGCGGGAAAGCGGGTACTTCGACGAGAAGGAACGCTCGGCCCTGGCGCTGGCCGAGTACATCACGGACATCCGCGACTCCCACTCCAACACGGGTCTCTACGGGTCCGCCGCCGCACACCTTTCTTCGGGGCAGATGTCCGCGGTGTCATGGGTGGCCCTGGTCATCAACAGCTACAACCGCATCGCCCTCAGCAGCGCCTATGAGGTCAACCCCTGACCGTCCACGGCGGGAGCGCCACCGCGCCGACGCCGGCCGCCACGGACCGGGGCTCACCCCGGTTCTCTCCTCCGACCCGCAAGGCCGGAGCTCCGTCCCACCGGCCAGGGGGACGGGTCTTCCGCCCGGGCACCGGCGCTCAAGGTGCCCATTCCAGCAGTACCAGAATGAAATTGGAGGCGCAGGATAATGCGCAGAATCCTCATTATCGGCGGCGGTTACGCCGGTTTCTACGTCGCCTGGCGGTTGGAGAAGTACCTCCGCCCCGGCGAGGCACAGGTCACGATGGTCGACCCGCTGCCCTACATGACCTACCAGCCGTTCCTCCCGGAGGTGTTGGCCGGGTCGATCGAGGCCCGGCACAGTGTGATCCTGCACCGCAGGCACCTTCGAAAGACACGCCTGCTGACCGCAAAGGTCAGCTACCTCGACCATGCGGCAAAGACCGCCACGCTGCAGTTCCCCGATGGGCACGAGGACACGGAGAGCTACGACATCGTGGTCGTCACCGGCGGTGCGGTGACCCGCACCTTCCCCATCCCGGGGGTGGCCGCCCAGGCCGTCGGGCTGAAGAACATCGAGGAGGCCGTGTTCATCCGTGACACCCTGCTGCGCAATATCGACATGGCCGCGTCGCTTCCCCCGGGCCCGGCCCGGGAGAAACTGCTGACCGTCGTGTTCGTGGGCGGCGGATACGCCGGGATCGAGGCCTTCGGCGAGCTGCGGGCGCTGGCCACGGCCACGCTGAAGCGCTATCCGGAACTGAGCCCCGCCGAGACTCACTTTCACCTGATCGAGGCGACCGGCCGGATCCTGCCCGAGGTCTCCGAGGAGACCAGCCGGTGGGTGCTCAGGCATCTTGCCGCCCGCGAAGCGCAGGTCCACCTGAACACCCAGCTGGACTCCGCCGTCGAGGGTACGATTCGGCTCTCCACCGGCGAGGAATTCGAAACGGGCCTGCTGGTGTGGACCGCCGGAGTCCTCGCGAACCCCGGCCTCGCACGGCACACCGACCTCCCTATCGACGAGCGCGGACGCCTGAGGGCGCGGGCCGACCTGCGGGTGGGCACCGACGACACCCCGGTTGCCGATGCCTGGACGGCCGGAGACATTGCAGCCATCCCCGACCTCTCCGGAGGCGGCGTCGGCGGCTTCACCGTCCCCAACGCCCAGAACGCCATCCGGCAGGGCAAACTGCTCGCCCGGAACCTGCGGGACACCCTCCGCGGCGGCGAGGCGAAGAGGTACTTCCACCGCAACCTGGGCGCGGTGGCCACCCTGGGCCTTGGCTCCGGGGTGTTCCAGTCGGGCCCGATCGTGGTCAAGGGATTCCCCGCCTGGGTGATGCACCGCGGCTACCATGTGCTGGCCATCCCGACCTGGGAGCGGAAGTGGCGGGTGCTGTGGGGGTGGTGGAACAACCTCTGGCTGGGACGCGACACCGCCGGGCTGCGCGGGCTGCAGACCCCGCGCGGGACGTTCGAGGAGGCCGACTCCTACAGCAGGCCCGCACCCCCGGCAGCACCGGCCGCGCCCGGGGCAGGAACCGCCGGGTAGGCTGCCTTCCTGGCAGGGGCCTCCCGTCCGGCCGGGGCACTGCGCCCCGGCCGGCCCTCCTGTCCAGCCGGAGCGGGACCTGGGCGCTGGGCCCGGGCAGGAACCTACACTGGGGCAATGGGTGAGGTCCAGGTGGTGCAGACGACCCTGGGGGACGTCGAGATCCTGTTCGTACCCGGGGTAAAACCGCCCGTGCTGTTCTTCCCCGGGGGCCACTGCCGGGCCGGCAGCGACTGCGGGTGGAGCCTCTACACCTCGCTGGGCTACGGGGTGCTCGCGTTCTCCCGGCCCGGGTACGGGCGCACCGATGTGGGTCCGCTGACCGCCGCTGAGTTTCTTCCCGCTGTGGCCGAGAGCGCCCGATGCCTCGGCATCGAGAGGGCCACCGCGGCGGTCGGGGTCTCCTTCGGGGGCATGCAGGCCGTCGCCACGGCCGTGTCGCTGCCACACCTCGCACCCCGGCTGGTGCTCCACAGCTGTGCCCCGTCCACCCACCCGTACCCGGACTCGCCCCTGCAGGCCCGGATCGCTCCGGTGGTCTTCGGGCCGGCGCTTTCCGGCCTCACCTGGCGGGCGGTCGCACGCAGCGTGGCCACCGACGCCGGGCTGCGGCGCATGGCCGGAACACTTTCGGACCTTCCGACCGGCGCGTGGTGGGACACCTTCCCGGCCGAGGACCGGCAGCGGGCACGGGAGCTGTTCCAGGGAATGGCATCCGGGTCCGGGTTCGCCAACGACCTGCGCCAGGCCCGCCGCGCCCGGTCCTCCTACCGCCGCCGGACCCAGGCCAGCGTCGACTGCCCCACCCTGATCACGGCTTCCCGCCACGACCGCGGCGTCGCCTATGCCCATGCCGAGGACTACCGGGACACCATCCCTGCCGCCCGGCTGGTGGAGCTCTCGGCACCCAGCCACCTCTTCTGGCTCGGGGGCACCCGCGGCGAGGTCACGGCGGCGGTCCGGGACTTCCTGGCGCCGTCCTGATTCCGGCGAGCCACCCAAACGGCTACCTGAACGGCCACCTGAACGGCCACCTGAACGGCCACCTAAACGGCCGGCTGGAGCGCCGGCTGGAGCGCCGGCCGGAGCGCTGGCTGAAGCGCTGCACCCCGGCGGGTGCCCGCGGATCGGGGCGGAGACGAATCTACACGGAGAGATCCCGGCGGCGGAACGCCGGGACCGCAGCCGCCAGCAGCGTCAGGGCGGTGAAGCCCATCAGCAGCAGCGGGCCGCCGTCCAACGAAGCCGCCGGTACCGCTGGCACCAGGCCGAACGGCTCGGCATCCAGAAGGGCCTGGGGAAGCCGGAGGATCGGTCCGTAGAGGCCGATCAGCAGCGAGGCGATCAGGATCAGCCACACCCACCACGAATCCGTCCGCAGGCCGTAGGCCAGCGCCGCCAGGGCCGCAAAGCAGGAGACCAGGGGCAGGTAGGCCAGGGACGCCGCGGTGAACCCGAGCGTCAGGTTCCCCGCGCCCGGTCCGACGGCGGAAGCCGCGCCGGCCCCCAGCCCGAAACCGGCGGCCAGCAGCAGCACCGCGTCCGCCGCGAGGGTGACCGCGAGCCAGTGGAGCAGCAGCCTGGTCCGCCCGGCGCCGGCGGCCAGCAGCAGCGCGGCGCGCCCCGAGTCCTCCTCCCGGCGAAGCCGGTTCACCGAGACCACCGCATGGACGGCGACCGCCATCGCGAAGTACCGAAGGAAGGCTGAAAGGGTCGCCCGCAGGGCATCCCCGCCCGTCGAACCCCCAATCACCACGGCGAGCTCGGGCCGGGTCTCGAAGCTCTCTACGATGGTCTCGCCCATCGACCCGGTGAGCAGGGCGAAGACGAAAAGGCCGAGGCACCAGCTGAGGATGCTGCCGCGCTCGAGCCGAAGCGCCAGTCCCGCGGGCGAGGCCAGCGCCCGCGTCGCGCGGCTGCGGCCCGGGCGGGCGGAGAGCAGGCCCGCCCCGAGATCCCGCCGGGAGGCCAGCAGGTACGCGCTCAGGCAGAGCAGCGCGGCGAGCACAACCGAGGGCAGCAGCGGCCACCAGCGCAGGTCGACGAAGGCCCGGGTCTGCTGGCTCCACCCGATGGGGGAGAGCCAGGACAACGCACTCCCGCCGACGCGCTGCGCGTCGCCGATCCCGCGGAGCAGGTAGGCAAGCCCGAGGGCCCCTCCCGCCATGCCGGTGGCGCCGCGGGCCGACTGGCTGAGCTGGGCCGTCACCGCTGCTACTGCGCCAAAGACAAGGCCGACGGCCGCGACCCCGGCGGCAAGGGCGAGCGAGTCGGCACCGGCAAGTCCGTTGCCGAGCAGCGCGGCGGCCAGGGCGACGGCGACGGCGCCATTGGCCACCAGCAGCGCTCCGAGGGCAGCCGTGAGCGGGGCGTACCGCCCCACGACGCCGGCGCGCACCAGTTCGGCCCGCCCGGATTCCTCCTCGGCCCGGGTGTGCCGGACTACCAGGAAAATTGACATCAGCGCCGCCGCGACCGCCAGCATGCCCAGCACCTCATTGGCCAGCAGAGCGCCCAGCGTATAGTTCCCCAGCCCGTACCCCGGGCCGGAAAGCAGGGCGCCGGAGGGGTCCTTCATAATCGCCGCGCGGGTCTGCAGGGCCGCCTGATCCGGATAGGCCAGCGGAAGGACCGCGCCGAAGTAGCCGACGAGCCCGCCCAGCGACAGGGCCCAGAGCGGGATCCGGAGGCGGTCCCGCAGCAGGGCGAAGCGGAACAGCCTCCCCGTTCCGGTGAGGGCGCCGGCGGCGCGGGCACCCCGGAGCCCGCCCCGCCGTCCCCGGGGAGGGGCCGTGATGCTCATGAGCGCGCCCCCTGCGCGTCCGGGCTGTACTGGTGGACGAACAGTTCCTCAAGGGTGGGCGGCGTCGAGGTGAGGCTGCGGATGTCCAGGGGCAGGAGATATTCCAGCACGGCGGGCATCGCGCCGTCCTCGACACTGAAGAGCAGGCGCTCGCCGTCCCGGCGGACGTCGTGGACCCCGGGCAGCAGGGCGACACCCGACGGATCCTTCCCGCACACCACGGACACCGCCGCACGGGCCAGGTGCCGCAGCTCACTGAGCGCGCCCGACCGAACGGTCCGCCCCTGCCGGATGATTGTCACCCGGTCGCAGAGGGTTTCGACCTCGGCAAGGAGGTGGCTTGAGAGCAGCACGGTGCGTCCGGCTGCCTTGGCCTCCCGGACGCAGTCCTGGAAGACCCGCTCCATCAGGGGATCGAGGCCGGAGGTGGGTTCGTCGAGCACGAGCAGTTCGACGTCGCTCGCAAGCGCCGCGACGAGTGCGACCTTCTGCCGGTTTCCCTTGGAGTAGGTGCGGGTCTTCTTGCCTGGGTCGAGATCGAAACGCTCGAGGAGTTCGGCGCGGCGCCTGCCGTCGGCGCCGCCGCGCAGGCTCACGAGGAGGTCGATCGCTTCGCCGCCGGTGATCTTGGGCCACAGGTTCACATCCCCGGGAACGTAGGAGAGCCTGCGGTGGAGCCGCACCGCCTCCGTCCACGGGTCCTCCCCGAAGAGCCTCACGGTCCCGGAGTCGGCCTTCGCTGCACCGAGGAGGACCCGGATGGTGGTGGACTTGCCGGCTCCGTTGGGGCCGAGGAAGCCGTGGACCTCGCCGGCCTCAAGCCGCAGGTCCAGTTCGTCGAGTGCCCGGACGGCACCGAAGTTCTTGCTCAGTTTCTGCACGTCAATGACAGGGTTCACGGGATGCTCCTGGTGGAAGAAGGGCTGGGGTCAGCGGGGGGATTCTTCCTGCGGAGGGTCCGGAACGTACATGAGGTAGGTGTCGAGCATCGATCGGTCGGTGGTGAGCCCCTGGGAAAAGAGTTCGAGGGTCGGCAGTGCGTGGCGTTCGAGGTAGCCGCGCAGGATCGAAGGAAAGTCGTGGGGGTCCCGCGGCGGGTGCACGCTGAGATCGAGCAGCACCGAACCGAACCCCTGCAGGGCCAGGCAGCGGGCACGGGCCTTCTCGTCCCGGGAGGGGCGGATGGTGCCGGCTGCGACTCCTTCGGCAAGCCACCCCTCCACCTCCTCGGCGAAATGGTCGAGGAACGACCCGGCGGCGGATCCGCCCTCCTGGAGGCAGCGGATGGCGTAGGCGAGGAGGTGGGCGGACTCCTCGACGCTGGCCAGGCCCAGCAGGCCCTCAACCGCCGCCGGCCCGCCCGTCGCCTGGCTCTTGTAGGAACGGATCTGCTCGAGGACGTAGCCGTCGCAGGCCTCCCGGAGCCCATCCTTGGAGCCGAAGTGGTGAAGGACCAGGGCCGGGCTCACCCCGGTCTCCCGGGCGATGGCGCGCAGTCCCACCCGGAAGCCGTCGCGCCCGAACAGCCGGACCGCGGCGTCCCGGAGACGTGCCCTGGCCGTCCGGTCCTCCGGGCGGTCAGCTTGAACGAAAGCGCCGGCTGAACGCATGTTCAGCATGCTAACCACCCGCACAGCGCCGCACTAGGGCCGAAAGGACCGGTCCTGTCCGGGGCCGGTCCCGGCAGGGCTTACGGGCGTGGCGAGGCCAGCGTGAAGAGCCGCGACCGGTGGTGGGTCGCCGAGTCAAGGAGTGCCCGTTCCTCGGCGGCATGAGCGGCCCCCGGCCGGCCGTTGACCATCCGCTGACGGGTGAAGGCGAGCCGGGTGGCGGCCCGGATGAACGCCTTCATCTCGCTGCGGGCGCCGAACGACCCCGCCCAGGTGAGGGCCTGGGCCCGCCCCGGACCGGTGGCGAGCATCGACACCTCCTGGGGGGTGAACCAGCCGGCGTCGACATAGTCACCGAGCCGGGATTCGGTCAGCCGGCGCTCCGCCCGCCGGATCAGCACCACCGCGACGATCGCCACGCAGAACAGCGGGACCTGGACGAGCAGGTAGAAGGAGAAGAAATCGTCGAACAGCAGCACCGTCCCGCCGTTCCAGAGCATGTGCCCGGCGATGGCGGGAATCAGGCCCAGGAGGAAGGCCGGCAGCACCCGGGCCGGTCCGCCGCCCCGGCTGACCGCCCGCCCCACCACGAAACCCAGGGCGGCGGTGAACATCACGTGGGCAAACGGCGAGAAGAGCCCGCGCAGCACGAACACGCCGACGACCGCGCCCAGGGTTCCCGACTCAAGGATGGCCGAACTGAAGTAGAGGATGTTTTCGGTGAAGGCGAACCCCGCGGCGATCGTGCCGGCATAGACGATGCCGTCCACCGGCCCATCGAAGTGGCTGCGCCGGGAGTAGACAAGGATCAGCACCCCGAGTCCCTTGGCGGATTCCTCGACGACCGGGGCCTGCAGGACCGGGCCGATGACGTCGGTCGAGGTTGAGGCCAGTGCCACGCTGAGCAGGCCAAGGACGTAGTTTCCCAGCAGCAGCGTTACGACCACCGAGATCCCCGCACCCCACAGGAAGGCGAACAGCAACGCCCCGCGGGGCTCCGGATCCCACCGGTCGATCCAGCCGATGCCCAGGGCGCAGATGGCCAGCGGCACCAGTGCCAGCACCGCACACAGCACCAGCGCGGTCGTGCCAAGGGACTGCGACAGGAACCAGGCGAGCGCGGCGAGCACCAGCGCGGTGATGAGCAGCAGCACGACGTTCAGGGCGCCGGCTCCGCGCCTCACGGGCCGGTTCCACACCGGAGGCGGGGGAGCGGGCCGGTTCCATTGGGGCGCCGGCGGGGTCGAGTGCTGGGTCGAGGCGTCCCACCAGGAAAGCCCCCGGGGGCCGGGGCGGGCCGAGCCGGACGGATCGTAAAGCGACATACGCCCAGACTATTCGCCGTGAGTCCTGTGATACTTTTGAGAACGCAGCCAACCTTTAAATGCCGTCCTGTGAGGCGGGGAAGGAGGAAGCGTGATATGACCGTGCCCGCACCGCATGCCGGAGCCGCACCGCGCGTTGTTCTCGCCGAAGCCGATATAGACCGCGCGCTCACCCGCATCGCCCACGAGATCCTCGAAGCCAACAAAGGCTCCTCCGACCTTGTGCTCCTCGGCATTCCCCGCAGGGGCTACCCGCTCGCCCAGCGCCTCGCCCGCCGCATCGGCGCCGTCGATCCCTCCGTCGACCCCCGGGCCATCACCGGCCAGCTCGATGTCACCATGTACCGGGACGACCTCCAGCGCAATCCCACCCGGCCGCCGCGGGCCACCGAGCTCCCGCCGACCGGGATCGACGAAAAGGTCGTGGTGCTCGTCGATGACGTCCTGTACTCCGGGCGGACCATCCGGGCCGCCCTTGACGCGCTGGCCGACCTCGGCCGGCCCCGCATCGTGCGGCTCGCCGTCCTGGTGGACCGCGGGCACCGGGAGCTTCCGATCCGAGCCGACCATGTCGGCAAGAACCTGCCGACCTCCTCGGCTGAGCGGGTCCGGGTGCACCTCGAGGAGATCGACACCGCCGGTGGGCGTCCCGTGAACGAAGTCGTCATCGAGGGCGGCGCATGAAGCACCTTCTCTCCACCCATGACCTGGCCCTGCCCGACGCGCTGCGCCTGCTCGACACCGCCGAGGAGATGGCGGCCGTGGGCGAGCGCGAGATCAAGAAGCTGCCCGCCCTGCGCGGGCGCACCGTGGTGAACCTGTTCTACGAGGACTCGACGAGGACCCGGATCTCCTTCGAGGCCGCCGCCAAGCGGCTCTCCGCAGACGTCATCAACTTCGCCGCCAAGGGCTCCTCGGTCTCCAAGGGCGAATCGCTCAAGGACACCGCCCAGACGCTCGAGGCGATGAGCGCCGACGCCGTCGTCATCCGCCACCCCGCCTCCGGCGCCCCTGCCCGCCTGGCCGCGTCCGGCTGGATCGACGCGGCGGTCCTCAACGCCGGCGACGGGACCCACGAGCACCCCACCCAGGCGCTGCTCGACGCCTTCACGCTCCGCCGCCACTGGGCGAAGCTGGCCGGCACCGGCTCTCCCGGCAGCGACCTCACCGGCATGCGGGTCCTGATCGTGGGGGACATCCTCCACTCGCGCGTCGCCCGCTCCAATGTGTGGCTCCTGAAGACCCTCGGCGCGGACGTCACCCTGGTGGGCCCGCCCACCCTGCTCCCCGTGGGGGTCGACACCTGGCCCTGCACCGTGCGGTACAACCTGGACGAGGCGCTCGCCGCCCGGCCCGACGCTGTCATGATGCTCCGGCTGCAGGCCGAACGGATGAACGCCGCCTTCTTCCCCTCCACCCGGGAGTACTCCCGGCGCTGGGGGTTCGACGACGCCCGCCTCGCGGCGCTCGACACCCTGGGCCTCGGCGACACGGTCATTATGCACCCCGGACCCATGAACCGCGGGCTGGAGATTTCGGCCGCCGCGGCGGACTCGGTCCGCTCCACCGTGCTGGCCCAGGTGCGCAACGGCGTCTCGGTGCGCATGGCCGCGCTCTACCTGCTGCTTGCCGGCGGCACCCATGGCGACCCGGCCGCGCCGACCGTCCGCGAGAACCCCGCACTTTCCCCCACGAAGGAGCCCGCAGTATGACCGGTGCAGCACCGACACCCGGAAATGGGTACCTGATCCGGGGCGCCTCCCCGCTGGGCGGACCCCGCCGGGACCTGCTGATCCGGGACGGACGCATCGCGCGGGTCGGCGCCGGCGCCGCCCCGGACCCCGGAACGCAGGTGATCGACGCCGACGGGTTGATCGCCCTTCCCGGCATGGTCGACCTCCACACCCACCTGCGCGAGCCCGGCCGCGAGGACGCCGAAACCGTTGAAACCGGATCCCGCGCCGCCGCACTGGGCGGGTTCACCGCGGTTCACGCCATGGCCAACAGCTCGCCGGTGGCCGACACCGCCGGCGTCGTCGAACAGGTGTACAGCCTGGGGGAGCGCGCGGGCTGGGTCGAGGTCCGCCCGGTCGGCGCCGTCACTGTCGGCCTGGCGGGGGAACGGATGGCCGAACTCGGCGCCATGGCCGAATCCCGCGCCCGGGTGCGGGTCTTCTCCGACGACGGCATCTGCGTCTCCGACCCCGTCCTGATGCGCCGCGCCCTCGAGTACGTGAAGGCCTTCGACGGTGTGATCGCCCAGCACGCCCAGGAGCCCCGGCTCACCGAGGGGGCGCAGATGAACGAGGGGGAGGTCTCCGCCGTTCTCGGCCTGACCGGCTGGCCGGCCGTCGCCGAGGAGAGCATCATCGCCCGCGACGTCCTCCTGGCCCAGCACGTGAATTCCCGGCTGCACGTCTGCCATGTCTCCACCGCCGGGTCCGTCGAGATCCTGCGCTGGGCCAAGGCCCGCGGCATCCGCGTCACTGCCGAGGTCACCCCGCACCACCTGCTGCTCACCGACGACCTCGTGCGCAGCTACAACCCCGTCTACAAGGTGAACCCGCCCCTGCGCACCGCCGAGGACGTGCAGGCCCTGCGTGAGGCCCTCGCCGACGGCACCATCGACGCCGTGGGAACCGACCACGCCCCGCACCCCAGCGAGCACAAGGAATGCGAGTGGGCTCAGGCGGCCATGGGCATGACCGGTCTGGAGACCGCCCTGTCCGTGGTGCAGCACGCCATGGTGGAGACCGGCCTGCTGGACTGGGAGGGCTTCGCCCGCGTCACCTCCACCCGGCCCGCGGAGATCGGGCGGCTGGCCCACCAGGGCAGGCCGCTGGCCGAGGGTGAACCGGCCAACCTCATCCTGGTGGACCCCGCGGCGCGCTGGACGGTCGACCCGCATCGGATGGCGACCATGGGGCGCAACAGCCCCTTCGCCGGGCTCCGGCTCCCCGGCCGGGTCCAGGCCACGTTCTACCGCGGCCACCCCACCGTCCTCGACGGCGCCCTCAATGCGCCGCTCACCCCGGCTGCTAAGGAAACCGCGTGGACTGGCTAGGCCCGCTCAGCCTCACCCTCCTGATCGTCGTCGCCGTCTTCGCCCTGATGGCCGTGGGCTGGCGCAACCGGCTGCGCCGGCAGGCCGCGGTGCCCGCTCCGCCTGCCGTCCCGGCCGACCCCGGCCGGGAGCTTTACCGGACTGAAGGCCAGTACGTGGCCACGACGACGGCGGGGGATTGGCTCGACCGCATCGCCGTCCACGGCCTGGGAGTGCGCTCCGAGGCCGTCGTCACGGTGCACCCCGAAGGCGTCCTGCTGGCCCGCCGGGGCGCCCCGGACGTGTATGTGCCGCGCAGCGACCTCACCGGGGTCCGCCTCGAATCGGGCATGACCGGCAAGTTCGTTGAAAAGAACGGCCTGATCGTGCTCTCCTGGCGGCTCAACGGCGAAGGCGTCGACACCGGGTTCCGGACCCGCCACGCCACCGATAAAACCCAGCTCCTCGCGGCGGTCGCCGCCCTCACCCCAGGCAGCCCACGCCCGACCGACCCCACGAACGATTCCCCGATTGATCCCGAAGGCAGGAACCCCCAGTGAACCAACCCCCCACGTCCCCGGCAGGGGCGGTGCTCGTCCTTGAGGACGGCAGGTCCTTCCGCGGCCGCAGCTACGGCGCCGAGGGCACCGCCCTCGGTGAGGCGGTGTTCGCCACCGGCATGACCGGCTATCAGGAAACCATCACCGACCCCTCCTACGCCCGCCAGCTCGTGGTGCAGACCGCCCCCCACATCGGCAATACCGGGGTGAACGCGGACGACGCCGAGTCTCGGCGCATCTGGGTGGCCGGCTACATCGTGCGCGACGCGGCCCGCCGCCCGTCCAACTGGCGCTCCGAACTCAGCCTCGACGCCCAGCTCCGCGACCAGGGCGTCGTCGGGATCGAGGGCGTGGACACCCGCGCCGTCACCCGCCACCTGCGTGAGCGCGGCGCGATGAAGGCCGGCATCTTCTCCGGCGCCGCCGCCGCCCTGCCCGCCGCGCAGCTGCTGGAACTGGTCCAGGCGCAGCAGTCGATGGCCGGGGCGCGCCTTGCGGAGGAGGTGAGCGCCGCGGCGGTGTACACCGTCGAACCGGCCGACCACGGGTGGGACGGCGAGCCCCGGTTCACCGTCGCCGCCCTGGACCTCGGGATCAAGACCATGACCCCTCGGCACTTCGCCCAGCGCGGGGTGCGCACCGTCGTCTTCCCTGCCGACACCTCCTTCGAGGAACTCACGGAGGCCGGCCCTGACGGCGTGTTCATGTCCAACGGTCCCGGGGACCCGGCGACGGCCGACGTGCAGGTGGAGCTGCTGCGGCGGGTCCTGGAGCGGCGGATCCCGTTCTTCGGCATCTGCTTCGGCAACCAGATCCTGGGCCGTGCCCTGGGCTTCGGCACCTACAAGCTGCGCTACGGCCACCGCGGCATCAACCAGCCCGTCCTGGACCGGCGGACCGGCCGGGTCGAAATCACCTCCCAGAACCACGGGTTCGCCGTCGACGCCCCGCTCGAGGGCCCCGTCGAGGCACCGCACGGCGCCTTCGGCCGCGTCGAGGTCAGCCACATCAGCCTCAACGACTCGGTCGTCGAGGGGCTCGCGTGCCTCGACCTTCCCGCCTTCTCCGTCCAGTACCACCCCGAAGCGGCAGCCGGCCCCCACGACTCGGCCTACCTGTTCGACCGCTTCATCGACCTGATGGCTGCCGCTCAGGGCGCGCAGCAGATCAGCCCCGACAGCACCGCCCCGAGCACCCCCCAGGAAGAGAACTGATGCCCCGCAGAACCGACCTTCGCAGCGTCCTGGTCATCGGCTCCGGCCCCATCGTGATTGGGCAGGCCGCCGAATTCGACTACTCGGGCACCCAGGCGCTGCGCGTGCTCAAGGAGGAGGGCCTGCGGGTCATCCTCGTCAACTCGAACCCGGCCACCATCATGACCGACCCCGAGTTCGCCGACGCCACCTACGTCGAACCCATCACCCCCGAGGTGGTCGCCAAGATCATCGAGAAGGAACGCCCCGACGCGCTCCTTCCCACCCTCGGCGGGCAGACCGCGCTCAACACCGCGATCGCCCTGGACAAGAACGGCATCCTGGAGAAATTCGGCGTCGAGCTCATCGGCGCCAATATCGCCGCCATCGAGCTCGGCGAGGACCGGGAGAAGTTCAAGGGCGTCGTCGAACGCTGCGGCGCCGAATCGGCGCGCTCGGTGATCGTCCACACCCTGGATGAGGCCCTGGCGGCCGCCGGGGACCTCGGCTACCCCATGGTGGTGCGGCCCTCCTTCACCATGGGCGGCCTCGGCTCCGGCCTCGCCTACACCGAGGCCGACCTGCGCCGGATCGTCGGGCAGGGCCTTCAGTACAGCCCCACCAGCGAGGTGCTGCTCGAGGAGAGCATCCTGGGCTGGAAGGAGTACGAGCTCGAGATGATGCGGGACAGAAACGACAACGTCGTTGTGGTCTGCTCCATCGAGAACTTCGACCCGGTCGGGGTCCACACCGGCGACTCCATCACCGTCGCCCCCGCCCTCACCCTGACCGACCGCGAGTACCAGCGGCTGCGCGACATCTCCATCGCCGTCATCCGCGAGGTTGGAGTGGACACCGGCGGGTGCAACATCCAGTTCGCCATCGAGCCCTCGACCGGACGCGTCGTCGTGATCGAGATGAACCCCCGCGTCTCGCGCTCCTCCGCGCTGGCCTCCAAGGCCACCGGTTTCGCCATCGCGAAGATCGCCACGAAGCTCTCCCTGGGCTACACCCTCGACGAGATCCCCAACGACATCACGCAGAAGACGCCGGCCTCCTTCGAGCCGACGCTCGACTACGTCGTGGTGAAGGTTCCGCGCTTCGCCTTCGAGAAGTTCCCGGCCGCGGACACCACCCTGACGACCACCATGAAGTCGGTCGGCGAGGCCATGGCCATGGGCCGCAACTTCACCGAGGCGCTGCAGAAGGCCCTGCGCTCCCTTGAGCAGAAGGGCTCCCAGCTGTCCTTCGCGCCCGTGCCCGCCGAGGAGGTCCCCGCCCTCATCGAGGCGGCGAAGCGCCCCACGACGGAACGGCTCTCCCAGGTCCAGCGCGCCCTGCTGGGCGGGGCGAGCATCGAAGACCTGCACGAGGCCACCGGCATCGACCCCTGGTTCCTTGACCAGCTGGTCCTGCTCAACGAGACCGCCGAGCAGGTGCGGACGGCCGCGAACCTGAGCGAGGACATCCTCCGCCTCGCCAAGCGCCACGGCTTCTCCGACGAACAGATCGGCGCCCTGCGGCACATCCCGGACGCGGTGGTGCGCGGGGTCCGCCACGCCCTGGGCGTGCGCCCGGTCTTCAAGACCGTCGACACCTGCGCGGCCGAATTCGCCGCCTTCACCCCGTACCACTACTCCTCCTACGACGAGGAGGACGAGGTGGCCGACCACGCCCGGCCCTCGGTGATCATCCTCGGCTCAGGGCCGAACCGGATCGGCCAGGGCATCGAGTTCGACTACTCCTGCGTGCACGCCTCCATGGCGCTGCGCCAGGCCGGGTACGAGACGGTGATGATCAACTGCAACCCCGAGACGGTCTCGACGGACTACGACATCTCCACCCGCCTCTACTTCGAGCCGCTCACCCTCGAGGACGTCCTCGAGGTGATCGCCGCGGAGCAGCGGACCGGGGGAGTGATGGGGGTCTTCGTCCAGCTGGGCGGGCAGACGCCGCTGAAACTGGCGCAGGAACTGGCCGACGCCGGCATCCCCATCCTGGGGACCTCCCCGGAGGCCATCGACCTGGCCGAGCACCGCGGGGCCTTCAGCCGGGTGCTCGACGCCGGCGGGCTGATCGCCCCGAAGAACGGCACCGCCGTCTCCTTCGAGGACTCCAAGAAGATCGCCGACGAGATCGGCTACCCCGTCCTGGTGCGTCCCTCCTACGTCCTGGGCGGGCGCGGCATGGAGATCGTGTACGACGAGCCGAACCTCTCGCGCTACATCGCCAACGCCACCGAGATCACCGCCGACCACCCGGTGCTGATCGACCGGTTCCTCGAAGACGCCATCGAGATCGACGTCGACGCGCTCTACGACGGCACCGACATGTACCTGGGCGGAATCATGGAGCACATCGAGGAGGCCGGCATCCACTCCGGCGACTCCGCCTGCGTGCTGCCGCCGATCACCCTCGGCGCCGACGTCCTGGAGCGGGTCCGGACGGCGACGCTGGCCATCGCCGAGGGGGTGGGGGTGCGCGGGCTGATCAACATCCAGTTCGCCCTGGCCTCCGACATCCTCTACGTGCTGGAGGCGAACCCGCGCGCGTCCCGCACCGTGCCGTTCGTCTCCAAGGCCACCGGCGTGCAGCTCGCCAAGGCGGCCGCCCTGATCGGGGTCGGCGTCAGCATCGCCGAACTGCGGGGCGTTCACCACCTGCTGCCGCAGCAGGGCGACGGCGGGTCCCTGCCCTTCGACGCCCCGGTGTCGGTGAAGGAGGCCGTGCTGCCCTTCAGCCGGTTCCGGACCCCCGAGGGCGTCGTCGTCGACTCGCTGCTCGGCCCGGAGATGCGCTCCACCGGCGAGGTCATGGGCATCGACCGGTACTTCGACACCGCGTTCGCCAAGAGCCAGGCCGCGGCGAACGCGGCCCTGCCGATCTCGGGCAAGGTCTTCGTCTCCGTGGCCAACCGGGACAAGCGCTCAATCATCCTGCCGGTCAAGCGCCTCGTCGACCTGGGCTTCCAGATCGTCTCGACCGGCGGCACCGCCGATGTGCTCCGGCGCAACGGCATCAGCGCCACGACGGTGCGGAAGGTCGCCGAGGGCGCCGGGGCCGACGGCACCGGCACCGTCGTCGACCTGATCACCAGCGGCGGCATCGACATGATCATCAACACCCCCTCCGGCGGGCAGGCCCGCGGCGACGGGTACGAGATCCGGGCGGCGGCGACCTCCTACGGGCTTCCCGTCGTCACCACCATCCCCGAGGTCGGGGCCGCCGTGCAGGCGATCGAGGCTATGCGCTCTTTCGAATGGTCGGTGACGAGCCTTCAGGAACACGCAGCGAACCTGCGCGCCTCCACGGAGGCCCAGCATGCCTCCTAGCAGCGGCACCCGCCCCGCCGGCGCGCCCCGCGAACCGTTCGGGGTGCGCCTCGCGGCCGCGCGGCGGCGCCGCGGCGGCCTGTGCATCGGGATCGACCCGCACCCGGCCCTGCTGGCGGCCTGGGACCTGCCGGACAGCCCAGCGGGCCTTGAGCGGTTTTCCCTGGCGGCGCTGGAGGTCCTCGGGCCCGAGGCGGCGGCCCTGAAGCCGCAGGTGGCCCTGTACGAGCGGCACGGCTCCAAGGGGCTGGCCGTGCTCGAGACGCTGCTGGCCCGGGCGGTGGAGGCGGACGTGCTGACGATCGCCGATGCCAAACGGGGCGACATCGGCTCAACGATGACCGCCTACGCGGAGGCCTGGCTGGCCGAGGGCGCGCCGTTCGCCGCGGACGCCGTCACCCTCAACCCGTACCTCGGCTTCGAATCGCTGCGACCGGCCCTCGACCTGGCCGAAGGCACCGGCCGGGGCGTGTTCATCCTCGCCCTCACCTCCAACCCCGAGGGTGCCTCGGTGCAGCACGCCGGCGGCGCGGAATCGGTCGCGCTGAGGATCGTGCGGGCCGCCGCTGCGGAGAACCGGGCGGCGGCGGAGGTCGGAGCGCCCGGGTCCGTCGGCCTGGTCATCGGGGCGACCGTCGGGGCCGCGGTGACGTCCCTGGGCCTTGACCTCGGTGCGCTGAACGGGCCCATCCTGGCCCCCGGCGTCGGGGCCCAGGGCGCGGGCGCCCGTGAACTCGAGGCCAGCTTCGGCGCCGCCCGCCCTCTGGTGCTGCCGACCTCGAGCCGGGCCGTCCTCGCGGCGGGGCCGGATCCGGCACGGCTGCGGGAGGCCGCGCGGTCCGCCCGCCGGGAACTTGATCCGCTCCCTGCAGCGGATTGATTTTGGGCCGATTGAGAAGATAGGTTCAGATCCAGCCCATTCTCCAAGACCAGCGGTGACCGGCATTTCACCGGGGCCGTCCAATGCAGGGAGCACTTGTGAGCCTGAAGCCTTTGACGGACGTCGAACGAACTCAGGCACGGAAGAAGGCCACCGCCGCGCGGGCGGCCCGCGCGGAAATAAAGTCAAGCCTCAAAGCAGGTAAAGTCTCAGTAGCGGAAGTCATCGAGAGCAGCACCGATGACGAGGCGGTGGGGCGGCTGAAGGTCCTCGACCTGCTCAAGGCCCTCCCGGGCGTGGGCGACGTACGGGCGGCGGCCATCATGAGCGCCGTCGGCATAGCCCCTACCCGCCGCGTGCGCGGGCTGGGAGTCCACCAGCGCAAAGCGCTCATTGACCATTTGAACGATTCGAACCCTGGCTCCGCCAGGAAGTGAGGAACTACGTGTCGAAGCCGCGGCTGACAGTACTGGCCGGGCCTACGGCCGTGGGCAAGGGAACCGTCTCCACCTACATCCGGGACAACTATCCCGACGTGTGGCTGTCGGTGTCGGCCACCACCCGGCCCCCGCGCCCCGGCGAGGTCCACGGGATCCACTACTTCTTCGTCTCCCCGGAGGAGTTCGACGCCCTGGTCGCCGACGGCCAGCTGCTCGAGTGGGCCGTGGTGCACGGACGCAACCGGTACGGCACGCTGCGCAGCACCGTGCAGGAGGCCATGGACGAGGGCCGATGCGTGCTCCTGGAGATCGACCTGCAGGGCGCCCGGCAGGTCAAGGAGACGATGCCCGAGGCAAATTTCGTGTTCCTGGCCCCACCCACCTGGGAGGAATTGGTCCGCCGGCTGATCGGCCGGGGCACCGAAAGCACCGAGGAACAGCAGCATCGGCTGGAAACAGCTAAACTGGAGCTTGCCGCCGAACCGGAGTTTGACCACACCGTGGTCAACGACAGTGTCGAACACGCGGCTGACGAGCTTGTTTCGCTGATGGGACTGCGCCCCCTGCAGCGCTAAAGCGCAGGCCAGAAATAAGTAACAGCTCAAGTAACGCCTATCTTTTGGAGATATTCCGTGTCAACACAGCCCGAAGGCATCATCAACCCGCCGATCGATTCGCTCCTTGAGGCATCGGACTCGAAGTACGCCCTGGTTATCTACGGTGCCAAGCGCGCCCGCCAGATCAACGCCTACTACTCCCAGCTCCACGAGGGCCTCTTCGAGTACGTCGGCCCCCTGGTCGACACCCGGCTGAACGAGAAGCCGCTCTCCATCGCCCTGCGCGAGATCGACGAGGGAATGCTCGTCGCCGCCCCCATGGAGCAGGCCGAGTAACGGCCCCGACGGGCAGGATCCGAACGTGAGGGTAGTCCTCGGCGTTGGAGGAGGGATCGCGGCGTACAAGGCCGCATCCCTCCTCCGCCTCTTTACCGAGGCAGGCCACGAAGTCACAGTCATCCCGACGGACAACGCCACGAAGTTCGTCGGCGCCGCGACCTGGGAGGCCCTTTCCGGGCGCTCCGTGAGCAACAGCGTCTTCGACGACGTGGAGAAGGTGAACCACGTCCGGCTCGGGCACGAGGCCGACCTGATCGTGGTCGCCCCGGCCACCGCGGACATCCTCGCCCGCGCCGCCGCCGGCCTTGCCAACGACCTCCTCACGGGCACACTGCTGATGGCCTCCGGGCCGGTGTTTATGGCCCCGGCCATGCATACCGAGATGTGGCGGCACCCCGCGACCACCGCGAACGTTGCCCTCCTGCGCTCCCGCGGAGTCCACGTGATGGAGCCGGCCACCGGGCGCCTGACCGGGTCCGACTCCGGGCCCGGACGGCTTCCCGAGCCGGCCGACATCTTCGCCGCCGCCCTCGCCTTCCACCGCAGCCGCACGGGTGCCGCCGCCGGCCCGCTGGCCGGACGCACCGTCACCATCACCGCGGGCGGAACCCGCGAGCCGCTCGACCCGGTCCGCTTCCTCGGCAACCGGTCCTCCGGCAAACAGGGGATGGCCCTGGCCGAGGCGGCGCTGGCCGCCGGCGCGTCGGTGAACCTGATCGCCGCCGCCGTCGAGGTGCCGGCCCCGGCCGGGGTGCGCCTGACGCGCGTCGAGACCGCCCTTGAGCTGCGCGGCGCCGTGCTTGCCTCCCTCGCCGACTCCGACGTGCTCATCATGGCGGCCGCCGTCGCCGACTTCCGCCCCGCGGAGGTGGCGGAGTCGAAGATCAAGAAGAGCGACGACGCCGCCGAGCCCGTGCTCCAGCTGGTGCGCAATCCCGACATCCTCGCCGAAAGCGTGCTGCGGCGCGCCGACTCGGGGAGCCCTGCGGTGATCGTGGGATTCGCCGCCGAGACGGGCGACCCGGACACGGACCCGCTGACGCACGCCCAGCTGAAGCTCAAACGCAAGGGCTGTGACCTGCTGGTTCTCAACGTCGTGGGCCGGGACCTTGTCTTTGGCTCCGACACCAGCGCCGCGCTCATCCTGGCGGCGGACGGCAGCGAACCGGAGCCGGTCTCCGGCAGCAAACGCGAGGTCGCCGAGGCGGTCCTCGCCCGCGCCGCGGCGGTGCTGAACGCCTGAACCCGCGCGGTTCCCGATGACGCCGCCCGCACCTTACGCACCCGAACCAAGTAGAGTGAGCACGTGAATCCTGCCAGCCCCAATCCCGCCGCGCTGCGGCTTTTCAGCTCCGAATCGGTCACCGAGGGCCACCCCGACAAAATCTGCGACCAGATCAGCGACGCCATCCTCGATGCCATGCTCCAGGCGGACCCTGACGCCCGGGTGGCCGTGGAGACACTGGTCACCACCGGCCTGGTCCATGTCGCCGGCGAGGTCACCACCGAGGCGTATGTCGAGATCCCCGAGATCGTGCGCAACACCATCCTCGGGATCGGCTACGACTCCTCGGCCAACGGGTTCGACGGCGCCCGGTGCGGCGTCTCGGTCTCCATCGGCCAGCAGTCCCCGGAGATCGCCTCCGGGGTCTTCCACTCCCTCGAGGTGCGCGAAGGCAAGGGCCTCGATCCCTATGACGCCCAGGGCGCCGGCGATCAGGGGATCATGTTCGGCTACGCCAGCGATGAGACCCCCGTGCTCATGCCCGCACCAATCTGGCTGGCTCACCGGCTCTCGGAGCAGCTGACGGCCGTGCGTAAGGACGGCACGCTTCCCTACCTGCGGCCCGACGGCAAGACCCAGGTCACCATCGGCTACGACGGCGACACCCCGGTCTCGGTCGACTCCGTCGTCATCTCCTCCCAGCACGCCGCCGAGGTCTCCCTCGACGAGCTGCGCGCGGACCTCGTCACCCATGTCATCGATCCGGTCCTCGAAACCTCCGACCTTGACGCCTCCTCCGTGCGGCACATCCTCAACCCGGGTGGCGCCTTCGTCATCGGCGGTCCGGTCGGGGACGCCGGCCTGACCGGCCGTAAGATCATCGTCGACACCTACGGCGGAAGCGCCCGGCACGGCGGGGGAGCGTTCAGCGGCAAGGACCCCTCGAAGGTCGACCGCTCCGCCGCCTACGCCATGCGCTGGGTCGCCAAGAACGTCGTGGCCGCAGGTCTGGCCCGCCGGGCCGAAATCCAGGTTGCCTACGCCATCGGCATGGCGCATCCGGTCGGGATCTACGTGGAGACCTTCGGCACCGAGACAGTCGACCCCCTGGCGATCGGCAAGGCGATCCGGGAGATCTTCGACCTGCGCCCGCTCGGCATCATCAACGCCCTCGACCTGAAGCGTCCCATCTACCAGAAGACCGCGGCCCACGGGCACTTCGGCCGCGAGGACGAAGGGTTCAACTGGGAGCTGACCGACCGCGTCGACAAGCTGCGGAGCTACTTCAACGCCTGATCGGCGGCATAATTTTCCCATGACCACCAGCACGGGCGCCGACGGCGGGCAGCTGTCACTGCTCCATGGCTTCGGCGCGCCGCGCCTGCCCCCGGGCAGCCCCGGCGCGGCGAAGATTAACCCGGTGGCGCAGGTGATCCTTGAATCCCCGCTGCCGCACCTCGACCGGGTCTTCGACTACTACGTTCCGGAGGAACTCGACGGCGAGGCGGTGCCCGGCGCACGGGTGAAGGTCCGGTTCGCCGGGCGGGAGCACACCGGGTACATCGCCGGCCGTATCCCGTCCTCTGAGGCGAAGGCCACGCTGCTTCCCCTGGCGAAGGTGGTCTCCTCCCACCCGGTCCTGACCCCAGCCGTCCTGGAGCTGGCCCGGGCGGTGGCCGCGCGGTTCGCCGGGTCGGTCAGCGACGTCCTGCGGGCGGCGGTGCCTCCGCGGGCGGCGCGCGTGGAGAAGGAGTTCGACGGCGTGCCGGCTCCGGCCGCGGGACCGGTGCAGCTGCCTACGGTGGTTTCCGCCCGCTCCGCCGGCTCGGGGAGCTACAGCCGGTACGTGCACGGGGAGGCGTTCCTGCTTCACCTCGCGGCCGGGGAGTCCCCGCGTGCGGTGCTCACAACGGTCGGCGGGTACGGACCGCAGTCCTGGCCGGAGGAGATCGCCGACGCGGTGGCCGCGGTGGTCACCAGCGGCCGGGGCGCCGTCGTCGTCGTTCCCGACCAGCGCGACCTTGCCCGGGCGGAGGCGGCGCTGGTGCGCCGGCTGGGTGACGAGGCGGTGGCCCGTATGACGGCCGAGGACGGCCCGACACCGCGCTACCGCAATTTCCTGCGCCTGCTGCACGGGCAGGCCCGGGTAGCCGTCGGCACCCGGTCGGCCGCCTACGCGCCGGTGCGGGACCTCGGCCTGGTGGTGCTGTGGGATGACGGCGACGACCTCCACTTCGAGCAGCGGGCGCCCTACCAGCACGCCCGCGAGGTGCTGCTGCTGCGCGCCGAACAGGAGGGGACGGCGGCGCTGATCGCCTCGATCTCGCGCAGCACCGAGGCACACCGGCTCGTCGAGACGGGGTGGGCGCGGTCCATCCACGCCGAACGCTCCGAGATCCGCCGCCGCGTCCCGCGCGTCCAGCACGCCACCGACGCCTTCCAGCTCGAACGCGACCCCCTCGCCGCGCAGGCACGGATCCCCTCGGCCGCCTGGCGGGCGGCCCAGGACGGGCTCACCCGGGGCCCGGTGCTGCTCCAGGTGGCCCGCACCGGGTTCTCCCCGGCGACCGCCTGCGCCACCTGCCGTCAGCCGGCCCGCTGCCGGCACTGCACCGGCCCGCTGGCCCAGCAGAGCCGCGGAGGCATCCTGGGCTGCCGGTGGTGCGGGCGCCCCGACCCGAACTGGCACTGCCCCACCTGCGGGGGCACCGCGATCCGGGCCACCGTGGTCGGCGCCACCCGCACCGCCGAGGAGCTGGGCCGGGCCTTCCCCGGAACCGCCGTCGTCTCCTCGGCCGGCGAGCACATCGTCGATACCGTGCCGGACACCCCGGCGGTGGTCATCGCCACCCCCGGGGCCGAGCCGGTCGCCGAGGGCGGCTACGCCGCGGTCATCCTGCTCGACGGCACGGCCATGCTCAGCAGGGAATCGATGCGGACCGGTGAGGACACCCTCCGGCGCTGGTTCTCGGCCGCCGTGCTGGCCCGTCCGGCCGGCAAGGGTGGCCTGGTGGTCGTTTCCGCCGACGACGACACGACCGCGGGGCACCTCGTGCGGTGGGATCCGATGGGAGCGGCGGCCCGCGAGGCGGCGCTGCGCCACGAACTGGGCCTTCCGCCGGCCGTCCGCTACGCGGCCCTGACCGGAAGCCGGGAGGCACTGGCGGCCTTCATGGAGGGAATCGACCCGGACCTGTTCCTGCGCACCGTCGGACCGGTGCCGGCACCGCCGCCGCCCTGGCGGGCCGCCGAACGGGATCCGGGCCACCTCGCCGGGGACGGAGCGAGCCGGCTGCTCCTGTTCTTCAGCTACCGGGGAGCCGCCGCGGCGGTCGGGGCGCTGCGCACCCGCCGCGCGGTGCTCTCGGCCCGGCGCACCACCGAGCCCGTGTCCATCCGCTGCGACGCGCTGGACCTGCTGTAGCCGCGGGCGGGTCCGGTGTGCCGGGGGCGCCGCCTCAGGCCGAGATGTCGGCGACCGTGGCCTGCAGGCCCGAGATGAGCTGATCGGCGTCCACCACTGCCCCGACACCGTGTTCGCCGCTGCCCATCCCGATCCGCCGGCCAGTGATCCGTTCGTCGGCGAACACCGGCCACGCCGGAGTGCTGCCGAGCGGGGTGATAGTGCCACGTTCGTACCCGGTCACGGCAAGGGCCACCGAGGCGTCGGGGAGCAGGAGCTTGTTGACGCCCACCACCGCCCGAAGCTTCGGCCAGGCGATCTGCCGGTCCAGGGGGACCAGCGCGAAGAGGAAGGTGCCGTTGTGGCGCTTGACCAGCATCGATTTCACGAAGTCGGCCCGGTCGAGCCCGAGCTCGGCGGCGTGCGTGCGCTCCACGAATTCGACGGAGATGCCCCGTGCGGCCGCGTCGGCCTCCACCCGTTCCCGTCCCGTTCTCACCTGGCACTCCTCCTTCTGCTGCCCGGCGGGATCCGCAGCTTCGCGATCCCGCCGGGCTTATGTCCGACTGCCCGGGCGGCGCGCCGCCGGTTCGGGCTCAGGCGCTCCGGCGCCTAGGCATCACCCATCATCAGGCCTTCGATCGAGTGCTTCTGAGTGATAGGCGTCAGCTCGTCCACGATCGGGCAGCTCAGGTGGTTCCGGACGCGCTCGGGGAGCGAGTCGTAGAACTTCCGGGTGACGGCCATGTCGTGGTGCTCTGCATTGCCTGCGCCGGGGGCATCGACCCCGAGCACCAGGACCGGCCGTGACTTCTGTGAGAAGTTCTGGGTGCCCCGGTGGATGGTCAGCGCCGAACGGGCGGACACGTCTCCCATCTTCGGGTACTTCCGCTGCGCCAGCGCTTCGTAGCGGCCGTAGGCCGACTTCGGGGGGAACATCTCGTGGTCGAACCCCTCCGGCAGATCCCACTGGGTGGTGGGGGCCACCTCGAAAGGCCCCATGTCCTGCTCGGTGTCAACGGCCGTAAGGTTGAAGGCGAGCGAGGTCAGGCGCCCGCCCACCCGGGTTTCCTCCGGCATGGGGAAGTCCCGGTGCCACGGCTGGTTGACGGCGCCGGCGCCGGGGATGTCGAAGCCGAGCTCGACGAACTGGTAATCCGGGCCGAGCACCGACTCGCAGACCATCCGCACCCAGGGGTGGTCGACAAGCTCGAGCCAGCCCTTCATCTGCTCGGGGTGGATCTCCACGTAGTGGCGGTTCGGTCCCCGGCCGACGGCGCCGCCCGGCCGGGAGATGGCCTCCTGAAAGGCGACGTCGATGTCTTCGGCCATCCGCTGCGCCCACTCCCGGGAGAAAGCGCCCTTCCGGGCGATGATCCCGTCCGTGTAGAGCCCGGTCACGGCGGCCACCACTTCCGCACCGGCTCCGTCGGGGATCGGGATGTCCAGCGGCTCAACGCTGTTGGCAAGGTTTGTCATGAGGTCCTTTTCCATTGACTGCTTTGGCATGAAAGCCTCAATCTTATCCGTCAGGCGGAGGCAGCGAAGAGTTCGCAGGCGGTGTCGTAGTATCTCGTGGACACCCCGAGGTGCCGCATTCCGATCCTCCCGCACACCCGCTGTGAGCGAAAGTTCTGGGGATGCGTGACCGCGACAACCCGCTGCAGACCCTGCGCGAACCCATGCTGCAGTACGGTGGATGCCGCCTCGGCTGCGTAGCCCCGGCCCCAGGAGTCCGGGTGGAAGTGCCACCCGATTTCGGTCTCGCCGCCCGGGTCCAGTACTCCGGCGGACAGGGGGATCGGCTTGAGCAAGAGCACCCCGGCCAGCCGCCGGCTTTCCTTCGCCTCCACCGCCCAGATCCCATGCATCCCGTCGTCCCGGCGCCCCCAGGCCTCGATGCGATCGCGCGCTTCCGCCGGGTCCGCCATGAGACGCGGTGTCCGGCCGATGAAGCGCTGGACCTCATGGCGCGAATAGAGGTCGAGGACAAAGCCGGCGTCCTCCTCCGTCCAGTTCCGCAGTGTCAGGCGGTCCGTGGAGTAGGTGAGCATTCCTCAAGTCTGCCACTTTGGCCCGGGGCGGGCAGCGGGAGCTCCGGCCGCCGCGGAGGCCAGGGCGCCGGCCGGGCGTGCAGCCCGGTTCCGGAGGCAAAAAAGTAGTAGACAGACCAGTCTGGGGCTCCGTAGCCTCAGGTGGGTCAGATGTGAAGCATGAGCAATCTGTAGCCAGTTGAGACATCGGCAGAGCCACCGGAGCATGGCCCGGAACAGGGGTGGCACTGCAACCCGGTACCCACACGCCGGTTCCGGACCGACTCCCGCCACGACCGAGGCCGGCCTCGCACGACACCCAACAGTGCCCAACGGAGGTGCGGCCCGGCAGCCGGCCGGACAACGGCACCCCAACACCTGCGCAGCCCGCCCTGCCTACCGGTACCCTCTGGAGACCCCTTGCTCATCACTTCCCCCCTTCGGTCCGTGCTGACCGCTGCCCTGGTGGTCCCGGTCCTGCTGTCATCGACGGCGCCGGCCCAGGCACTGCCGGCGCCCCCGCCGCCAGCCGCTCCGGCCGACCCCGCCCCGGCTCCCCCCGGTCCCGCCGGCGCCGAGCGGGACGGCACCTCGACCCGGTACCTTGTCCGGTTCACTCCCGGCTCCGATGTCGCCGCGCAGGCGCGGGAGCTGCGCTCGCGGGGAATAGGCGTCGGACGCACCTTCTCGGCCGCGGTGCGGGCTGCGGTCGTGACCGCGACCCCGGGCCAGGCCGCCGCACTCGAGCGGAAGGCCGGGGTCGCCGCCGTTGAGGTGGACGCACCGGTTGGAATCTCAGCCACGCAGTACTCCGCCCCGTGGGGCCTCGACCGCATCGACCAGCGGGCCCTTCCGCTGTCCGGAACGTACTCGGCTTCAGCAACCGGTGCGGGCGTGAGCGCCTATGTCATCGATACAGGCGTGCTGGGTTCGCACACCGGCTTCGGCACCCGCGTCGCACCCGGCTGGAGCGCCGTGACGGACGGGCCGGGCGACGGGGACTGCAACGGACACGGGACTCATGTTGCCGGAACCGTCGCGGGAACCACCTACGGTGTCGCCAAGGCCGCGACCATCATCCCGGTGCGGGTGCTCGACTGTGCCGGTTCCGG
Source organism: Arthrobacter zhaoguopingii (assembly GCF_009828605.1). Taxonomy (NCBI): domain Bacteria; kingdom Bacillati; phylum Actinomycetota; class Actinomycetes; order Micrococcales; family Micrococcaceae; genus Arthrobacter; species Arthrobacter zhaoguopingii. The sequence goes on along the minus strand of NZ_WIAE01000002.1, from coordinate 355,378 downwards.
CTACACCTCCGACGTGGTGGCGGGGCTTGACTGGGTCGCCGCCCACCACCCGGCGGGCACCCCAGCGGTGGCCAACCTCAGCCTCGGCGGCGGAGTCAGCACGACCGTTGACGCGGCCCTGCAGGGAGTCATCAACGACGGCGTGACCGCGGTCGTCGCCGCCGGGAACTCTACGGCGGACGCCTGCCGCTCCTCGCCGGCGAGGGTGCAGGCCGCCCTGACCATCGCCGCGAGCGACCGTACGGACGCCCAGGCGTACTTCTCCAACTACGGCAGCTGCGTCGACCTGTACGCACCGGGGGTGGACATCCTCTCCGCCTCGCACAGCTCGTCGACCGCAGGCGTCTTCAAAAGCGGCACCTCGATGGCGGCCCCGCTTGCCGCCGGCGCCGCGGCCCTGTTGCTTTCACGGAACCCCGCACTCACCCCCGCCCAGGTATCGGCGTCGTTGATCAGCAGTTCAACCCCCGGGCGCATCACCGGTGCGACCACCGGCACGCCCAACCGGCTGCTGTACTCCGACGCCGTCGCTCCCGCCGTCACGGCGCGCACCCCGGGCATCAACGCCGTCAGCGTTCCGGTGGCGAACAACCTTTCGGTGACCTTCGGTGAGGCCGTCCTTGGCGTTGCGGCCGGGACCTTCGTGCTGAGGGACGCCGCGGGGGCCGTGGTTCCGGCAGCGGTGTCCTACAACGCCACGACCCGCACGGCGGTGCTGAATCCGGTCTCGAACCTGGTGGCCGACCGGAAGTACACGGCGACACTCACCGGTGGCATCACCGCCATCCGGGACGCCGCCGGCAATCCGTTTGCGGCCTCGACGTGGGTTTTCACCGCCGGGCCCGCCCCCACCGTCACTGCCCGCATCCCGGGCATCAACGCCGTCGGGGTCAAGCGCGTCGCGAACATCGGGGCCACCTTCAGCGAGCCGATCCAGGGTGCGGGGACCACTACGTTCCGGCTGAAGAACACGGCGACGGGCGCAGCGGTCTCGGCGACCGTCACACGGAACGGCACCACGAACCAGTGGATCCTCAATCCCGGAGTCACCCTGGCGGCGAACACGCGGTACACCGCCACGCTCACCGGAGGCACCACGGGGATCCGGGACCTGGCCGGAAACCCGTCGGCCGGCTCAAGCTGGACCTTCACCACCGGCTCCCTCTAGGCGCCATCCGACCGGCCGGAACCCCCGGCCGGTCGGTCCCCGGGAAAGCCCCCGCCGGCACGTAGACTCTTCAGGCGCCGTTCAGGCCAGGGCGCGGCCACGACCAGCACGATGGGGGAATCAGCGGTGCGGAAGTTTTCACGGATCGAACGAGGCACGCTTTGGGGCGCACTCTGCGTCTCACTGGTGGTTGCCGCCGGCGTGGTGATCGGCACCGGTGTGCAGGTGGCCTCGCTGTGGCAGGGGGACTTCACCGGGTCGGTGCCGCTGGTGAACGGTCGCTTCCCGGAATTCGCCGAGGAGACCCCGCTCGTCATTGCCGGAGAGTATGAAAGCGCGTCGATCACCGTGCAGGATCCTCCGATCGGCGCGCTGACCATGCTGACGCTGGCGGCGGGAATCCGTTGTGCAGCGGCCGTTGCGGTCTGTGGCGCGGCCGCACTGCTCAGCCACCACCTCCTTCGATTCCGCCCCTTCGCCAAGGCCGTCTCGTCCTCCCTGGGCGCCGGCGGGGTTGCCCTGATCCTCGCCGCGCTGATCCCCGGATCCCTCGAGGCCATGGCCGCCACCACCGTCGCGGACTCCCTCGGGCTGCTCGTGCCGCTCGCGGATGGCGCTGTTGAAGGGATCGCACTGACGGGCCCGGCGGTTGAGCTCCCCGGGCTCGCGGTGGGAGTTCTCCTAATCCTGGTTGCCACGGCCTTCCAGCTGGCTGAACGCACCCGGCAGGCGGTCCCCGCCCCGGCCTGAGACCGGTGGAGCCCTTCTTTGGGGCGGCGCCGTCAGGTTTGTCGTGAGCCTCCGTTCGGTTCGACCAGCGTCCGCCCCGGGCTTCCCGCCCTCCGCAGGGCGTCGAGGGAGATCCTGCCCGCCCAGAACAGCAGGACGCCGACGGCGAGCCCGGTGAGCGAGAAGAGGTTGTCCCTCACGATCAGGGAGTAGCTGCTGAGCAGGACCAGCAGGGCGGGCAGGAGGAGAGCCGCCACACCGAGAGCCATCGGCGGCCGGCGCGAGCGCGACCGCCCGGCGGTGCGGAGGTTGTCGAGGGTCGCATTGAGGAGCTGGGCCGCGAACGCGAGGAAGATGGCGGCCAGGACACCGGCGGTCAGCGGGGCCGGCATCCAGAGGGTCTCCCAGCCGGTCACCACCGTCAGGACAAGGATTCCGATCAGCGGTTCGGTGCGGACCAGGCCCGGAGGCGGTCCGCCTGCCTGAGCCGCACGCGCGGCACCCGTTACCCCCACCGGTTCCCCCTTACCGTGCGGGAATCCCCAGTGACCCGCTGCGTGCAGCCAATGTAGCACCGGGGCGCGCGGGTGGAAGGAAGCCCCGCCGCCGCCTCAGTAGCCGGCGGTCGCACCGCCGGTGGAGCCGCCCGCGGTGTACTCGGCGGCCAGGGCCTCGGAACCGCGGGCCAGGAGGGCGACGTCGGCCCCGACGAGGAGAAAGGAGGCTCCGGCGTCGAGGTAGCCGCGGGCCGTTTCCGGCCGGAAGGCGTTGACGCCGGCCGGCATGCCGGCGGCGCGGGCGGCGCGCAGGCACTTCTCGACGGCGCCGCGCACGTCCGGGTGTTCCTGTTCCCCGAGGTGCCCCATCGACGCGGCGAGGTCCGAGGGGCCGAGGAAGATGGCGTCGACCCCGTCCACGGCGAGGATGTCCTCGACGGCGTCGACCGCCGCCGTGGACTCGATCTGGACGGTGACGCTGATGGTTTCGCCCGCGCGCGCCAGGTAGCCGGGGATCCGGTTCCACCGGGCGGCCCGGGCCAGGGCGGAGCCCACCCCGCGCACACCGTGCGGAGGGTAGCGGGTCGCGGCAACGGCCGCGGCGGCCTCGGCGGCGGTGTTCACCATCGGCACGAGCAGGTTCTGCACGCCGAGGTCAAGGTACTGCTTGATGAGCACCGTGTCGTTGACCGGCGGGCGGACCAGGGTGGTGACCGGATACCCGTTGACGGCCTGGAGCTGGGCGAGGATGGATTCGAGGCCGTTGGGGCTGTGTTCGGCGTCCACCAGGAGCCAGTCGAGGCCGGACCCGGCGCAGATCTCGGCGACCAGGGGGCTGCCGGAGCAGACCCACATGCCGGCCAGCGGGCGGTCCGCGGCGGCCAGAGCCTCCCGGAAGGTGGCGTCGGGTGCTACTCGAAGCGGCATGTGATGCTCCCCAGGGGTCCGTAGTCGGCGTGGATCGTGTCGCCGGGATCGACCCAGAGCGGCCGGGTAAAGGAGCCGGCGAGGATGGTGTCTCCGGCCCTCATGCCCTCCCCATGGGCGGCGATCTTATTGGCGAGCCAGTGCACCCCGGCTGCGGGATGGTTCAGGACGCCGGCGGCGACGCCCGTCTCCTCGACTGTCTGGTTCTTGTAGAGGATGGCGGCCACCCAGCGCAGGTCGACCGCCCCCGGGCGCACCGGATTGCCGCCGAGCACCATGGCACCCATCGCGGCGTTGTCCGCGATGGTGTCGACGATCGTGCGTCCCTCCATCTCGATCCGGGAATCGAGGATCTCCAGGGCGGGCACGACGTAGTCGGTCGCGTTCAGGACGTCGATGATCGTGCAGCCCGGGCCGGCGAGGTCGGTCTTGAGCACGAAGGCCAGCTCGACCTCCACCCGGGGACGGGTGTACCGGTCCCACTGCACCGAGCACCCGGATTCGAAGACCATGTCATCGAAAATCGCGCCGTAGTCGGGCTCCGTGATGCCCGTGGCCGCCTGCATCGCCCTCGAGGTGAGACCGATCTTCCGGCCCACCAGCCGGCGGCCTGCGTCCTCGCTGCGCTGCCGCCACAGGCGCTGGACGGCGTAGGAGTCCTCGACGGTCATGGCGGGATAGCGGGCGGTGAGCAGGGGGACCGGGGTGCGGGACCGTCCGGCTTCAAGCAGCTCGTCGGCTATCGATTCGATGATGGCGGGATTCAACATGGGGTGCTCCGTTCGGCAGCAGGAAGGGGAGGCGCCCTCGGCGGGCCCCGGGGTCAGAGCTGGGCGCCGACCTTGAAGCCCTTGTCCTCGCCGTCCTGACGGGTGTAGGAGAAGCCGTCGGCGCCCACGGTGACAGCCATCTCGGAGGCATCGGTGCGCGCGGTGACCGGCTGGGGCTTGCCGTCGAGGTCGAGCACCAGGGAGGCCTCGGTGTACCAGCTGGGGACGACGGGGTTGCCCCACCAGTCGCGGCGCTGGTTGTCGTGCACATCCCAGGTCACCGTGGGGTTGTCGGGATCGCCCGTGTAGTAGTCCTGGGTGTAGATCTCGATCCGGTGCCCGTCCGGGTCAAGGATGTACAGGTAGAACGCGTTGGAAACCCCGTGCCGGCCGGGCCCGCGTTCGATCCGGTCCGAGATCCGCAGGGCGCCCATCTTGTCGCAGATCTGGATGATGTTGTGCTTCTCGTGCGTGGCGAAGGCGACGTGGTGCATGCGGGGCCCGTCGCCGCCGGTCAGGGCGGTGTCGTGGACTGTCTGCTTGCGGTGCAGCCAGGCGGCGTAGGTGACGCCGTTCGAGTCCTGGATGTCCTCGGAGACGCGGAAGCCGAGGTCTTCAAGGTATCTGCGGCCGCGGGGGACATCGGGGGTGACCTGGTTGAAGTGATCGAGGCGCACAAGTTCCCCGGCGGAGTAGAGGTCGTAGCGCTGGGTGAGGCGTTCGACGTGCTCGGTCTCGTAGAAGAATTCGTACGGGAAGCCGAGCGGGTCCTCGACGCGGACCGAATCGCCGATCCCCTTGGTGAACCCTTCCGGGCGGCGCTCGGTGCGGCAGCCCAGCTCCCGATAGTAGGCCTCCGCGGCGTCCACCTCGGCGGGCGACTTCACCCGGTAGGCGAAGGCGGCCACGGCCGCCACGGGCCCCTGCCGCAGGACCAGGTTGTGGTGGATGAACTCCTCGAGCGAGCGCAGGTAGATGGTGCTCTCGTCCTCCTCGGTGACATGGAGGCCGAGGACGCCGACGTAGAACTCCCGGGACTTCGCGAGGTCGGTGACGACGATCTCCATGTAGGCGCAGCGGACAATGTCGGGCGCCGGGAGGGTGGGGGTGGGAACGAAGTCGGTCATTGGGGTTCTCTCTTCTTCGGGCAGGTGAGGGAGGTGCTGAGGCCGCTGGTTTCAGCCTTCGTTGGCCGCGGAGGCCTCGATGTTTCCGAATTTCGGGGTGTGGACGGTGCCAAGGGTGATGTGCACGGCCTGCTGGTCGGTGTAGAAGTCGATGGAGCGGTAGCCGCCCTCATGGCCCAGCCCGGAGGCCTTCACCCCGCCGAAGGGGGTGCGCAGGTCTCGGACGTTGTGGCTGTTGAGCCACACCATGCCTGCCTCGACCCGTTGGGAGAAGGTGTGGGCCCGCGTGAGGTTCTGCGTCCAGATGTAGGCGGCGAGCCCGTACCGGGTGTTGTTCGCCAGGGCGAGGGCCTCGGCGTCGGTGTCGAAGGGGGTGATCGCGACCACCGGGCCGAAGATCTCCTCCTGGAAGATGCGCGCATCCGGGGACACATCGGCGAAGACAGTGGGGGCGATGTAGTTGCCCTCCGGCAGGTGCTCGGGCCGTCCGCCGCCGGCCAGGAGCCGGCCTTCGGTCTTGCCGATCTCCACGTAGGAGGCGACCTTCTCGAAGTGCTCCGGGTGGACGAGGGCTCCGACCTCGGTCTTCGGGTCGTGCGGATCGCCGACCACGATGTTCTTCGCCCGGGCGGCGAACTTCCCGCAGAACTCCTCGTACACGGAGCGTTCGACGAGGATCCGCGAGCCTGCCGTGCAGCGCTCGCCGTTGAGGGAGAACACGCCGAAGAGGGCCGAATCGATGGCGGCGTCGAGGTCTGCGTCGGCGAACACCACGCACGGGCTCTTCCCGCCGAGCTCCATCGACAGGCCTTTGAGGTTCTCGGCGGCGTTGCGGAAGATCGTCCGCCCGGTCGTGGTCTCGCCGGTGAACGAGATCAGCGGCACGTCCGGGTGTTTCACGAGGGCGTCCCCGGCCTCCTCACCGAGACCGTTGACCAGGTTGAACACCCCGTCGGGCAGGCCTGCATCCTGGAAGATCTGCGCCCAGAGCGAGGCCGACAGGGGGGTGAATTCGGCCGGCTTCAGGACCACGGTGTTGCCGGTGGCCAGGGCCGGTGCGAGCTTCCAGGATTCGAGCATGAAGGGGGTGTTCCAGGGGGTGATGAGGCCGGCGACGCCGATCGGCTTCCGGTTCACATAGTTGAGCTGGGATCCGGGGACCTTCATGGCGTCGTCGAACTGGGCCACGATGAGGTCGGCGAAGAAGCGGAAGTTCTCAGCCGCCCGCAGCGCCTGTCCCTTGGCCTGCGTGATCGGAAGGCCCGTGTCGAAGGTCTCGAGCTCTGCGAGCCGCGCTTCCTGCGCCTCCACGGCGTCGGCGATGCGGTTCAGGACCCGGGCGCGTTCGCGCGGCTTCATCGTCGGCCACGGTCCCTCGAGGAAGGCCTTCCGGGCGACGGCGACCGCGGCGTCGATATCCTCCTGCTGGCCGGCGGCCGCGGTGGCGTAGTTCCGGTTCGAGACGGGGTCGAGGACGTCGAAGGTCTGCCCGCCGAGGGAGTCAACGAACTGTCCGCCGATGTAGTGCTGGAGATGCGCGGGCAGCCCTTCCGGGACGTGCTGGCCGAGTGCTGTGCTGCTGGAGGTCGTCATTGGAGGGTCCTAACTGGGATCGGCGGCAGAGGACTGCGCGAGGTAGGCGTCAAGGGTGGCACTGCGGTGGAGTCGGGCGGCCTTTTCGATGGCGTCGGCGTCCGCCTGTGACTCGATGAGCCTCAGCAGCGCTTCGTGCTCATCGACTGACTCGTGGGCGCGGCCGGGAACGAAGCGGAAGGTGGACGAGCGCAGGGAGGCCAGCCGGTTCCAGCCGCGGTGCACCAGGGCGAGGATGTGCGGGTTGGGGCAGTGCTCGAACAGGACGCTGTGGAACTCCTGGTTGAGCCGGGTGAAGCGCACCGGGTCGAAGTCCTTCAGGCAGGCGCGCATCTCCTCGTTCACGGCCCGGGCCCGGGCGATGTCAGCGGCCCCGAGGAGGGGTGAGGACAACGCGGTGGCCGCGCCCTCGATGATGCTGAGGGTCTGCATTGTGTAGAGGTATTCGGTGGGATCGATCCCCGCCACGGTGGCCCCGATGTTGCGCTCGAAGGTCACCAGGCCTTCGGCCTCGAGCCGGCGGATCGCTTCGCGGATCGGCACAACGCTAACCCCCAGGTCCCCGGCGATCCGCGCGAGCACCAGCCGGTGTCCGGGGGAGTAGGTGCCCTCGACGATGCGGGCCTTGATGAGCGCGTAGGCCTGCTCGGACTTGCTGCCGGCGGGTGCCGCCGGAACGGCCTCAGCCACGCTCCGCCGCCCACTCGTCATACCGGGTACGCCAGGCGGCGTTCAGCGGGTAGAGCCCGTCGACGCTGTGGCCCTGTTCGACCATTTCGGCGATGAACGCCTCCTCGCGCTCCTGTGCGATGGAATCTTCGGCGAGTTCCCCGGCGAGGGCCGGCGGGATCACCAGGATGCCGTCGGCGTCCGCGACGATGATGTCACCGGGCTGGACCGTGGCGCCGCCGCAGGCGATGGTGATGTCGGTGTCCCACGGGATGTGCCGGCGGCCGAGGACGGCGGGATGGGGATTGGCGAAGTAGGTGGGCATGTCCAGGGCAGCCACGGCGGAGACATCCCGGACCCCGCCGTCGGTGATGATGGCCGCGGCGCCGCGGACCTGGGCGCGGAGGGCCAGGATGTCGCCGACGGTGCCCGTTCCCTTTTCCCCGCGCGCCTCCATCACCAGGACCTCACCCTCGTTGACGGAGTCGATTGCCCGTTTCTGTGCGTTATAGCCGCCGCCATGGTTGGCGAAGAGATCTTCCCGGTTGGGCACGTACCGCAGGGTGCGGGCCAGCCCCACCACCCGCCGCTGGGGACGGGTGGAGGTGAGGCCGTCGATGCTGACGTTGTTCAGGCCGCGCCTGCGGAGCTGGGAGGACAGGGTGGCGGTGGAGACACTTTCAAGGGCTGCCTTCAGCGCCGGAGTGAGGACCGGTTCCGGTTCCGGCAGGCCCGCAGCTTCGCGGGATCCATACGCCTCCTCCCGCTGGAGGTCATCGGACCGGGGGAGAGCGCCGAAGTCCGCGAAGGAAACCGATCCCTGCTCGACCCGGGTGAGCAGCCGCCCGGAGGTGGGCCCGGGGCTGCCGCCCGCCGTCCGGGCATCCGAGACTTCGACCTCGACGACGTCGCCGGGCGCGGCGACCGAGGCCCCTGCGGGGGTGCCGGTGAGGATGATGTCGCCGGGCTCAAGGGTCAGCAGCTGGGACAGGTCGGCGATGAGCCGAGCGAAGGGAAAGAGCAGGTCCGCGGTGGTGTCGTCCTGGATCAGGGCGCCGTTGTGCCAGGTGCGGATGCGCAGGGAGGCCGGATCGAGAGAGTCCGCGGGAAGGAGGCCCGGGCCGATAGGGGTGAACCCGTCGCCTCCCTTGGAGCGCAGGTTGGAGCCCTTGTCCGCGTACCGCAGGTCGTAGACGCCCAGGTCGTTGCCGGCGGTGACCCAGCCGACGTGGCTCCAGGCGGCGTCGATGCCCACCCGGCGTGCCGGCCTGCCGATGATCAGGGCGATCTCGCCCTCGAAGCCGAGGAGCTCACACCCGGCAGGGCGCTCGACAGCCGATCCGCTGAGCGCGAGGGAGGACGGGGGCTTGAGGAAGTAGGAAGGCTGCTCCGGGGTGCGTCCCCGCTGGGCGGCCCGGCTCGGATAGTTCAGATGCACGGCGATGACCTTGCGGGCCGCGGCCAGGGTGGATGCGGTGGCCAGTTCCAGGGGGTGCTCCTCAGGAAGTACGAAATCGTATACGAAGCCTAGGAGGAGCCGGAGGGCGCGTCAAGGGCGGCAGCACGCCGCTTCCCGCCGACGAGCCGGGCTGCCGCTCCCGGCGGGCCCCCGGGTCCTGCGACGCCGCGGGTACCTGGGCCTTGTCCGGTCACCGGCCCGGCAGTAGCATCAGCCGTACGATAGTCGAACGAGGCGTTCGATAATCGAACTTTCACCACAACGAAGTGAGGAAGCCCGTGCAGTTCCACCACCACGGATACGTCTCGGGTGATCCCCGCATCCAGCCGGCGGCCGGCACCGGCATCGACCGCCCTGCAGACCTTCCCGACGAGGTCGACGTGCTGATCGTCGGCACCGGCCCCGCCGGCATGATCACCGCCGCCCAGCTGTCCCAGTTCCCCGGGATCACCACCCGGATCGTGGAGCGGCGGGATGCCCGGCTCGCGATCGGCCAGGCCGACGGCATCCAGGCGCGCAGCGTCGAAACCTTCCAGGCCTTCGGCTTCGCCCAGCGGATCACCGAGGAGGCGTACCGCATTGTCGAGATGGCTTTCTGGAAGCCGGACCCCGCCGATCCCGCGCGGATTATCCGCACCGCCCGCCCCGAGGACGACCCGGCGGTGATCAGCGAGTTCCCCCACCTCATCGTCAACCAGGCGCGCGTGCTCGACTACTTCGCGGAATTCATGCGGAACTCCCCGGCCCGGATGACCCCGGACTACGGCTTCGAGTTCGAGGACCTTGAGGTCACGGGCGACGGCGGGTACCCGGTGAAGGTGACGCTGACGCACACCGCGGGGGAGCGGGCGGGTACTCCGCGTACCGTGCGGGCCAAGTACGTGGTTGGCGCCGACGGTGCCCGGAGCCGGGTGCGCCGGGCAATCGGCTGCACGCTGGCCGGAGACCAGGCCCGCCACGCCTGGGGCGTGATGGACGCGCTCGCGGTCACCGACTTCCCCGACATCCGTCTCAAGTGCGCCATCCAGTCAGGTGGGGGCGGCAGCATCCTGCTCATTCCGCGTGAGGGCGGGCATCTGTTCCGCATGTACGTCGACCTGGGCGAGGTCCCACCGGACGACAACGGCGCCGTGCGCCGGACCACCCTCGAACAGATCATCGCCAAGGCCAACACGATCCTCAGCCCCTACACGCTCGACGTCCGCCACGTCGCGTGGCACAGCGTGTACGAAGTGGGCCACCGTCTCAGCGACCGGTTCGACGACGTCCTCCCCGACGAGGTGGGAATCCGCACGCCGCGGGTCTTCATCACCGGGGACGCCTGCCACACGCACAGCGCCAAGGCGGGCCAGGGCATGAACGTATCGATGCAGGACGGTTTCAACCTGGGCTGGAAGCTCGGGCACGTGCTGGAGGGGCGCAGCCCCGAGGCCCTGCTGTCGACGTACTCGGCGGAGCGCCAGGTCGTGGCGAAGAACCTCATCGAGTTCGACAAGGAGTGGTCGACGCTCATGGCCAAGAAGCCGGAGGAGTTTGAGGACCCCTCCGAACTTGAGGACTTCTATGTGCGCACCGGCGAATTCCCGATGGGCTTCATGACCCAGTACTCGCCCTCCCTCCTGATCGCCGAACCCGTCCACCAGGACATCGCTTCCGGCTTCCCGATCGGCAAGCGGTTCAAGTCCGCGCCCGTCGTGCGCGTGTGCGACGGCGTTCCCCTGCACCTTGGCCACCAGGCGACCGCCGACGGCCGCTGGCGGATCTACGTCTTCGCCGACGCGGCCGCTCCGGGTGCCGGATCCGGTGTGGCGGCGCTCGCCAATTGGATGGCTCATGCGGCAGAGTCGCCGCTCGCGGCCACCCCGCAGGGCCTCGACCCCGACGCATGGTTCGACGTCGTGGTCATTCACCAGCAGAAGCACACCCAGATCGACCTCGGGGACGTGCCGGGCGTCTTTCAGCCCCCGGTCGGGCCGTTCCGGCTCACCAACTACGACAAGGTCTACGCGGTGGACCCGGCGGCGGACATCTTCGACCTGCGGGGCATCGACCGGGCCGGTGCGGTCGTCGTCGTCCGTCCGGACCAGTACGTGGCGAACGTTCTGCCGTTGGCGGCCACCGCCGAGCTGGCCGCGTTCTTCGCGCCCCAGCTCCTGGCCCGTCCGGTCGGGAGTGCGTGAGCCGGATGGGCATCGGGGAATCAGCGGTGTCCCCGGGCGTTAGCGCCCCGAAGGCCACGGCGTCGTCCACGTCGCAGACCCTCTCGCGCGGCATCCGGGTCCTTGAGGTGCTCGCCGAGTCCACCTCCGGGATGACCATTGCCGAGATCGCCGGCTCCCTGGGGGTCCACCGGTCCATCGCCTACCGCATTCTGCGCACCCTTGAAGATCACTCCCTCGTGCTCAGGGATGACGGCGGACGGTTCTGGTCCGGCCCGGGGCTCGCGGCCCTGGCTCGGGGTGTGGCGCGGAAGCTGCAGAGCGCGGCGCTGCCCGAGCTGACGGCCCTGTCCGCGTCGCTGCAGATGAGCGCCTTCATCGCCGTGTGGGACCGCCGCCAGTGCGTCACCCTGGTGGCCGTCGAACCGCCCCGCGGCGAAGGGGTCCTCGTGCAGCGGCCGGGCACCCGGCATTCCTTCGCTGCGGGAGCGCCCGGGATCGCGATCCAGTCGGCGCTGACCGAGGAGCAGTGGGAGGAACTGGCGCCGGGGGAGCCGTACCGGACGGAGTCCCGGACGGCGGCGCGCACCGGCTTCGCCTTCAGCCGGGACGAGGTGATTCCCGGTGTCAGTTCGATCGGCGCCCCCATCCGGGTCACCGGACAGCTTCCGGCCGCCCTTGCGGTTGTCTACCTGAGCAGCGAGGTGGCGGCCGAAGAGATCGGCGCCCGCGTCTGCGCTGCCGCGGCCGCCATCGAGCGGATCCTGAGGTAGCCGGAACGCCGGGCCCACGGAACCCGGGACCCTCGGGTTGCCGCTGTGCCCACCGGTTCCGGATGGTCGGCCCCGGGCGTCGATCTAGGAACCCGTTAGTGCCCCGAGGACCCGAAAACGACAGGCGCGCCCGATATTTCCGGCCCGGCGGTCGTTTTCGGGGGCGCTGGTCGCATGCTGGTTCGCGGTGCACCCGGAAATGACCAACGCATCCGGACTTTCGGGCGCATCCGTCGCTTTTCCTTGCGCGGAAATTCTGATCTTCCTGAAAATTGCCCGGACATAGTCCTGTCATCCTCCTTGAGAGTCCCTAGGCTAAGGGATATGGCCATCCTTCACAGAGCAACGCTGCGCCCGACCAAATTGGAACTCCTCGCCGGCTGGCTGCCCGCCCAGCCCTGGTGGAGGAACAACAGCGTTACCGATCTGCAGAAGGTCGCCTCGTTCCGCTTCGACGACCCGGACGGCGAGGTCGGCATGGAAACCCTCCTCGTCACCACCGGCCGGGAGGTGGTGCAGATTCCCCTGACCTACCGATCGTCACCCCTGGCCGGAGCGGAGTCAGGATTCGTCGGTGCGATGGACCATTCGATCCTGGGGCAGCGGTGGGTCTACGACGCCTGCGTCGACCCGGTCTACAGTGCGGTGGTGTCGACGGCGCTGCTCGGAGGCCCCGGCCAGGCTGATGAGTTCGTCGACGTCGACGGCCGCCTTGAGCCGTCCCTCCAGTCCGCAAGCGTCACCGTACTCCGCGGCCTGCCCGTGCCTGATCCCGGCACCCTTGACGGCGGCGTGGCCGGGAGTGAGACTCCTGTTCGCGGACGGGACCTTGACCTCGTCCTGTTCCGGGTGCCTGACCTGTCCGGGGGCATCCGGGGACCCCACGCGCTGATGGGCACCTGGTCCGGCCAGGAACCGCCCGTGCAGTTCCTCGCCGGTACTCCCCGCACGGCCTAACCCCTGCGCTGGCCGCCCGTCCCGGTCCCCCGCGCTCGGACCGTTCGGGGCCACCGCGACTGGCGGGATGAATAGTCCTCAATTTCTGAGCGGCAAAAGAACGGGAAATATACGCCGTTACGGGTGGGACTGGGCGTAATTGCTATATCGACATGCCTTCTGTACTTTTGGACCCACAGCGGTCTTCCGGGTGAAACTCAGACGATTCCCAGTTCTCTTTGAGTCCTGGTGCATCAAGACCAGCGGCAACTCTTCCAACCGGCGTCCACGGGCTTTGCAGCGCCCGTTTTTTTCGGCGCCCGACGGAGGGTGCCGCAAGCTGGCACCGCGGGGTCGGCCTGCGGGGCATTTCCGGGCTTCAGGAGAAAAACCAGTGATGATTTCAAAAAAATGGGCTGCAGCGGGTTCCGCGGCCGCTGTCTTGGCCGGAGGGCTTTTCCTCGGCACGCCGGCAGCAACGGCCGCGCCGGGGGACGCCGGATGCCTGACGGCTGCGGGCGCGTTCAACTCGGCGCTGGCCGGGGCGGGAATCACCGCGGCGTCGGTGACGCGGCTCGAAGCGGCCGCCGCCGCCATGGCGCAGGCGGAAGAGGCCTACTCCGCGCTCATCGAGGTCGCCGCCGCGGTGACCGGCCCGGCCCTCGAGGCCGGTTACATCGAGTTCGACGCCGCCGTCCCCGCCCTTGAGGACGCGAAGCTGAAGCACGCAGCTGCCGTGAAGTCCGGGGACCCGCAGGCGATCGAGGCGGCCGAGGCGGCCCTTGTCGCGGCCCAGGACCGCTTCGACGCGGCAGGGAACGCCCTGCCCGGCCTCGAGGCGGCCTTTACCGCCTCAATCGACACACCGGAGATTGCAGCAGCCGGCCTGGTCCTGGAGCAGGCGTTCGTCGAGTTCGAGATGGCCCTTACCGGGATCGACCTCGACGAGGCCACCATGACGAATCTCCTTGATCTCTTCAAGGCTTTCCTTGCCGCCTGCGAGGGTCAGACCGGGCTGCCTCCTGTCGTGGTTCCCCAGCCCGTCCTTGCTCCGGCGGCCCCGCCCGCCGCTGCGCCCGCTCCCGGAAAGACCAACGTCGGGCTGAACATCCAGACCGCTGCGGTCTCGACCCCCGAGGACAATGCGGGCACAGCCCTGCTGGCGGGCCTGCTCGCCGCGGGCATCGCTGTGCCGGCCGCGGCGGCCCTGCGGATCCGCAGCACTAAGCGCAGCAGCTAGCCTCAGCGCCGTTCCGGAGCCCGCCGCGGCTCCGGAACGGCATCGGTAATGCAGCCCGGCCGGTGCCCGCGTCTCAGCTTCGGTGCTCCTTGATCGCCGCCTCGGCCGCGTCAATCAGTTGTCGGGCCGAGCGTTCCCAGGTGTAGGTGGCGGCCTGCGCCAGGCCGTCCGCGGACGCCCGGGCCCACCGCCCGGCGGAGCCCAGGGCGCGGACGGCCTCGGTGAGCGCAGCCGGGTCGTCCGGGTCGACCAGGAGGGCCGCCCCGCCGCCCACCTCCCGGAAGATGGGGATGGCGCTGGCGATCACCGGGGTTCCCGCCGCCATCGCCTCGATCACCGGCAGCCCGTAGCCCTCGGCCTTCGACAGCGTGATCAGCGCCGTTGCGGTGGCCAGGAGCCGGTTGTACTCCTCGTCGCTGACGCCATTGTGGAAGACGACGGTGGCACCGGCCGGGATCAGGGCCTCAAGTTCAGCCCGGCGTTCGCTCGTGATCCTGCTGAGCAGGTGCAGCGTGTACTCCCCGAGCCCGGCCATTCCCGCGAGGAGCGTTTCGACGTTCTTGTAGGGCATGAACGAGCCCATGTAGAGGAGGGATTTCTCCGGCGCGACCGCTGGATCGCGGACGACGGCGGCCTCCTGCGGGGCGTTGCCGACGATGTGAACGGGCCGCCGGGTCAGGGCGTGCTCCCGGATCAGGGTGGCAGTGGTCTCAGAGATGGTCGCCACGACGTCGGCGCGGTTCAGCAGCAGCCGCTGCGGCCAGTAGGCCAGGTGGTAGAGGCGCCACAGCGCCCGCACCGGCAGCGGAAGGAAGGGCGGGGGCGCGGGATTGGTGTAGTAGATCAGGTCGTGAAGGGTCAGGATCAGCGGGTACTTCCGGCCCCAGGTCCCCATGGTCTGCAGGGGGCTGACGACGACGTCGGGGCGCAGGCGGTTCACGGTCCGCGCCACCAGGAGCTCGGCGGGGGAGAGCGGGCTGTTAGCCAGGACGTAGGGCACCTCGGGAAGCAGCGCCAGCTGCCGCGGATCGCTGATGAGCATTGTGACCTCGGCCAGCGTGGAGACCGCACCGATCAGGCTTGCCCCGTAACGGCTGATCCCATCGTGGTGGTCGGTCCGCGTGAAGCGCGCATCGATGAGGATTTTCACTTCCGGCCCTCCTGCAGGAAGGCCGTGACCAGCGCCGCGGCCTCGAGCGGCTTTTCGTAGTGCACGAGGTGTCCGGTACCGGCAAGGACCTCCAGCCGCGCCCCGGGGATCATCGCCGCGAGGCGGCGCTGTCCTTCGAGGGACCCCAGGTCGTCGAGTTCGGCGGCGATCAGCAGGACCGGGCCGGTCAGGTCGGCGGCACTGTCGCGGACCGTGGCACCGATCGAGGCCCGGAAGGCCTCGAGGACCACCCTGCGCTCCGCGAACGCACTGAAGTAGCGGGCGTGCTGGTCATGGATGTAAGCGCGCAGCGCCCGGTCGCGGGTCTTGGCCATGAAGATGCTCATGACGCGCACGATCAGGGGGTTGGTCAGGAGCGCCAGGCCGGGGCGTTCGGGCAGACGGGCGCCGGCGGCGTAATACAGCTCTGCTGCCCGGGACGCCAGGCGGCTCGAGCCCTCGAGGGCGGGCTCGCAGATGGGATTGACCAGGATCAGGGCGGCGGTGCGGCCCGGGTTGTCCGCGGCGAACCGCGACGCGATGACCGAGCCGAAGGAATGGCCCAGCAGGACCGTCGAGGGCCCGAGCCCCAGCGCCTCGAGGCTGTGGCGGACGAACCGGGCGTAGGCGGAGACGTCGTGGACGCCGGCCAGCGCCTCCGAGGCACCGAAGCCGGGAAGGTCCGGCACGATCACACGGTAGCCGGGCAGCCCCTCGACGATCCGCAGCAGCCCGTGGTGGTCGCCCCGGAAGCCGTGGACCAGGAACATCACCGGTTCCGCCGCATCCTGGGGCGCGGCCGGCCGGCCGGCGGGCCCGAGCGGTGCGAAGTCCCAGTACCGCTGGAGCCTCCCCTCCCAGGGAACGGTCCGTACCTGCGCGGTGCGCGGGGCAGCAGCGGCCGGGGCCGGTTCTGCTGCGGTGGGCCCGGTACCGGCATTCGGGCCGTGGAGCCTCACGAGTTCACCCGGTCGGGGTGGGAGCCGAATCGGTGGCCCCGCTCCAGCCCGTCGATGGCCGCCCGCTGGTCCGGGGCGAGGGTGAAATCGAAGACGTCGAGGTTGCCCTGGATCCGCTCGGCGCTGCTCGCCTTGGGGATGACGAGGTTCCCGCCGTCGAGGTGCCAGCGCAGGATCACCTGGGCCGGGGTGCGGCCCAGATCGGCAGCGATACCGGTGATGACCGGGTCGGTCAGCACGTGGCCCCGCCCGAGGGGACTCCACGCCTGGGTGGCGATGCCATGTTCCGCGTGGAAGGCCCGGAGGTCGTGCTGCTGCAGGTAGGGGTGCACCTCGATCTGGTTCAGTGCGGGCACCACCCCGGCTTCGCCGAAGAGCCGCTCGAGGTGGGGCCGCTGGAAGTTCGACACCCCGATGGACCTCACCCGGCCGTCCCGGTAGAGCTGCTCGAGGGCCCGGTAGGTCTCGACGTACAGCCCGCGCTCGGGCAGGGGCCAGTGGATGAGATAGAGGTCGAGATACTTAAGGCCGAGGAGGTCGAGGGAGGAATCGAAGGCCCGGAGCGTCGAGTCGTAGCCCTGGTCCCGGTTGAAGACCTTCGTGGTGACGAAGATGTCGCTGCGCTTTCGACCGCCGGCCAGCGCCCGGCGCACCGCCTCGCCCACTCCTGCCTCGTTGCCGTACATGGTAGCCGTGTCGAGGGTGCGGTAGCCGGCCTCGAGCGCCAGCGTGCACAGGTCGGTGGTGTCGGCGGGGGGCACCTTGTAGACGCCGTACCCCACGGCATCGATCTCCACGCCGTTGTTCAGGGGAACTTTTGGGGCTCGTTGCATGGAACGACTCTACCGATCGGCGCGGGACGTGCCGGCCAGCCGCGCTGGAGCGCCGCCGGGCTGCTCGTCCGCCGCGAGCTGCACCAGCCGGCGGGCGGAGGCCTCATCGAGGATCAGGTCCGTTGCAAGGCCCGCGGCCAGCGCCCCCCGCAGCCCATTGATCTTCGTCTCCCCGGACACCACGCAGATCCGGCGCCGGACCTCCTGGAGGTGGTCGAGGTCGGGACCGGTGCTGCGCTGGTTGAGCAGGATGTCCCGGTGGCTGCCGTCCTCCCGAAAAAACATGGTGGCCACATCGCCCACCACCTCGTCCTCGGCGAGCTGGGCGAGATCCTCGTCGTCGAGGTACCCGCCGCTGTACACGTGGCTGGGGATCCCGGCGTCGATCGACCCGACGCCGAAGACCGCCACCGTCATCCGGTGCTGGAGATCGAGGATGCGCCGCACGCTGCGCTCGTTCCACATCGCCCGCTTGGTGTCGGCGTGGTCGAAGAAGGCAGGGACGGGAAACTGCTCAACACGGGCGCCGTAGGCCTGGCCGAAGCGCCGCAGGATCTCACTGGCGTAGGTGATGCCGGTCGTCTGGGTGTTTCCGGCCCCGTTGAGCTGCACGATCGTGCTGTCGTGGATGTCCTTGCGGGTCAGGTGGTGGCTCACGGCGCTGAGGGTGGAGCCCCAGGCGACGCCGATGATCGCGTTGGAGTCCATCAGCGGGCTGATCGTGCGCGCCGCCTGGATTGCCACGCGCTCCAGTGCCTCGGAGTCGCTCACGCTGTCCGCGACGGGCACCACGTGTGCCTCGACGCCGAAGCGGCGGCGGATCTGCTGCTCAAGGACGGGCGCGCGTTCGGCGGGGTTGTTGATCGAAATCTGCACCAGGCCGGTCTGGCGCGCCATGGACAGCAGCCGGGACACCGTGGAGCGGGACGTCCGCAGCTCCCGGGCGATGGCGTCCATCGTCAGGTCCTGGAGGTAGTACATCTGGGCCGCGCGGAGGGCGTCCCTGGACCGGTGGCCGGTGCCCTCCCTTTCGGTCGGGGCCCGGCGCGGGCGGGGGAGTTCATGGTGGGGCACCAGTCTATTCTCACCCCTGTCGTGCACGTTTGTGCAATTTAGTTGACTGCAATTTCCAGAGTTCGAAGAATGGGTCAGGCAGTCCCATATCAGCAGAATCCTTACGGTTACGGAGTAGTGCCTTAATGAACACCGTCGACAGCAACAGTGCCAGCGGCAATGTCAGCGAACCGCGGACCGAGGTGAAAAAGCTTTCCGAGCGTCCCCGTGCCTCGGTACTCATCATCGGCGGAGGGATCAACGGCGTCGGCACCTTCCGCGATCTCGCGCTGCAGGGCGTCGACGTCGCCCTGGTCGAGCGTGGCGATTACTCCCAGGGCGCTTCGGGCGCCTCCTCCCACATGATCCACGGCGGCATCCGGTACCTCGAGAACGGGGAGTTCCGTCTGGTGCGCGAATCCGTCGTTGAGCGCAACCGCCTCCTGCGGGTCGCGCCCCACTACGTGAAGCCCCTGCAGACCACCATCCCCATCTTCAGCACCTTCTCGGGCATCCTTGCGGCCCCGATGCGCTTCCTCACGCACAAGCAGGGAAAGCCCACCGAGCGCGGCGCCTTCCTGATCAAGGTCGGGCTGAGCCTCTACGACTCCTTCTCGCGCGACGGCGGCTCGGTTCCCCGCCACAAGTTCGTCGGCCGGAAGAAGTCGCTGGCCCTCATGCCGGACCTGCGCCCCGACGTGAAGTACACCGCCACCTACTTTGACGCATCCGTTCACAACCCCGAACGGCTCACCCTCGACGTCCTGCGCGACGGCCAGCTGGCCAACCCGGAGGCACGTGCCGTGAATTACGTCACCGCCATCGGCGCCTCCGACGACGGCGTGCTGCTCCGTGATGAACTCACCGGCACCACCTTCACCTTCGAGGCCGACGTCGTCATCAACGCCACCGGGGCGTGGGTCGACGGCACCAACGCGGCCCTCGGCGCCGGAAGCTCCTTCATGGGCGGCACCAAGGGCTCCCACATCGTCCTCGACTCCGAGGCGCTCCTCGAGGCGACCGACGGTCGCGAGATCTTCTTCGAGCACACCGACGGGCGCATCGTGCTGATTTACCCCATGGGCGACCGCGTGCTTGTCGGAACCACCGACGTCGACGCCGACATGAGCGTTCCCGCGGTCACCACCGACGAGGAGATCGATTACTTCTTCGACCTGGTCCACCATGTCTTCCCGGCGGTTCAGGTCGGCCGGGAGGACATTGTGTACAGCTTCTCCGGCGTCCGGCCGCTGCCGCGCCATGATGACACCTCGCCCGGGTTCGTCTCCCGCGACTACCGCATCGAGAAGCGCGAAGAACAGCGCGGCGGCCGGAAGGTGACCACGCTGAGCCTCGTGGGCGGCAAGTGGACGACGTTCCGGGCGCTCTCCGAGCACCTGGCCAACGACACCCTTGCGGTGCTCGGCGTCCCCCGCAGGAAGTCGACGGCCAACCTCGCCATCGGCGGAGGCGAGGGCTTTCCTGCCGGTGAACAGGCGGAAAAGCAGTGGATTGCCGCCGCGGTCAGGCCCGGCTACGACGAGGAGCGCATCGGGGTTCTGCTCACGCGCTACGGCGCGCGCGCCACTGACGTGATCGAGTTCCTTGCGCAGGGCGAAGATTCCGTGTTCAGTTCCACTAAGGAACTAAGTTCCCGGGAGGTGGAGTACATGGTGCGCAACGAGCAGGTCGGTCATCTGATCGACATCCTGATCCGCCGCACCTCGCTTGCCTTCCGTGGTCTGGTGACTTCTGAACTCCTGGCCGAATTGGCCGCGGTGCTCGCACCGCTGCTGGGCTGGGACAAGGAGGCCGCGGCGGCCGAGA
The DNA here is from genome assembly GCF_009828605.1 of Arthrobacter zhaoguopingii. NCBI lineage: Bacteria > Bacillati > Actinomycetota > Actinomycetes > Micrococcales > Micrococcaceae > Arthrobacter > Arthrobacter zhaoguopingii. The sequence goes on along the minus strand of NZ_WIAE01000002.1, from coordinate 335,509 downwards.
TCCGCCACGCCGAGGCGGTCCTCGCCGACGCGCACCGGGTCGAGGTTCGAAGCTTGATCGCCTAGCGGAAGGTCCGCGGGGGATCGGCCCCGCCGCCCTTGGGCGGTGGGGCCATCCAACGGCAGGTGTTGCCGGGGGAAGGGGGCCGCTCAGGCGGCGGCGCCTGCACACAAGTAAATACACACAAGGAGTCAAAGATGTCTCTTGAAGTATTTGTTGCCGAAGCGTTCGGCACCATGATGTTGCTCTTGCTTGGTTGTGGTGTCGTAGCCAACGTTGCCCTGGCAAAGACAAAGGGTAATAACGGTGGCTTCCTGATGGTCAACTTCGGCTGGGGGCTCGCTGTCTTCGCCGGCGTCTTCGTCGCGGCCCTGTCCGGCGCCCACCTGAACTTCGCGGTCACCGTGGGCCTGTGGGTGAACGGGGACGTCGGGTCCTTCGCCCCGGACGTCGACAAGAACTTCGGCAACGCGCTGGGGTACCTCGCCGCCCAGATGATCGGCTCCATTGTCGGCGCCGTCGTGGCGTGGCTGGCCTACAAGCAGCACTTCGATGACGAGCCGGACCCCGCCAACAAGCTGGGTGTCTTCTCCACCGGTCCCGCCATCCGCTCCTACGGATGGAACCTCGTCACCGAAATCATCGGCACCTTTGTCCTCGTCTTCGTGATCATCGCCTTCGGTTCGACGCCGACCGGGCTTGGCCCGCTGGCTGTGGCGCTCCTCGTCGTCGGCATCGGCGCCTCCCTCGGCGGACCCACCGGATACGCCATCAACCCGAACCGCGACCTGGGCCCCCGCATCGCCCACGCCATCCTCCCCATCAAGGGCAAGGGTGGCTCCGACTGGGGCTACGCCTGGGTGCCGGTGGTCGGCCCGATCATCGGCGGCATCCTCGCCGGCCTGGTTGTCCAGCTGGTCGAGTTCCCCGCGCTCCCGGCGTAGGGTCAACGCCCGCCCGGTGCCGTCCGCATCGGGCACAAACCGACATCATCTCAACAAAGGAGTAGGAAATGTCGCAGTACGTTATCGCTATCGACCAAGGCACGACGTCGAGCCGGGCCATCGTGTTCGACCACAAGGGGGACATCGTCTCCTCGGGGCAGAAGGAACACGAGCAGATCTTCCCCAAGGCGGGATGGGTCGAGCACGATCCGGCCGAAATCTGGGACAACACCCGTGAGGTCATCGGCAGTGCCCTGTCCAAGGCGAACCTGACCCGCCACGACATCGCCGCCGTCGGCATCACCAACCAGCGCGAGACCGCCGTGGTGTGGGATCGGACCACCGGCAAGGCGGTCTACAACGCCATCGTCTGGCAGGACACCCGCACCCAGAACATCGTCGATGAGCTGGCGGCCAGCGGCGGCGTCGAGCGCTACAAGGCCAAGGTCGGCCTGCCCCTGGCCACCTACTTCTCCGGCACCAAGATCAAGTGGATCCTCGACAATGTCGAGGGTGCGCGCGAGAAGGCCGAGGCCGGGGATCTGCTGTTCGGCAACACCGACTCATGGGTCACCTGGAACCTCACCGGCGGCACCGACGGCGGCGTTCACATCACCGACGTCACCAACGCCTCGCGGACCCTGTTCATGGACCTCGAGACGCTCTCCTGGGACGAATCGATCCTCGCGGACTTCGGTGTTCCGCTGTCCATGATGCCCGCCATCAAGTCCTCCTCGGAGGTCTACGGAAAGGTCCACGGGTCCCAGCTGCTGCGCGAGGTGCCCGTGGCCGGCATCCTCGGTGACCAGCAGGCGGCGACCTTCGGCCAGGCCGCTTTCGCCAAGGGCGGCGCGAAGAACACCTACGGCACCGGCAACTTCATGATCGTCAACACCGGCGAGGAGATCGTCCACTCGAAGAACGGACTGCTCACGACGGTGTGCTACCGCCTTGGGGACGCCAAGCCGGTCTACGCGCTCGAGGGGTCGATCGCCGTCACCGGTTCCCTCATCCAGTGGCTCCGCGACAACCTCGGCATCATCAAGAGTTCTCCCGAGGTGGAGCAGCTCGCGACGACGGTGGACGACAACGGCGGCGTGTACATCGTCCCGGCGTTCTCCGGCCTCTTCGCCCCGTACTGGCGTGCGGACGCCCGCGGCGCGATCGTCGGCCTGACCCGCTTCGTGAACAAGGGACACATCGCCCGTGCGGCGCTGGAGGCCACGGCCTTCCAGACCCGCGAGGTGCTCGACGCGGCCAATGCCGACTCCGGGGTGGACATGGAGGATCTCCGGGTTGACGGCGGCATGGTCGCCAATGACGCCCTGATGCAGTTCCAGGCGGACATCCTCGGCATCCCGGTGATCCGGCCGAAGGTCACGGAGACCACCGCGCTCGGTGCCGCCTACGCCGCGGGGCTCGCCGTCGGTTTCTGGAAGGACACCGACGAGCTCGCCACCAACTGGTCCGAGGACAAGCGCTGGAACCCCTCCATGGACGACGCCGAGCGCGAGCGCCAGCTGCGCCTTTGGAAGAAGGCCGTCACGAAGACCTTCGACTGGGTCGACGAGGACGTTTCCTAGCGCCGGATCCCTCCGCCGCGCAGGCGCCCGCCCACCAGCGGTACCGGTGGACGGGCGCTTCTGTGCTCCTGCAGCGAAATCGCGGGGGAACCCGGGAGTTCTGCGCTAAGGTTGTTCCATGTCAACTCGGCGACTTCTTCCTTAGCCGCACGCGATTCGCGTGCGGCGGCCCCTCCTTGGACGAGGGGCTTTTGTGTGTCCGGGCCGGAATTCGACGCGGCCGGCACGCGGGAACGAATGACGATGAGGCAATCGCGAAGAATGACAGGACAGGGTCAAAGACAGTGAGCATACCTTCCGAGGCGGGACAGCCCGACGAGAACACCTACGACTTCGCCGCTCTGGAGGCCCGATGGCCGGCGGTGTGGGATGAGCTGGAATTGTTCAAGCCGCTCGACGACGGCTCACGCGAGCGCCGGTACGTGCTCGACATGTTCCCCTACCCGTCCGGCGACCTGCACATGGGACACGCGGAGGCCTTTGCCATGGGCGACGTCGCCGCCCGCTGGTCCCGGTTGCAGGGCTTCGACGTGCTGCACCCGATCGGGTGGGACTCCTTCGGGCTCCCTGCCGAGAACGCGGCCATCAAGCGCGACGCGCACCCGGCGGAGTGGACCTACGCGAACATCGACACGCAGGCGCACTCCTTCAAGCGCTACGCGATCAGCGTCGACTGGTCCCGCCGGATCCACACCTCCGACCCCGAGTACTACCGCTGGACCCAGTGGCTGTTCACCCGGTTCTTCAACAAGGGCCTCGCCTACCGGAAGAACTCGCCGGTGAACTGGTGCCCCAAGGACCAGACAGTGCTCTCCAACGAGCAGGTCATCAACGGGGCCTGTGACCGCTGCGGGACGATGGTCACCAAGAAGGACCTGAACCAGTGGTACTTCAAGATCACCGACTATGCCGACCGCCTGCTGCAGGACATGGACCAGCTGAAGGGCCACTGGCCCGAGCGCGTGCTGGCGATGCAGCGCAACTGGATCGGCCGTTCCGAGGGCGCCACCGTGCGCTTCACCATCGAGGGCGCCGATGACCGGCCCGCCCACGACGTGCCGGTGTTCACCACCCGCCCCGACACCCTCTACGGGGCGACCTTCTTCGTCGTCGCCGCCGACACCCAGCTCGCCCTCGACCTGGTCACCGCCGAGCACCGCGGCGCGCTCGAGGAGTACCGGGAGCAGGTCAAGAAGCTCTCCGAGATCGAGCGCCAGTCCACCGAACGCGAGAAGACCGGCGTGTTCACCGGCCGGTACGCCGTCAACCCCCTTAACGGGGAAAAGCTGCCCGTCTGGGCCGCCGACTACGTGCTGGCCGACTACGGCACCGGAGCGATCATGGCCGTTCCCGCCCATGACCAGCGCGACCTCGACTTCGCCCGGGCGTTCGGCCTGCCGGTCCGCACCGTCGTCGACACCGGCGCCGAGGACCCGGCGGTCACCGGCACCGCGACCGCCGGCGAGGGCGTCCTGGTCAACTCCGGCGAGCTGACCGGGCTGGACAAGCCCGCGGCCATCGCGCGCGCCGTCGAACTGCTCGCAGCGCAGGGCACCGGCGAGGGGACGGTCAACTTCCGGCTGCGCGACTGGCTGCTCTCGCGCCAGCGGTACTGGGGGACCCCGATCCCCATCATCCACTGCGCCACCTGCGGCGAGGTCCCGGTGCCCGACGAGCAGCTGCCGGTCACCCTGCCCGAGGGCTTGCACGGGTCCCAGCTGAAGCCGCGGGGCGTCTCCCCGCTGGCCGCCGTCGAGGACTGGGTCAACGTGGCCTGCCCGTCGTGCGGCGGGCCGGCCAAGCGGGATACCGACACCATGGACACCTTCGTCGACTCCTCCTGGTACTTCCTGCGCTTCGTCACCCCGGACCTGGAGACCGCGCCGTTCGACACCGACGCCGTCAACCGGTGGATGCCCGTCGGCCAGTACGTGGGCGGCGTCGAGCACGCCATCCTGCACCTGCTCTACAGCCGGTTCTTCACCAAGGTGCTCTTCGACCTGGGCCTGGTGAACTTCACCGAGCCGTTCTCCTCCCTGCTGAACCAGGGGCAGGTGCTCAACGGCGGCAAGGCCATGAGCAAGTCCCTGGGCAACGGGGTGGACCTCGGCGAGCAGCTCGATAAGTACGGGGTGGACGCTGTGCGCCTCACCATGATCTTCGCCTCCCCGCCGGAGGACGACGTCGACTGGGCCGACGTGTCGCCGTCGGGCTCGGCCAAGTTCCTGGCCCGCGCCTGGCGGCTGGGCGCGGATGTCACCAGTGCGCCCGGCGTCGACTTCGTTGCGGGCGACCGGGGGCTGCGCTCGGCGACCCACCGCACCCTGGCCGACGTGCCCGAGCTCATGGGCGCCAGCAAGTTCAATGTCGTCATCGCCCGGCTGATGGAGCTGGTCAATGCCACCCGCAAGGCCATCGACTCCGGCCCGGGTGGCAGCGACCCGGCCATCCGCGAGGCGGCCGAGACCGTCGCGGTGCTGCTGGGCATGTTCGCCCCGTACACCGCCGAGGACCTGTGGGAGAGGCTGGGCCACACCCCCGGGGTGGCGACCGCGTCCCTGCCGGCTGTCGAGAAGGACCTGTTGGCCCAGGAGTCAGTCGTCGCCGTCGTGCAGGTCCAGGGCAAGGTCCGCGACCGGCTCACCGTGTCACCGGACATCACCGAGGACGAGCTGCGGACCCTGGCCCTTGCCAGCGAGCCCGTCTCCCGGATCCTCGACGGCAGGGGCATCCGCACGGTCATTGTGCGGGCGCCCAAGCTGGTCAACATCGTGCCCAGCTGAGAATGGCCAACGACGGACTCCCGGCCGCGGTCGTGACCGACTCGGCGGCCGGGTTCCCGCCGGGCTGGCTCGACGGGCAGGGGCGCGCAGGGGGAGTCACTGTGGTTCCCCTGCCGGTGCTGATCGCCGGCCAGATCTACAGCGACGGCGGGGACTCCCTCGTTGAGCCCTTGACCATCGCGCTGGCGCAGGGCTCGGAGGTGCGCACGTCCCGGCCGTCGCCGGGCCAGTTCGAGCGCGCCTATCGGACCCTCGAGGCCGAAGGCCATTCGGGCATCATCTCCATCCACCTTTCGGGGGCGCTGTCTGGCACGGTCGATGCAGCACGGCTGGCAGCCTCCTCCGTCGGCATTCCCGTCGAGGTGATCGACAGCCGCACCGCCGGCATGCCGCAGGGCTACGCCGCCGTCGCCGCGCTGGAGTCCCTGCGCCAGGGTGCAAGCCTCGAGCGCAGCGCCGCCGCGGCGGCGATCGTCTGCCGCACCTCGGAGCTGTATTTCTACGTGCCGAGCCTTGACCAGCTGCGCCGCGGCGGAAGGATCAGCGCCGCGGCCAGCTGGCTGGGCAACGTCCTCTCGGTCAAGGCGCTGCTGAAGATCCAGGACGGGCGCGTGGTCCCCGTGGAGAAGGTGCGCACGGCCGATAAAGCCCTCGACCGGCTCCTCGAGATCGTCCAGGAAGCCGCCGCCGCCCGCGCCGGCGGGAGCGAGATCACGGTGCACCACTTCGGGAACGACGACGAGGCCGCCGGGTTCGCCGCCCGGCTGGAATCCGGTCTTCCCGTCACCCCGGTCTCCCTGGCCCGCTGCCCGGCGGTCCTGGCGGCGCATGCCGGCCTCGGCGTGATGGCGGTGGCCGTCGTCCCCGGGCCGTTGTCCACATAACGCCAGCGCGGCCCTTTTTCGCGTGGAATCCCTGCCTACGGTGGCGTATGCCGCGACACCGCTGGGCCACCACCGCTCCCTTTCTTCCGCTGCCGCCGCCCGCCGACCGTTCGGTCGATTCGGTCGAGTCGGTCGATACCGACGCCAGCATGACCGGCGAGGCTGCCGGTGCGTCGCACGGCCCGGGTGGTCTGACCAAGGTCGGGTCCGAGGAGGCGACTCCGCGGACCCGCCGGTGGGCCGCAGCCCGTGGGGCCTCCCTGGTATTCCTGGCCCTGGCGCTGACCTTGGGCGCTGGACTGTTCTTCGTCCGCAGCGAGGCTTCGCCTCCGGTTGCGACCATCCCGCTCTCGGCCGAGGGGCAACGGCCAGGATCAGGGGATGAGTTGGAGCGGGGTGGGCAGGCAGCCCCCGGCTCCGCACCGGGATCGGCGCCGCCGGGCCCGGTGCCGGCCGGTGGTGCTGGGTCCGGAACCGCCGGATCTGACGATGATTCTGCCGCCGGCAGCGGGGCGGGGACGCCCCTTGAAGGGGATGAGGCGGCCGAGCCGGGCGGCGTCTTCGTGCACCTGACCGGCGCGGTGGCGTCGCCGGGGGTGCGAGAGGTTCCGCAGGGCTCGAGGCTGTTTCAGGTGCTCGAGCTGGCAGGGGGTGCCACACCGGAGGCGGACCTCGCCGCCGTGAACCTGGCCGCCGTCGTGGTGGACGGGGGCCAGGTGCACGTGCCGCGGAAAGGCGAAGCGGTTTTGCCTGGCCCACCGGCGGGCACCGGCGGGTCGACCACCGGTGATCGGACGCCGGGCAGTGGATCAGGTGGGGCGGGGCCCGGGGGCGCCGGTACCATCGGCACCGGGATGCCCGACGGCATGGTGAACCTCAACACCGCCGATGCCCCCGCCCTTGAGTCGTTGCCCCGCGTGGGCCCGGTCCTTGCGGAGCGGATCATCGCGTGGCGGACCGAACACGGCCCGTTTGCGCGGCCCGAGGACCTCGAAGCGGTCCCGGGGATCGGGCCCGCCCTGCTCGAGGCGATGCTGCCCCTCGTGGTGGTGCGGTGACGAAGCGTGCACTTCCGGAACCGCAGGCCTTACCCGGCATCGACGCATCGACCCCGGACCGTTCCACCGCGGGAACCGGACACCCCGACCGACTTCCGCCTGGCCCCGGCCGCCGCCGCGGCATGGACAGCCGCGGCGCTGGCGACCCGGCTGCCCGCGGAGGAAGCCGCAGCCGGGGGAGCCCTGCTCGCCGGTGCCGGCCTCACGCTCGGTCTGCTGTGCGTGGCATACCGCGGGCGGGCCGCCGCGGCACTGCTGATCCCGCTTCTCCTGCCGCTGGCCGCGGGGTGCCTGGTCACGCTGGCGGCCGCCGGAAGCCTTGCGAGGTTCACTGCGGGCCCTGTCGACGAGGCAGCCCAGGCGAAGGCCTTCGTCACGGTCATCCTTCGCCCGTCCAGCGATGCCGCCCCCGTTCGGGCCGATTACGGGGAGGCGCGCTATGTCCTTCGCGCCATCGTGGCCGCCGGCTCCTCCTCCGGGCGCTCCTTCACTGCGGCGTCGCCCGTCGTGGTGTTCGGGGATGGGCAGTGGAAGCGGATCGGGAGGGGCGACACGGTGCGCTCCGTGGGGAGGCTGCGCCCTCCGGACCGGCCCGGGAGGGAGGTGGCGGTGTTCCTTCCGGCCGCTCCACCAGTGGTCGAACCTGCCCGGGGCGCGGAGGACTACACGCGGGACCTCCGCCACGAATTCAGCAGCCGGGCCCTCGCCCGTGGAGCGGGGGACGGAGGGCTGCTTCCGGGAATGGCCATCGGTGACCGCTCGGTGCTCGACGACCGGCTCGGGGAGGCGATGAAGACCACCGGGCTGACCCACCTGACCGCGGTGTCCGGCACGAACTGTTCCTATGTGCTGGCCTTTGTCTTCCTGGCCGCGCGTGCGGCCCGGTTGCCCCGGCCCGCCGCCGCAGGTGCCGCACTCGTCGCGTTGGCCGCCTTTGTCTTCCTCGTCCGCCCGGAACCGAGTGTGCTGCGCGCGGCGGTGATGGGGGCCATCGGGATTTTTGCTGTCCTGACCGGCCGGGGCCGGATGTCCCTGCCGCTGCTGTTCCTGGCCGTAATCGTGCTCCTGGCCGCCGACCCGTGGCTGCACTCCTCCTATGCCTTCCTGCTGTCCGTGTCGGCCACAGCGGGGCTGGTCCTCATCGGGCCGCTCCTCGCCTCGCGGTTCGCAGCGGCCCTCCCGGTCTGGGCTGCCCGGTTGCTCGCGGTGCCGGTGGCGGCGCAGCTGGCCTGCACGCCGCTGCTGGTGATGCTGCAGCCCTCCCTGTCCGTCTATGCGGTGCCCGCCAATCTCGCCGCGGCGCCGGTGGTGCCGTTCGTGACGATCGCAGGGATGCTCGCCGTTGCCGCCATCGCCGTCTGGCCGCCCGCCGCCGAACCCCTCCTGGCGGCCGGGCAGCTGGGGTCCGGGTGGGTGGCCACCGTTGCCCGGGTGGGAACCGGCGCGCCCTTCGCGCAGGTGCCCTGGCTTCCGGGGGTGCCCGGCGCCGTACTTGCGGCCGTGCTGTCCCTGCTGATTGTGCTCGGCGTCGTCGCTGCGGTTCGCCCGCGGCGGGCAGCTGTGCCGCGCCGGGCGTTCGTCCGTTACGGATCGGCGGCGCTGTGCCTGGTGGCGGGCTGTGCCCTGGGGGCCGCCGGAGTGATCCTGCTCGAGCCCCGGGCGGGTCATCCGACGGGCTGGGTGGTGGCCGGCTGCGACGTCGGGCAGGGCGACGCCTTCGTCGTTCATACCGGGCCCGGGCGCGCCCTCGTCATCGACGCAGGTCCCGATCCCGGCGCGGTGGATGAGTGTCTCTCGGACCTGGCGGTCACAGTGGTGGACCTGCTGGTGGTCACCCACCTCCACGAGGACCACTACGGGGGAGCGGCCGGGGTGTTCGAGGGACGGCAGGTGAAGGAGCTGCGCTACTCGTCGGGTGAACCGACCCTGCCCCGTGGACTCAGCTCCCTCGCCCGGGCGGCCGGGCTTGAACCGGCGCGCATCGCCGCCGGAGACGTCGGCCAGGCCGGGGGAGTGAAGTGGGAAGCGCTGTGGCCGCCGCCGTCCGCGGATACCCGCGCCGGTCCGTCGACCGGGACCCGGTACGGCAGCGAGAACGACGCCAGTGCCGTGCTCCTGGTCGAGATCCCGGGTCCTGCGCGGCGGGCGACCGTGCTGTTCACCGGCGACATTGAGCAGGAGGCCTCGCAGCGGCTGCTCTCCGGGCACCCGGAGCTGGCCCGGACCGGCGTGGACATCCTGAAGGTCGCGCACCACGGTGCCCGGAACGGGGGCACGGCGATCGTCAAGGCGCTGCGGCCCGGTCTTGCGCTCATCTCGTCGGGGGAGGGCAATGACTACGGCCACCCGCATCCGCAGGTGGTGGCCGACCTGCGCCGGCAGTCCGTCTACGCGGCGCGCACCGACCAACTCGGCACCTTCACCGTCTCCCTCGGTGCTGACGGCCTGGAGGTGAGGCCGCTGGCCGACTGAGTAACCGACCGACGTTCACCCCGCTGAGGGCGGGCAGGTCCACGGGTTGTCACGGATTAGGGAGTTGTCTTGTCCGTTCCTCGTAGAGCCCGGACTAGGAGTGCTGCGGCAGGGTATGAGGTCCGCTGTGAAGGGCGTGGTTGTTGGCGGCACGGGGTTCCGGGGAGGACGGCATCTCGCAGCTCATGTGGATGATGAACCCGGACAAGCTGAATCTCGTCAGGCTTCCCTAGTTCCCGCTCGCAGGAGGGCCTCCAAGCGAGTCGAGCGGCGTCTGCAGGCTTTGCACTTCGCCTGCCGGATTTTACTGTGGAATGGCCCACTGCCCGCCCGTCCATTCCACCGCTAGGATCCCAATGTCGTCGCCCACCTCCCGACCCTCCCTCATACGTTCGCAATCGAACGCTGAGGCGCACCGGGTGTCATTCATCGAGTTGTTCTTCGACCTCGTCTTCGTCTTCGCCATCACCCAGATCGCCCACGGGCTCATCGACCACCCGGACGGCGGAACATTCACCCGCACCCTGGTGCTGACGATGGCCATGTGGTGGGTGTGGGTATACACGACCTGGTCGCTGAACTGGTTGAGTCCGGAGCGATCGCTGATCCGGGTGGTGCTCATCGCCGCAATGCTGATCGTCCTGCTGATGTCCAGTGCCATACCGGAGGCATTCGACGAAGGCCAGGGGCTGATCTTCGCGCTGGGCTATGTAGGGCTCCAACTCGGTCGCGCAATGCTGATGGTTGCCGCATTACGTGACCATGACGCGGCGCTGAGCGTGAGCTACATCCGAACGTCGATCTGGTTCGCAGTGTCGGCCGTGCTTTGGATCCTCGGCGGCCTCGCCCCATCCGAGGAACGCCTGTACTTCTGGGCCGCGGCTATCGTGATCGACCTGCTGGCACCCCTCTTCCGCTACTGGATGCCGGTCCTGGGATCGACAGCGCCGTCCGTATGGACCGTCTCCGGGGAGTACATGGCCGAACGCACGGGCCTGTTCATCATCGTGGTCCTGGGGGAAACGATCATTGTCACGGGCACGGCATTCGGCGAGCTCGAGGGCAATCCGACGCAGGTGAGCGCCTTCCTCTCGGCTTTCGCAAGCACTGTTCTGATGTGGCTGCTGTACTTCGCCCACGACGAGAGCCGAGGACGGCGCTTCATCAACGCCTCCCGGAACGCGGCCATGGTCGCCCGATCGGCGTACACCTGGGCTCCCGTGGTCCTCGTCCTCGGTCTCGTGCTTACCGCAGTTGCCGATGAACTCGTCCTGCTTCACCCAAGCGACAACATCGGGACTGAGGATCAGTACATCCCGACGAATCTGCTGATCTTGACGGCATCGTCCGTCTATCTGCTCGGCAACCTCCTGTTCAAACGAGCCATCGGCCGGCCGTGGCTGGTATCCCATATCGCCGGAATCCTCGCGCTCGCAGGCCTCTCCGCCGCCTCGAACGCTCTCTCGCCGCTGGCCATGAACTGGGCCAGCAACGCCGTGCTGCTGGCAGTCATCGTGTGGGACTACCGCACCCGGTCGCTCACCGGCAGCACGAGTGAGGACAACCGAGAGGACTCCGCAACCATCGACTAGACGCCCGGCCGTTTCGGGTACGTCGGCGATAACGACCCCAGCACCGTCCTGCCTGGAGGAATCAGCGGGGCCCATGCGGAAGGTGGGCGTGCTGTTTCGAGTAGGAGGCCGCGCTGCGGCTGAAGGTCCAGCAGGGGAGCTTTGCCCGAGGTCGGCGGCATGGCACAGTTGGTCGGTAAGCACTTCGAGCAGGAATGAAGGTTTCGTGGCCACCAAGTCAAGCAGCAGCCGCCCCTCGGGGAAGCCCACCGTGGTGTCCTGGCGGGAGGCGCGCCCGGCGCCCGTCGTCCTGCTCAGCGGGCCGGAGGACTACCTGGCCTCGAAAGCCTCCGAACTGATCCGCACCCAGGTGCGCACCGCCCAGCCCGGTGCCGAACTCGTCACCCTCGATGCCGCCGCCTATGGCGCCGGCAGTCTGGGGCTGCAGTCGAGCCCGTCGCTGTTCGGGGACTGGAAGATCATTGAGGTCGCCGGACTCGCCTCGATGAATGATGAATTCCTTCAGGATGCCCTCGCCTACCTCGCGGATCCGGCGCCGGACGTGGTGCTGGTGCTGCGGCACAGCGGCGGGAACCGCGGCAAGAAGCTCCTTGACGCCATTTCCGCGAGCGGCGGAGTCAGCGTCGACTGCCAGCCGCTGAAGAAGGACGCGGACAAGGCCGACTTCGTCTCTGCGGAGTTCCGGCTCGCCCGGCGCAGGATCGACGGGGACGCCGTCCGCGCCCTGGTTGCCGCCGTCGGATCGCAGCTTTCGGAACTCGCGGCGGCGTGCCACCAGCTGATCGCCGATACGGTCGGGGACGTCACGTCGGAAGCGGTGGAGAAGTACTACGGGGGCAGGGTCGAGGCGACAGGCTTCAAGGTCGCCGACGCCGCCCTCGCCGGGCGGACGGCTCAGGCCCTGTCGATGCTGCGCCATGCCCTGGCGACGGGCGCCGACCCCGTCCCGCTGGTGGCGGCCCTCGCCATGAAGGTCCGTGCCGTCGCCAAGGTCCACGGCGCGTCGGGCTCCTCCGCCCAGCTGGCCCGGTCCCTCGGAATGGCGCCGTGGCAGGTCGATCAGGCGCGCAGGGAAGCCCAGCGGTTCTCCTCCGAGTCCCTCGCCCGGTGCGTGCGCGCCCTCGCCGACGCCGATGCCCAGGTCAAGGGCGGGTCGCGGGATCCGGTCTATGCGGTGGAACGCGCCGTCACCATCATCGCCCTCGGAGACCGCTGAGCGCCGGAGACAGCCCGGCGCCATCCTCCCGGCAGGACCCCGCCTGCCCTGGCGGCTGCTGGCCAGGGCCGTTATTGGCCGGGGCCGCGCAGGAGCAGGACCTTCAGCCTGCCGGACTCGCAGCGGGGAGGGCCGTTAAAGACCTGTGGCCGGCCCCGAGGGACCGGCCACAGGTGTGAAAACCTGGGGAACGCTTAGAGCGCGTTGACCTTCTTGGAGATGGCCGACTTGCGGTTGGCTGCGTTGTTTTTGTGCAGCACACCCTTGCTGACAGCCTTGTCGAGCTTGCGGCTGGCAGTCTGCAGTGCGGCCGCGGCGGCGTCCTTGTTCGAGGAATCCAGGGCGGTGGTTACCGCGCGGATCGCCGTCTTGAGCTCGGACTTCACCGAGTTGTTGCGCTGCCTCGCCTTTTCGCTGGTGAGGATGCGCTTCTTCTGGGACTTGATATTTGCCACGTATGAGAACTTTCTTTGTATTGCGGACTGGTCGTGAGGGAATTTCGGTCCAACCATGAACTGAGCGGCGTGGGGATACCGTGTGGCGATTGGTCCAAAGTGCCCGTCGACCTGCGCGGACACACAGCTAGCTATCTTAGCAGAGTTCGACCGGCTCTGCGGTGGGCGGTGCCCGGCGGGCCCCGTCAGGTGCGCGGGATGCGCCCGACGACGGCGTCGAATGCGGCCTTCGGAAGTACGGCACCGTTGCGCCGGATCGCCGACGGCTCGATGCGGAGGATCCGGTCCACCCGCACCTCGCTCGGGCGGCGCTTCGGATCCCAGGGTCCCGTGCCGATGTCCACGTACCGTGCGTCGGCGGAGCGCCCGTTGTTGCGGTCCCGCGACGTCAGTGCAAGGCCCAGAAGGTGCCGCCGGTCGCGCCCGATCAGCAGGACCGGACGGTCCTTGCCCTGGCGCGGGTCCTCCTCGTAGGGCACCCAGGTCCAGACGATCTCGCCCGGGTCGGGTCGGCCGTCAGGCCGCGGCGAGTACGTGAAGCGCCCGCGGGTAGGAATCCGCCGCGTGGCCGCAGGGCCCGAGGCGCCCGCCGGCGTCGTGGGGGAGGAAGCGCGCCGCAGCAGGCGCGCTGCCGCCCGGGACCATCGGAGCAGTGTGGAAGCGTCGATTCCCATGGATCCACAGTAGCGGGGCCGGCCCGGTTGCCCCGGGTGCCGCGTTCGGCCGGTAAGGACAGGGCGTGGGACACTAGTAGGGCAACGGATGCCCGACGACGATCGGTCCCTTGTCAACCGTCCCGCAAGAGTGAGGAACCCACGTGTCACCCATGGCCCGCACCGCTCCGGTGCCTGCCGCCACTGATCCGGCGATCATTCGGAACTTCTGCATCATCGCTCATATCGATCATGGGAAGTCCACGCTGGCGGACAGGATGCTCCAGCTCACCGGCGCGGTGGAGCAGCGTGACATGAAGGCCCAGTACCTGGACCGGATGGATATCGAACGTGAGCGTGGCATCACGATCAAGTCCCAGGCCGTCCGGCTCCCGTGGGAGGTCGACGGCACCGCGTACGCCCTTAACATGATCGACACGCCCGGGCACGTCGACTTCACCTACGAGGTCTCCCGGTCGCTTGCTGCGTGCGAAGGCGCCATCCTGCTCGTTGACGCGGCGCAGGGCATCGAGGCGCAGACGCTCGCGAACCTGTACCTGGCGATGGAAAACAACCTCACCATCATTCCTGTGCTGAACAAGATCGACCTTCCGGCGGCACAGCCGGAGAAGTACGCAGCCGAACTGGCGAGCCTCATCGGGGGAGAGCCCGAGGACGTCCTGATGGTATCCGGGAAGACCGGCGTCGGCGTCGAGGCCCTGATGGACAAGATCGTGCGGGACCTCCCGGCGCCCACCGGTGACCCGAACGCGCCGGCGCGTGCCATGATCTTCGACTCGGTGTACGACACCTACCGCGGCGTCGTGACCTATGTGCGGGTGGTCGACGGGAAGCTCAGCCCCCGCGAGCGCATCCAGATGATGTCGACCCGGGCGAGCCACGAGCTCCTCGAGATCGGCGTCAGCTCCCCGGAGCCCAAGCCGTCCAAGGGGCTCGGCGTGGGCGAGGTCGGCTACCTGATCACCGGCGTCAAGGACGTCCGCCAGTCCAAGGTGGGCGACACCGTCACCAACCTCGCCAAGCCTGCGGCGGAGTCGCTGGGCGGCTACCAGGACCCGAAGCCGATGGTCTTCTCGGGTCTCTACCCGCTTGACGGCACGGATTATCCGGTGCTGCGCGATGCCCTCGCGAAGTTCACCCTCAACGACGCCGCCCTCGTCTACGAGCCCGAGACGTCCGCAGCGCTGGGCTTCGGTTTCCGCGTCGGCTTCCTCGGCCTGCTGCACCTTGAGATCACGCGCGAGCGCCTGGAGCGCGAGTACAACCTGGACCTGATCTCCACGGCGCCCAACGTGGAGTACGAGGTCACCCTCGAGGACAAGCGCACCCTGAAGGTCACCAACCCCAGCGAATACCCGGTGGGCAAGATCGCCGAGGTGCGCGAGCCCATGGTCTCGGCGACCATCCTGGCGCCGTCGGAGTTCGTGGGCGCCATTATGGAACTGTGCCAGCAGCGCCGCGGCGTGCTCGGCGGGATGGACTACCTTTCGGAGGACCGCGTCGAGATCCGGTACCGGCTGCCTCTGGCCGAGATCGTCTTCGACTTCTTCGACCTCCTGAAGTCCAAGACGCGCGGCTATGGCTCGCTCGACTGGAAGGCAGACGGGGACCAGGTCTCGGACCTCGTGAAGGTCGACATCCTCCTGCAGGGCGAGCAGGTCGACGCCTTCAGCGCCATCACCCACCGCGACAAGGCCTACGCCTACGGGGTCATGATGACGGGCAAGCTGCGCGAGCTCATTCCGCGCCAGCAGTTCGAGGTGCCCATCCAGGCAGCCATCGGATCGCGCATCATCGCCCGCGAAAGCATCCGGGCCATCCGCAAGGACGTCCTGGCCAAGTGCTACGGCGGCGACATCACCCGGAAGCGCAAGCTTCTCGAAAAGCAGAAGGAGGGCAAGAAGCGCATGAAGATGGTCGGGCGGGTCGAAGTACCCCAGGAGGCCTTCATCGCGGCCCTGTCCTCCGATGAGTCGAAGGACAAAGCCAAGAAGTGACGTTTGGAAACACCCCCTCCGTCCGGAGGGGATCCGGTGCCTAGCGCACTGCCCCTCGGACTCCCGGCGCCCGCTGACGGAGTTTTGCCCGAGCAAGCGCGCGAGGGCGCGGCCGGGCGGGATTTCGGACTCTATGTCCACATTCCGTTCTGCGCCGTCCGGTGCGGCTACTGCGACTTCAACACCTACACCGCCACCGAACTGGGCGGAGGGGGCTCCCAGGACCAGTACGCCGGGACCGTCCACCAGGAGCTCACCCTCGCCGGCCAGGCGCTCGACGCCTCCGGTGTGCCCCGCCGCCCGCTCTCGACGGTGTTCTTCGGCGGCGGCACCCCGACCCTGCTCCCGGCGTCGGACCTCGCCGGCATCCTCTCCGAGGCCGTGGCCCAGTGGGGCCTGGTCGAGGGTGCGGAGGTCACCACCGAGGCGAACCCCGATTCGGTGACCGAGGAATCCCTGCAGATCCTCGCGGCGGCCGGGTTTACGCGGGTGTCCTTCGGCATGCAGTCGGCGGTTCCCCACGTCCTGAAGGTCCTCGACCGGACCCATTCGCCCGAGCGGGTGCCTCAGGCCGTCGAGTGGGCGCGGCGAGCCGGCCTGAAGGTCAGCCTCGACCTGATCTACGGCACGCCGGGGGAGTCCCTCGAGGACTGGCGGCATTCGCTGACGACGGCGCTGTCCTACGGGCCGGACCACATCTCCGCCTACGCCCTCATCATCGAGGACGGGACGAAGCTCGCCGGGCGGATCCGCCGCGGCGAGGTGCCCCCGATCGACGACGACGACCACGCCGAAAAGTACGCCCTCGCGGACGAACTGCTCACCGCCGGCGGCCTCCAGTGGTATGAGGTCAGCAACTGGGCGCGCACGGCCGCCGACGAGTGCCGCCACAACCTGGCGTACTGGCGCGGAGACGACTGGTGGGGCGCAGGACCGGGCGCACACTCACACGTCGGAGGCGTCCGCTGGTGGAACGTGAAGCACCCCCGGGCCTACGCCGCGGCGCTCACGCCCGGCGCGTCTCCTGCCGCGGGCCGCGAGGTGCTGAACGATCACGACCGGTACGTCGAAGACGTCCTGCTGCGGGTGCGGCTGCGCGAGGGGCTTGCGGTCGACCGGCTTGAGCCGGCGGGACGGCACGCCATCGCCGGGCTCATCGCCGACGGCCTCATTGACGGGCCGGACGCCATCCGCGGCCGGCTGCGCCTGACGGGCAGCGGCCGGCTGATGGCCGACGCCGTCGTGCGCCGCCTCCTGCCGGACTAGGAGCGCGGGCGGGGTTTCCCGGCCGCGGCCGGGAAGCGGAACGGGTCAGCGCAGCGGACGCAGGTTCAACGCGTACCGGTAGGGCCTGCCCCGGTTGACCTGGATGCCGGCGGTCACGGAGAACACCGCAATGCCGACCCAGATCAGCGCGTTGACGACCGCGAACACCCCGCCGATCACGGGCAGCAGGGAGAGCAGCCACGCCACGAAGGCCAGGAGAGTGGGGGGAAGCGTGAAGTTCAGCGCCTCCTTCGATTCCTGGGCGGTGAAGGGGCCGCGGTCCTTGAAGATCAGATAGATCACCAGGGACGGCACAAACCCGAGAATGCCGCCGAAATGCGCCAGAGTCGCGAACTGCCGGTCCTGGGAGGCCGTGAGGGGCAGGGCCGTGGCGGGTGCCCCTTCAAAAGCAGACCGGTTTCCGCCAGTTCCGGAGTTCTGGGGTTCATCGGCAGTGTTTGGCAACGAGTTTCTTCCTTTGCAGCGCGGCGGGTTGACCCCAGGACTTCCTCTAAGGGTACTTGCTGCCGAGCGCCGGCGGCATCAGGATTCGTGAGAGCCGGCGGTGAGGAAGTCGATGACCTCCTCGACCCGGCCCAGCAGGGACGGCTCAAGGTCGGCATAGGACTTCACGCTGCCGAGGATCCGTTTCCACCCGTGGGCGACGGCGGCCTGGTCGGAGGAGGGCCAGCCGAGACCGGCGAGGATGCCCGTTTTCCAGTCCTGTCCGCGGGGGACCACCGGCCAGGCGGCGAGCCCCAGCGCACCGGGCTTGACCGCCTGCCACACATCGACGTACGGGTGGCCCACGATCAGGACGTTGCCCCCGGCGCCTGGCAGGGCCATCGCCTGCTGGGCGATCCGCGATTCCTTTGTTCCGGGCAGAAGGTGGTCCACAAGGATCCCGAGCCGCCGCTGCGGACCGGGATCGAAGGCCCGAACTGCCCCGGCGAGGTCGTCGACCCCATGGAGGGGTTCGACGACGATCCCCTCAAGCCGCAGGTCTTCACCCCACACCTTCTCCACCAGTTCGGCGTCGTGCTGGCCCTCGACCCAGATCCGGCTCGCCCGGGCGACGCGCGCCCGCGCGCCCTCGACCTTCACTGAGCCGGAGGCGGTCCGCGTCGATGACTTCACCGGTGCGGCCGAGGGGGCGACCACCTTCACCGGGGCGCCGTCGACGAGGAAACCGTGCCCCAGCCGGAAGGTCCGGCGCTTCTCGCGGCGGTCCTCGAGGACCATCACGTGCAGCCCACCGGACTTCTCCACCCGCACGACGGCGCCCACGAAGCCGCTCTGGACGTCTTCGAGGACGAGGCCGGGCTCGGCCGGAACCTCCGGCAGGACAGTGCGTTTGGGGGCGGAGATGTCCTGGGCCCCCCAGGCGAAGTCGGCCACCCTGATCTCGCTTCCGTGTGCGCCGACGCACAGTTGCTGCCGGTCTTTCCAATGCTAACAATCGTCCCGAACGTACTAGACTTAGCACTTAGGCGTGTCGAGTGCTAACCAAGGACGGGGCGCTCCGCCCAATTTCAACGCGACTGCGGAGGTGAACGAGATGAGCGAACCACGACGCCTGGAAGTGCTGCAGGCCATTGTTGAGGACTACGTGCATACCCGGGAACCGGTCGGGTCGAAGGCCCTGGTTGACCGGCACCGGCTCGGTGTCTCCTCTGCGACCATCCGGAACGACATGGCCGTGCTTGAGGAGGAGGGGCTGATCGCCGCCCCCCACACCAGCTCGGGACGCATCCCCACGGACAAGGGCTACCGGACGTTCGTTGACCGTATCTCGGACGTGAAGCCCCTCTCGGCGGCCGAGAAGCGGGCCATCCAGACGCTGCTCGAAGGCGCCGGTGACCTCGACGACGTCATGGACCGCACCGTGCGGCTGCTGGCGCAGCTGACCAACCAGGTGGCCGTGGTCCAGTTTCCCCGGCTCGGCGGTGCGGCCGTGCGGCATATCGAATTCGTGCTCCTGGCGCCCCGGCAGATCCTCGTGGTGCTGATCGCCACGAACGGCACGGTGCAGCAGCGGGTCGTCCCCGTCTCCTCGCCGATCGAGGAAGCCGAACTGGCCGAGCTCAAGCAGCGGATCCTCGCCCGGGTGGCAGGGGTGGCGCTGTCCTCCCTGCCCAAGGAGCTTGCCGCAGCGGCCGCCGTCCTGCCCCCGGCCCTTGGTGCCGCCGGAGCGGCGCTCATCTCGACCCTCGAGAGTCTCGCCGGAATGAGCCGGGAGGACCGCATTGTGATGGCGGGGACAGCGAACCTGGCCCGATCCACAGTAGACTTTCCCCTCAGTATCGGACCGGTGCTCGAAGCCCTCGAGGAGCAGGTGATCATGCTTCGGCTGCTCTCGGAGATGGAACAGGACGCCCGCGGCATCTCGGTAAGGATCGGCAGCGAGAACCCCTACGGAGGTCTTTCGGAGGCGTCGGTGGTCGCCACCGGCTACGGGCCGGACGCCACAGCGAAGCTCGGCGTCCTCGGTCCCACCCGGATGGACTATCCGGGAACGATGGCAGCGGTGCGGGCGGTCGCGAGGTACCTGTCGAGGGTCCTCGCCGACTAGCGCCAACGCCGAGCCGGATGAGCAAAGCCAAGCAAAACCAAGGCCGGAGACCAAGGCCGGATAGCAAGGGCTGATAAACGACGTCGGCCGGGCCCGGGTGCCGGGCCTGCAGGTACGTCGGTCAGCCGAACAGCGTGTTCTACAGGAAGAGATGTGCAGGAGTGAGTAATCACTATGAGGCGCTCGGTGTGTCGCAGGGCGCGAGCAGCGAGGAAATCAAGAAGGCCTACCGGAAGCTCGCGCGCAAGCTCCACCCGGATGTGAACCCGGGCACGGATGCCTCCGAGGAGTTCAAGCGCGTCAGCCACGCCTACGAGGTGCTCTCCGACCCGCAGAAGCGGCGGGTCTACGACACCACCGGCAACGAGAACGGAACCGACAACGGCTTCGGCTCGGGCTACTCCGGCTCCGGATTCGCCTTCCAGGACATCTTCGAGACCTTCTTCGGAGGCGGCGGCCCCAGCGGCCCGCCCTCGCGCACCCGCCGGGGCCAGGATGCACTGATCAACGTGCGGATCGACCTCAAGGACGCCGTCTTCGGCATCAACAAAAAGATCGAGGTCGATACCGCGGCCGTCTGCCCCACCTGCGACGGGACCTGCTGCCAGCCCGGCACCTCACCGCAGACCTGCGACATCTGCGGCGGCTCGGGCCAGGTCCAGCGGGCCGTGCGTTCCATCCTCGGCCAGGTCATGACGAGCGCCCCCTGCGGCACCTGCCAGGGTTTCGGCACCGTCATCCCCCATCCCTGCCACGAGTGCAAGGGCGAGGGCCGTATCCGTGCCCGCCGCAGCCTGACCATCAAAATCCCGGCCGGCGTCTCGACCGGCACCCGGATCCAGCTCAGCGGCCAGGGCGAGGCCGGCACCGCCGGCGGCCCGCAGGGCGACCTCTACATCGAAATCCGGGTCAACACCGACAGCACCTTCCTGCGCGACGGCGATGACCTCCATGTCACCATGAGCGTCCCGATGACGGCGGCTGCCCTGGGCACCACGGTCACCCTCGACACCTTCGACGGCGAGCAGGAGCTCGCCATCAAGCCGGGCACCCAGTCCGGGGAGGTCCTCACCCTCCGACACCTCGGAGTGACCCACCTGCGCGGGCAGGGACGCGGAGACCTCCAGGTCCACCTCAATGTGGAGACCCCCCGCAACGTCGACGCCGCCCAGGAGGAGCTGCTGCGCCGCCTCGCCGAGCTGCGGGGCGAGGAGTCGACCGAGGGCCAGCTGGCCAGCAGCGGTTCCGGGGTCTTCGCCCGGCTGCGGGAGCGGCTGGGGAACCTCTAGCAGTGACCTATCCGCTGTTCTTCGGGGAGGCCGCCGCCGTGCGGTCCGCCCGCGTAGGCTCGGTCTTCGTCCTCGGCGGCGACGAGGGGCGCCACGCCACGACGGTGCGCCGCCTGGCGCCGGGTGAGTGGGTCGACGTGGCCGACGGCGCCGGGTTCCGGCTCCGGGGCACCGTCACCGACGGGAGCGCGGGCACGCTTGCGGTCCGCGTCGAGTCCGCCGGACAGGAGGAGGCTCCACGGGAGCAGCTGGTGCTGATCCAGGCCCTGGCGAAGGGCGACCGTGACGAGCAGGCCATCGAGGCCGCCACCGAGCTCGGAGTCGATGCTGTCGTGCCGTGGCAGGCCGAGCGGAGCATCGTGAGGTGGCGGGCCGAGAAAGCGGTCAAGGGGCAGCGGAAGTGGGAGGCGGTCGTCGCCGGTGCGGCCAAGCAGTCCCGGCGGGCGTGGATTCCCGAGGTGCATCCGATGCTGGACTCGACCCGGCTCCCGGCCTGGTCCACACGTTTCGACCGGGTGTTCGTGCTCTCGGAAACTGCAGGAGAGGGCCTGGCCCGGCTCGCGGCCGGCCCGTCCCACGGCGGCACGACGGCGGTCATTGTCGGGCCCGAGGGCGGGATCAGTGAGCGCGAGCTGCTGGCCCTGCAGGAGTCAGGAGCGTCCGCCGCCAGGCTGGGGCCGCACGTCCTGCGTTCCTCCTCGGCCGGTCCCGCCGCGCTCGTGCTGCTGAACCACCTGCTCGGCCGCTGGTAGGGGCAGGACCGCGCCGGTCGTTCACTTGATCTCGATGGTCTTCGTGTCAGCGAATTCCTCGGCGTCGCCGGCGCCGAGGCGGAACACCGCAATCTCGTAGCGCCCGGGTGGCAGCGCGACCGTGAACTCGTACTCGCCGGTGGTGCCCGGGGAGCCGTCCAGCTCGGCCTTGCCTTCCTTCACCGTCGCCCCTGGCACGCGCTGGCCCGGGGCGGGCGTGACTCCGCCCTTGAGTCTGTCAAGGGAGGTGATCCGCCAGTTCAGCGTGAACGAATCAGACCGGCCGGAGCCCGACACGACGACGGTCGAAGGGTCACGGACGTCGCCGTCCTGCGGATTGGTGATCCACACCGGCGCGACCAGGGACGGGTCGCGGCGCAGCTCGCCGTCGAGGGCCGCCCCGGCGGGACCGCTGGAGCCCGCCTTGCCGTCGACGAGCAGCACCACGCTGCTCGTCTCCCCGGCGCCAATCAGGCCGGCGTTGGCAGCCGCGGCCGTGGCGGTGAAGACAAGCTGCTGGATGGCGAGATGGGCCCGGGAGCTGTGGAGCCCCGGCCGGAACGCGTCAGCGGACAGGTCGACGGTGATGACGTTCCGCGCGGAGATCGACGTCGTCACCATGGAGGCCGGCTCCCAGAGGGTGTGGAAGTCGGGGTCGAAGGGGCGGCCGGTGGTCATCAGGCGCACCGCGTCGGCGATGGGGTCTCCAACGCTCTCCGGCGCCATCTCACTGGTGAACTCGCGGTACAGCAAGGCCGATCCGCTGCTGTCCCCCACCCAGTACACCGGCAGGATGCCATCGGAACCGACCTGCTCGTCCGACGCGCTGCCCGCTTCGGCAAGCGGCCCGGCCGGCAGGACGTTCGAGGACCCGGACTGAGGGGGAGCCGGGGGATCGGGGGTGCAGGCCGGCAGGAGCAGCACGCTGGTGCACAGCAGGACGCCGGCTGCGGGAACGAGGAGGCCGCGGAGGCCGAGGCGGTTCCGTCGAAGGGGATCCCGTCGTTTCATGCGGGGACCTCCTTCACCGATCGGTATGCCGTGCGCCGCTCCGGTGAAGCCGATGTATGGCACGGACTGCGGGTTTCTGCGCCGGTTCCCAATGGGACGGCGTGTACATCAAGCGTTGCACAGCGAAAGGCCGCGGAACCCTCTGAGACGGTCCATTGCGAGGACTGAAACAGGATCGATACCTAGATGTTGTCGAGTTGGTATGTTCGCTCCGGGCTGCGCGCCCGCGCCCCTGCCCGGCCCACAAGACGGTCACCGCCTCCACACCATGACGTAAGATTGGGGAGCGGGCGAGCATGCTCCGCCGGAGCTGGGACACCGGAACCGGTGGGCTGCGGAGCCCGCAGCAGGGGCGGAATCCATAACAGCGCGGGGCACCAGCAGCCGTAGCGGACGACAGCGACAAGGGGCGATTGAAGGCCGTACGGCCGTACTATGAGCGAATCTTCAACCGGCATAAACGCAGCAGGGCTCGATACGAGGGTTGTGCATTTCGACTCCGGTGAACAGATGGTGCAGGCCTTGGGCACCAATGACGAAGCGCTCAAGCTTATTGAGGCGACCTTTCCCGGGATCAACCTCCAGGCCCGCGGGAACGAGCTGTCCATCACCGGGCCCGCCGCCGACGTCCTGCGCACCGAGCGGCTGATGTTTGAGGTCCGCACCATGGCCCTCAACAACACGGTGGTCAATCCACAGGTGCTCGAACAGCTCATCACGATGCTTCGGACCCAGAGCGTGGGCCGGCCCTCGGATGTGCTCTCGATGAACATCCTCTCCTCTCGCGGACGGACGATCCGGCCGAAAACCCTGAACCAGAAGAGCTACGTCGACGCCATCGACCGCAACACCATCGTGTTCGGCATCGGACCGGCAGGCACCGGCAAGACCTACCTCGCCATGGCGAAGGCCGTCCAGGCCTTGCAGCAGAAGGAAGTCAACCGGATCATCCTGACGCGCCCGGCGGTCGAGGCGGGGGAGCGGCTCGGCTTCCTCCCTGGAACGCTCAACGACAAGATCGACCCGTACCTGCGCCCGCTTTACGACGCGCTCCACGACATGATCGACCCCGATTCCATCCCGCGGCTCATGGCCGCCGGGACCATTGAGGTGGCACCCCTGGCCTACATGCGCGGCCGGACCCTCAATGACGCGTTCATCATCCTCGACGAGGCGCAGAACACCACGCCCGAGCAGATGAAGATGTTCCTCACGCGCCTGGGCTTTGGATCGAAGATGGTCGTCACAGGCGACGTCACCCAGGTCGACCTTCCCGGCGGCACCAAGTCGGGCCTGCGCATTGTCAACGACATCCTCCGGGGGGTCGACGACGTGTTCTTCAGCGAGCTCGACGCCACCGACGTCGTCCGGCACCGCCTCGTCGGCGACATCGTCAGCGCCTACAGCCGCTGGGACGAAGCGCAGACGGCCGATCGGGAGGCGGCTGCCGACGGTGCGGTGGCCTCGGTGCGCCGCGCCAGGGCGGGGACCAAATGAGCATCGAGGTCAACAACGAGTCCGGTGTCGCGGTCGATGAGGAATTGCTGGTTCGGCTTGGGAACTTCCTGATCGACAGCCTGTTCGTCCACCCTGACGCCGACCTGTCGATCATCCTGGTGGACACCGAGGCGATGGAGCGCCTCCACATCGAGTGGATGGACGAACCCGGCCCCACCGACGTGCTCTCCTTCCCGATGGATGAGCTGCGCCCGGGCACGCCGGGCCGGATCACCCCGGCAGGGGTGCTCGGCGATGTCGTGCTGTGCCCGGAGGTCGCCAAGTCGCAGGCCGCCGCCGCGGGCCACACCACCCAGGAGGAGCTGCTGCTCCTGACCACCCACGGCATGCTCCACCTGCTGGGGTACGACCACGCCGAACCCGAGGAGGAGAAGGAGATGTTCGGGCTGCAGCGCCAGCTCCTCAGCGACTTCCTCGGCCGGCAGGCTCCGCGGGAGACCCGGGCTTGATCATCGGGATCCTTGCCGTCATGGCGCTGGTCTTCCTGTGCGTGGCGGCGCTCGTGACCGCTGCCGAGGCGGCCTTCACCTACCTGCCGCGGCACGAGGGGGAGACGCTCGTCTCCGAATCGCGCAGTTCGGCGCTGCGGGGAATCCTCGCCTCGCCCGCTGCGCACATGCACGCGCTGCGGTTCTGGCGGGTCTGGTTCGAGATGGCCGGAGCGGTGGCCGTCGCCATCCTTTTTCACGATGTGCTGGACAACGTGTGGCTGGCCGGCCTGCTCGCCACCGCAGTGATGGCCGCCGTCGGGTTCGTCCTCGTCGGCGTCTCTCCGCGTCAGTTCGGGCGCGCCCACGCCACGGCCGTCGTGCAGTTCACCGCCGGTTTCGTCGCCTTCCTCTGCGGCATCCTCGGCCCGGTGCCGCGCTGGTTCGTCGCCATCGGCAGCCTGGTGACCCCCGGCGCACCCCGCGACGACGCCGCGTTCTTCACCGAAGAGGAGTTCCGCGAGATGCTCACGCGGGCGTCCGATGCCGAAATGATCGAGGACAGCGAGGCCGAACTGATCCACTCGGTGTTCGAACTCGGGGACACCAAGGTCCGCTCGGTGATGGTTCCGCGGACCGACATGGTCTCCCTGGAGAGCGGTTCGAGCCTCGACGAGGCCCTGTCCCTGTTCCTTCACTCCGGGTACTCCCGGGTGCCCGTGATCGGGGAGGACTCCGATGACATCCGCGGCATCCTCTACCTCAAGGATGTCGTGGCCGAGCTGCATGGCCGGGCCCCGGAGCGGCAGAGCCGCACCGTTGACGGCATCTGCCGGGAGGCGCGCTATGTTCCCGAGTCCAAGCCGGTCGGGGACTTCCTGCAGGAGCTGCAGCGGGAGTCGACCCACGTGGCCATCGTCATCGACGAATACGGCGGAACCGCCGGGTTGGTGACCCTTGAGGACCTGATCGAGGAAATCGTCGGGGAGATCGTCGACGAGTACGACTCGGAGGTACCCGAACAGGAACAGCTGCCGGACGGCGGCTACCGTGTCAGCGCCCGCATGGGCATCGATGACCTGGGCGAGCTTTTCGGCGTCGAACTCGAGGACGAGGAGGTCGACACCGTCGGTGGACTTCTCGCCAAGACGCTGGGGAAGGTGCCGATTGTCGGCAGTGAGGTCACAATTGAAGGTATCGGCCTGCGGGCCGAGCGGCTTGAAGGCCGGCGGAACAGGGTTTCACACATCATCGCCTTCGCGCGGGACAACGACCGCGGCGGGGATTTGCAGATCGACGAACAGGAAACGGCGGAAGAATATGAGCGGCGATAAGCACCGGGCGGGATTCGTGTCCCTGGTGGGGCGGCCGAACGCCGGAAAGTCAACGCTGACCAACGCGCTGGTGGGGCAGAAGGTCGCGATCACCTCGGCCAAGCCGCAGACCACCCGCCACACCATCCGCGGCATCGTCACCCGGGAGGACTCGCAGATCGTCCTCGTCGACACCCCCGGCCTGCACCGTCCGCGGACCCTGCTGGGCCAGCGGCTCAACGACCTGGTGGCGGACACCCTCGCCGAGGTCGACGCCGTCGGCTTCTGCATTCCCGCCAATGAGAAGATCGGGCCCGGCGACCGGTTCATCGCCCAGCAGCTCGCCCGGCTGAACCGCAAGCCCCTCATCGCCGTCGTCACCAAGACGGACCTCGTCGACCGCGCGGCGCTCACCGAGCAGCTTCTGGCCGTGGCGGCCCTGGGCACCGAGGTCGTGGGCCCCGAGGGCTGGGCCGACGTCGTCCCGGTGTCGGCCGCCGACGGGTACCAGGTCGATACCGTCGCCGACGTCTTCAGCAAGCACATGCCCGAGTCGCCGGTGCTGTATCCGGGCGGGGAGCTGACCGACGAGCCGGAGGCAGTGATGATCGCCGAGCTCGTCCGGGAGGCCGCGCTCGAGGGGGTGCGGGACGAACTGCCCCACTCGCTGGCCGTCGTCGTCGAGGAGATGATCCCCCGGGAGGGCCGCAGCGAGGACAACCCGCTGCTGGACATCCATGTCAACCTCTATGTCGAGCGCCCCTCGCAAAAGGCCATCATCATCGGCAAGGGCGGCGCCCGGCTCCGGGAGGTCGGCACCAACGCCCGGCGCGGCATCGAGGCGCTGCTGGGCACGAGGGTCTACCTCGACCTCCACGTCAAGATCGCCAAGGACTGGCAGCGGGACCCGAAGCAGCTGGTCCGGCTCGGATTCTGACCGGGCTCACTTCTGACCGGGCACGCCCCGGCCTAAACTCTCGTTGGTCCTGTAGGACCTCTGGTGGCGCACGGCGCCGCCCGTACTATTCTGAGCCCAAGGAGGCTGTATCCGTGAGTGAACAAAGCGGTTTATCGGCGCCGGGTCCGGCCGGCCCGCCGCCCGTCCGGCACCTGCGCCGGTCCAAGGGCCGGCGGGCGCTGCAGGCGGCTGCCTTTGCACTCTCCGCGATGCTCCTCGCAGCGGCGGCCTTCGCCGCGGTCCAGGTCTTCCGTCTTCAGTCCAATGTGGAGACGCAGCCGCTGAACCTCGGCGCCGACCGGGAGGATAAACTGCCTGTCGACCTCAGCACCGACCCCGTTCAGATCCTCATTCTTGGCAGCGACACCCGCACCGGCAACAGCGGCGAGTTCATCGGGGGAGAGGACCTCTCCTCCGGCAGCGGCAACTCGGACGTGATGCTGCTGGTGAACCTCTCGGCCGACCGTTCGAGCGTCTCGGTGGTCAGCCTGCCGCGCGATCTCCTGGTTCCCCTGCCCAGCTGCGAGGATCCGGAGACCGGTGAACCGTCCCCGGCCATGGATCTGGGCCAGTTGAACACGGCACTGAACTCCGGCGGACCGGGCTGCACCGTTGCCGCCGTCAATGAGCTCACCGGGCTCAGCGTCGACCACTTCATGAACGCAGACTTCAACGCGGTGAAGGAGCTGTCCAAGGCCGTCGGCGGCGTCGAGGTCTGCGTCACCGAGCCCGTTGAGGACGAATACTCCGGGCTGAGCCTGCCCGCCGGCACCAGCGAGGTGGAAGGCGACCAGGCGCTGGCGTTCCTGCGGACCCGCCACGGGTTCGGCGACGGCGGGGACGAGGGCCGCATCCGCGCCCAGCAGTCATTCATGGCGTCCCTGGCCCGGAAGGTCCAGGCCGAGGGAACCCTGACCAACCTGCCCCGCCTCTACTCAATCGCCGAGACCCTCACGAAGAACCTCACCGTCGACGAGGGCCTGTCCCAGGTCACCGAGATCCTCAAACTGGCCGACCGCGTGAAGAACGTCGACCTGGCCGATATCGCCTTCGTGACGCTTCCTACGATCCCATGGGACCAGGATCCGAACCGGCTGGTCCTCGATCCCGGGCCCGCCGAGGAGCTGTTCGCGGCCCTGCGCGAGGACCGCAGCCTCACCGGCCCGGAACCCACGGCCTCAGCGTCGCCGGAGGCCGGGACCGCCCCTGCCGCCCCGCCGGCCTCACCCGCCGCCCCCGAGGCCCCGGCGTCTCCGGAGGCTCCGGCGATCGACCCGGCCTCGGTGCCCCTGCTTGTAGTCAACGGCACCGACAATCCCGACCGGGCCGGGGACCTGCAGCAGATCCTCCGCGGGGAGGGCTACACGCTGGCCAACACGAGGCAGTCGACCGAAATCCCGTCCACCCAGGTGGTCTACGGGCCGGGGTACGAAGCGGCGGCGGCGGAACTCGCGACCCGGTTCGGGATCGCCGACGTCCAGCTCGTGCCCAGCGCCGCGGTCACCGGCATCGAGCTGTCGGTCGGCGCCGACTTCGCCTCAGGGTCGAGGGTCGCCTCGGCGGGCCTCGACAACGGCCTGAAGGGCCAGACGGCCGAGCAGGCCACCTGCCAGGCGGCCTCCGGACTCTAGGACGGGATCGCGCGGCACCGGCCTTCGGGGTCGGTGCCGCTCACGTTCACCAGATGCGCACCCGCTCCTCCGGTTCGAGCCACAGTCCGTCCCCGGGCCGGAGCGAGAAGGCGTCGTGGAACTCGTCGAGGTTGCGCACCACCTGGTTGCAGCGGAATTCGTTGGGGGAGTGCGGGTCGACGGTGATTCGGCGGGCGGCCTCCTCCGGGCGGATCTTCTGGCGCCAGCACCGCGCCCACGACGCGAAGAACCGCTGGGGCCCGGTCTGTCCGTCGATCACCGGGGCCTCCAGCCCGCCGAGGCTCAGCCGGTAGGCGGTGTAGCTGATGCCCAGGCCGCCGAGGTCGCCAATGTTCTCGCCGAGTGTCAGCTCTCCGTTGACTCTGAGGTCCGGCGCCTCGGTGGGCGACAGCGCCGCGTACTGGTCCACGAGCCGCGAGGTGAGGGCGTCGAATGCGGTCCGGTCGGCCTCGGACCACCAGTTCTCAAGGGCTCCCCGGCCGTCGAACTGGGAACCTTTGTCGTCGAAGCCGTGGCCGATCTCGTGGCCGATCACCGCCCCGATCGCTCCATAGTTGTCTGCGGGGTCGGCGTCGAGGTCGAAGAACGGCGGCTGCAGGATGGCCGCGGGGAACACGATCTCGTTCATCGTCGGCATGTAGTAGGCGTTGACCGTCTGTGGGGTCATCAGCCAGGCTCCACGGTCGATTGGTCCGCCCAGCCGGTTCAGCTGTCGTACGTGCTCAAATTCGTAGGCTCGGCACACGTTGCCATAGAGGTCCCCGGCCTCGATCACGAGCGGACCGTAGTCGATCCACTCGTCGGGGTAGCCGATCTTGGTGGTGAACAGTGCGAGCTTCTCCTGTGCCCGGGCGCGGGTCTCCTCGGTCATCCACCCGAGCGAGTCGATGCTGAGCTCGTAGGCCTTGATCAGGTTCGCGACAAGCTCGAGCATCTTCTCCTTGGCACTGCCCGGGAAGTGGCGCTGAACGTACTCCTGGCCGACCGCTTCGCCCAGTGCACCCTCGACCAGGGACACCGCACGCTTCCACCGGTCCTTCAGCTGCGGGGTGCCCCCAAGGTGGGTGCCATAGAAGGCAAAGACAGCATTGACGAAGCGCTCGTCGAGGTAGTCCGACGCGTGCAGCAGCACCCGCGTCGTCAGCCAGTCCTTCCAGGTGGACAGCGGCACCTCGGCAAGGGCGGCATCAACCGCTGCCAGGTACGCGGGCTGGGACACCACCAGTTCCGCGGCCAGGGCCGGATCGCCGGTGACCGTGTCAAGCCACGATCCGGTGAAGGGAGCCAGCTCGGCCGCCTCCGCCAGGGTATGCAGGTTGTAGGTCTTCTGCGGGTCGCGCCGGTCCACGGCGCTCATCGACGCGGCCGCGAGGCGGGTCTCAAGGGTGAAGATGCCGGCCGCCGCCGCTCCCGGGTCGGCGGTGCCGGCCAGGCCGAGCAGCGTCTCCAGGAGCTCCGTGTACTTCGTCCGCGATTCGGCGAAGCGCTCCTCGCGGTAATACGACTCATCCGGCATGCCCAGCGCCGACTGGTAGAGGTGCAACAGGTAGCGTTCGGGGTTTCCGGCGTCATTGCTCACGTAGGGCGCCGTCAGGCCCTGCACGCCGCTGCGCGTCAGTTCGGCCGAGAGGCGCACGAAGCCGCCGATGTCGGTCACGGCTTCGATCCGGGCGAGCCGCTCCTGCACCGGGGTGATGCCCAGGGCCTCGACGCGGTCGGTGTCCATGAAGTCCGCGTAGAGCGTCCCGATCTTCGCCAGCGGACCGTCGGCGTCGGAGGCGGAGGCCGCGGATTCGACAATCCCGCGCACCGCGAGCTCGGCGGCGTCGGCCAGCTGGGTGAACACCGCCTCCCGGGCGCGGTCTGCGGGTATCTCGGTGTTCCGCAGCCACTCGCTGTTGACGTACCGGAACAGGTCGTCCTGTGCGCGGACTGGGTCCATTACGGCGTGTTCTTCGCTGCCGGCGGGCTTCATCGCTACTCCCTCTTCTGGATGTCGGGCGGTGCGGGGCCCCCGGGACGGCGGGCCGGCCGTACGGCGGCGGAGCCGGTCCCGGAGGCGCCGGACGCCCCTTAAAGCCATCCTATGCGCGTGCTATCGTGAGATTGTGCGCGCAAAGACGACTCTTCTTATGTGCCGCGGCGAGGCCTCCTAGGACTTTCGAGCTACAGGCCATCCCTCGCTGCGGTGTCTGTGTTGCCCGGCCGCCAGCCTCTAAACGGTTTAAGAGAAAAGGCCCATCGTCATGCAAAACGCACAACTGAGTTCGGGAATGCCGTTCTGGAAGTACACCCCGTTTCAGGACCAGATCACCGTTGAGCTCCCGGACCGCACCTGGCCGGACAAGGTCATCACCAAGGCCCCGCGCTGGTGCGCCGTGGACCTGCGGGACGGCAACCAGGCCCTGATCGATCCCATGAGCCCCGAGCGCAAGCACAAAATGTTCGACCTGCTGGTGAAGATGGGCTACAAGGAGATCGAGGTCGGGTTCCCATCGGCGTCGCAGACCGACTTCGATTTCGTCCGCCAGCTCATCGAGGGCGACCGCATCCCCGACG
Organism: Arthrobacter zhaoguopingii; assembly: GCF_009828605.1. Classification (NCBI taxonomy): domain Bacteria; kingdom Bacillati; phylum Actinomycetota; class Actinomycetes; order Micrococcales; family Micrococcaceae; genus Arthrobacter; species Arthrobacter zhaoguopingii. Next base: position 304,533 of record NZ_WIAE01000002.1, on the reverse strand, counting down.
ATGTCAGCATCCAGGTCCTCACCCAGGCGCGCGAGCACCTCATCGAGCGGACCTACGAGTCCCTCGAAGGCGCCGACCGCGCGATCGTCCACCTTTACAACTCGACCTCGATCCTGCAGCGGCGCGTGGTGTTCAACCAGGACCGCGACGGCATCGTCGACATCGCCCTGACCGGCGCGCGGCTCTGCAGGAAGTTCGAGGAGAGCCTGAAGAACACCCTGGTCACCTACGAGTACTCGCCCGAGTCGTTCACCGGGACCGAACTCGAGTTCGCCGCCCGCATCAGCAACGAGGTGGCCGCGGTGTTCGAGGCCTCGGCGGACCGCCAGATGATCCTGAACCTGCCGGCCACCGTGGAGATGGCCACCCCGAACGTGTATGCGGACTCCATCGAATGGATGAGCCGCAACCTGGAGAACCGTTCCAACATCATCCTCTCGCTCCACCCGCACAACGACCGGGGCACGGGCGTCGCGGCGGCGGAGCTGGGCTACCTCGCCGGCGCCGACCGCATCGAGGGCTGCCTGTTCGGCAACGGGGAGCGAACCGGCAACGTCGACCTGGTGACCCTCGGCATGAACCTCTACAGCCAGGGCATCGACCCGCAGATCGACTTCTCCGACATGGACTCCGTGCGGCGCACCGCCGAATACTGCAACCAGCTCTCCGTGCCCGAGCGCTCCCCCTACGGTGGGGACCTGGTGTTCACCGCCTTCTCCGGCTCCCACCAGGACGCCATCAAGAAGGGGTTTGAGGCCATGGAGCGCGACGCCGCGGCCGCCGGTGTCGGCGTCGACGAGATCCCGTGGGCGGTTCCCTACCTGCCGATCGACCCGAAGGACATCGGACGCAGCTACGAGGCCGTCATCCGTGTGAACTCCCAGTCGGGCAAGGGCGGGGTCGCGTATCTGCTGAAGCACGAGCACAGCCTCGACCTGCCGCGGCGGGCGCAGATCGAATTCTCCGCCGTGGTGCAGCGGCGCACCGAGACCGTCGGCGGGGAGATCAGCGGTTCCGAACTGTGGACGGTCTTCCAGGACGAATACCTGCCGGCGCGGGCCGACGGCGGCACCCGCTGGGGTCACTACGAACTGACCTCCGTCAATACCGACACCGCCGGGGAAGGCTCCCTGAAGCTCACCGCCACGCTGATGGTCAACGGCGTGCAGCAGCGGCGCTCGGCCGAGGGCACCGGGCCGATCGACGCGCTCCTCGACATCCTGGGGCAGGACGGCGTGGACGTGCGGGTGCTCGACTACACCGAGCATGCCCTGTCGGCCGGTGGGAACGCACGCGCCGCGGCGTATGTCGAGTGCGCCGTGGGCGGGCGGGTGCTGTGGGGTGTCGGCATCGACGCAAACACGACAATGGCCGCGCTCAAGGCAGTCATCTCCGCCGTCAACCGCGCCGTGCGGGACAGCGCCTAGGGCTCTTCCTCCCCGGTTGGTGGGAGACTTGGAGTATGTCCAAAATGTCAGCTTCCCGCACCTACCGCGCCGAAGGCGTGGTGCTGCGGACCTACAAGCTGGGGGAGGCGGACCGCATCATCGTCCTGCTCACCCGGGAGCACGGGCAGGTGCGGGCCGTCGCCAAGGGCGTGCGGCGCACCAGCAGCAAGTTCGGCTCCCGCCTTGAGCCGTTCATGGCGGTGGACCTGCAGTTGGCCTCCGGACGGAACCTTGATGTGATCACGCAGGCGCAGACCAAAGGCGCCTACGGGCACGGCATCGCGGCCGACTACGGGCGCTACACCGCGGCGGCGGCCATTGCCGAGACGGCGGAGCGCCTCACCGACACGGACGGGGAGGCCGCTAGCGCCCAGTACGGCCTGGTCGCCGGGGCGCTCTCCGCGCTCAGCCGCGGGCTGCACCCCTCCGAGCTGATCCTCGATTCCTACCTGCTGCGGGCCCTGGCAACGGCCGGATGGGCTCCGAGCTTCACCGACTGTGCCCGGTGCGGAGAGCCCGGTCCGCACTCGGCCTTCTCGGCGCCCCTCGGCGGGGCCGTGTGCTCCGCCTGCAGGCCGCCCGGGTCGGCGTCCCCGGCGCCCGGCACCATGGAACTGCTGGCCGCCCTGCTGTCGGGGGACTGGACCGCGGCCGATGCCTCCGAACCCCCTGCCCGCCGGGAGGCGGCCGGGCTCGTGGCGGTGTATCTTCAATGGCACCTTGAGCGGGCCGTGAAATCCCTTCGACATGTGGAGCGTGTGTGACCCCGAACCGAACCCCTTCCCCCTCGCCGACGGCGCCCTGGCCGCACCCGAGCGGGGCCCGGCCTCCACGCCTGCCCGCCGAGCTGGTGCCGCGCCATGTCGCCATCGTGATGGACGGGAACGGACGCTGGGCGAACGAGCGCGGCCTGCCGCGCACCGAAGGGCACCGGGCGGGGGAGGCCGCGCTGCTCGACGTCATGGCCGGGGCCATCGAGATCGGCGTCCAGCACGTGTCGGTGTACGCCTTCTCCACCGAGAACTGGAAGCGCTCCCCGGAGGAGGTGCGCTTCCTGATGGGCTTCAGCAAGGACGTGCTGCGCCGCCAGCGCGACCAGCTCAACGAGTGGGGCGTGCGCATCCGGTGGGCCGGACGGCGGCCGCGTCTGTGGCGTTCGGTGATCGCCGAGCTCGAGGAGGCCGAGGAGCGCACCCGGGGCAACTCGACGTGCACGCTCACCATGTGCGTGAACTACGGCGGACGGGCCGAGATCGCCGACGCGGCGCGGGCCATCGCCGAGGAGGTCGCGGCGGGAAACCTTCGCGCGTCCTCGGTTAACGAGAAGACCATCCAGCGCTTCCTCGACGAACCCGACCTTCCCGACGTCGACCTCTTCCTGCGCACCTCCGGTGAGCAGCGGCTCTCGAACTTTCTGCTGTGGCAGTCCGCCTACGCGGAGATGGTCTTCATGAACACGCTGTGGCCCGACGTGGACCGGCGGACCCTGTGGCGGGCCATCGAGGAGTATGCCTCCCGCGACCGCCGCTACGGAGGGGCCGTCGACGCCGCCGCGGGCCTGCCCGCCTGAACCCGCCCGCCTGACACCGTTCTGACGCCCGGGCCTTCACCGCCGCGCGGCCGGGCCGCCGCACCGCAGCCAGCGGTCAAGTTCGGCATAGACCTCGGCGCGAACCTCCGGGCGGGACAGCAGGACGTCGTGAAGGGCCCCGTCGAACCGTGAAAGGGTGACCCGGCGGCCCAGGCCGGTGGCCCGGCGGACCATCACCGACACGTCGAGGATGCTGTCCGCTTCAAGCATGGCCTCACTCCAGGTGGAGCTGACCGCCGAGCGGGCCGAGGCGAGCACCAGTACCGGCACCTCGAGGGACAGCCCCCGGGCGACCGCTGCATGGCCGGAGAGCACCGCGGTGAGCCACCCGGCCCGGATCGGGAAGCCGAACTCCGGGCGCCACCGCCGGTCCAGGTTCCACTCGCCGTCGGCCTCACTGCTGATGCTCCGCCAGTAGTAACCGAACTCGGGCAGCCGCAGGCGCGCCTTGGGGCGGAACCTCACGAGGGGTTCGAGCAGGCCCTGGGTGGTATTCCGGAACATCGCACTGCCCTGGGTGTCGAGCCAGGGGCTGTTCAGGATCAGGGAGGCGACCCGGCCGGGATGCCGGTCCGCCCACAACACCGCGGTCAGGGCACCGGTCGAGTGGGCCATCAGGTCCAGCTCCACCGCCGCACCGGGCCCATGGCGCGCCTGGATCTCGTCCTGCACCGCGGCGAGGGCCGCGTCGAGGTCAGCGTCGTACTCCTGCAGGTCCCGCACGTACCCCGGCGTCTGCCACTCCCGTAGGCTCCTGCCGTACTTGCGCAGGTCGAGCGCGAAGAACTCGATGCCCCGCTCCGCGCAGAACTCGGCCAGTTCGGTGTGGAAGAAGTAGTCGCTCCACCCGTGGAGGTAGAGCAGGGCCGGAATCCGCCGCGGCTCCGGGTCCCGGTCGGAGGCCCGGGCCAGCGCCGCCCCGAGGGTCCGGCGGAAACCGGCGGCGGGCCGGCGGTCGGGTGCACCGCGGTGGGCGACAAGCGTCGCGCAGCAGGGCCCCTCCTCGTCGGGCTCGAGATCGAGCGTGAGCCTGCTGTAGGCCGGGCCGAGGTGGTCGGGCTCCCACGTTCTCTCCATTGCCCCCGGGTCTTTCGAAAAGTTCCGCCCGAGTTGTTCGGGCGGTTGTCCTCATGGGAACTTTAGAGCATGCAGATCTATCCGGCCTTCTTCCGCCTCGCCTTCTCCCGCATGGACGCGGAGCGCGCTCACCGGATCGGCTTCGGGCTGATCCGGCTGGCGGACCGGACTCCGGCCGGCTGGCTGCTGCGGCGCTACTGCGGCCCGCACGCGGACCTGCAGACCACCGCCTTCGGCGTCGTGTTCCCCTCGCCCTTCGGCCTGGCCGCCGGTTTTGACAAGGGCGGCCACGGCATTTCGGCGTTGACGGCACTGGGCTTCGGTCACATCGAGGTCGGGACCGTCACCGGCAGGGCCCAGCCCGGCAATCCGAAGCCGCGCCTGTTCCGTCTCGAGGCCGACCGCGCAGTCATCAACCGGATGGGCTTCAACAATGACGGCGCGGCCGCCGTGGCCCCCCGGCTCGTCGCGGCACGGACCCGGCTCGAGCGCACCTATCGCTCGAACCGCCCCATCATCGGGGTGAACATCGGCAAGACCAAGAGCGTCGACCTCGCCGACGCCGTCGGCGACTTCCTGCTCAGCACCGAGGCGGTGGCGCCGGCGGCGGACTACCTGGTGGTCAACGTCAGTTCGCCCAACACCCCGGGCCTGCGGCTGCTGCAGAACGTCGAATCGCTGCGCCCGCTCCTGAACGCGGTGCGCGCCAGGGCCGACGAGGCAGCGGGCCGGCATGTGCCCCTGCTCGTGAAAATCGCTCCGGACCTGATGGACTCCGACATCGACGACATCGCCGCCCTGGCCCTCGACCTGAAGCTCGACGGGATCGTGGCGACCAACACGACCATCACCCGCGGCGGTCTCACCACCGATGACGCCACCGTGATGTCCAAGGGTGTCGGCGGGCTGAGCGGAGCGCCCCTGAAGCAGCGCTCCCTTGAGGTGCTGAAGCGCCTCCGGGCCGCCGCCGGGGAGGACCTTGCCATCGTGTCGGTGGGCGGGGTGGAGACTGCCGAAGATGTCCTTGAACGGCTCGACGCCGGCGCCACTTTGGTCCAGGGCTATACCGCGTTCCTCTATGAGGGGCCGCTGTGGGCGGCGCGAATCAACCGCGGGCTCGCCCGGGCCTTCCGCGGCCGCCGGGACTGAACACCGTCGGGACCCCACACCGCGGGGACTGCACGTCGCCGGGACTGAACACCGCCGGGACCCAACACCGCGGGGACTGCACGTCGCCGGGACTGAACACCGCCGGGACTGCACACCGCCCGAATGAGAAAACGCCCGAATGAGAAAACGCCCGAGTTAAACGACCGCGCCCGGCCCCTGCAGGGACCGGGCGCGGACGGAGGTTAGGGGTCTGAGCGCGAGGCGCCGGATCGAACCCGGTCGGACCCGCCGGCTAGGCGGGGTAGTCCCCGCGCTTGACCTGGGGCTTGGGCAGCCGCAGCCGGCGCAGCTGCAGGGCGCGCGTCACCCCGTACCAGAGGTCACCCGCGTTCGGCGCCCCGAACTTCGCCGTGAGGCGCTTCTTCAGCGTGCGGCGCAGGAAGAAGCAGTCGACGATCACGGCCATGATCAGCACCCAGAACCCGAGCAGCACGGCGCTCTGCACCGCGACGGTCTGGATGAAGCTGAGCACGACGAAGATGAGCGCGGCGATCATGAGAAACTCGCCGAGGTTCCAGCGGGCGTCGACGAACTGCCGGATGTAGCGGCGGTTCGGTCCCTTGTCCCGCAGCGGCAGGTACCGCTCCTCACCGGTGTTCAGGGCCTCCCGGATCCGCAGGCGCTGCTCGGCGGCGGCATTGCGGCTCTGGCTGCGCGCCGCCCGGCGGTCCTCGGGAACCAGCGGCCGTTTGCGGGCGGCCTGCTGGACGCTGCGCTTCGGGGTGGGCGCGCCCTTGCCGGCGCTGCGCTGACGGTCCTCCCGCTCGAGGCTCGCGCGGTCAATGACATCCTGGGCCACGGGGGCGTCTTTCTTTCGTCCAAACACCCCCTCAGGATACCTGTCGGAGTGCCCTCACCTGTACGGCCAGCCGCCTACCGGCACGCTCCCGGGCACGCCCGCCCTGGGGCTGCGGGGCCTGCAGGAGCCTGTGTAGGGTCGAGACATGACTTCTCCCGAACCGGCCAACCCGCCGTCCTCCCTCTCCGACCACCCGGCGGAGGAGCTGCGCCGCAGCGTCTCCGCCGCCTTTCCCGCCACCGTCGACCAGCTCAAGGCCCTCGTCGGCATCCGGGGCATCGCCTGGGAGGCCTTCGACGCGAGCGAACTCGACCGCAGCGCCGACGCCATCGCCGCGCTGATCCGCGACTCCGGCGTCGAGGACGTGCAGATCCTCCGCGTCGACAACGACGGGGTCCCCGGCGGGCCCGCCGTCGTCGCCCGCCGTCCGGCCGCACCGGGCCAGCCGACGGTGCTGCTGTACGCGCACCATGACGTCCAGCCCCCGGGCGATCCGGACCTGTGGGAGAGCGACCCCTTCACCGCCGTCGAACGCAACGGCCGCCTCTACGGCAGGGGAGCGGCCGACGACAAGGCAGGCGTCATGGCCCACGTCGGTGCCCTGCGCGCCCTCACCGAGGTGCTCGGCGACCGTTTCGGCGTCGGGGTCACCCTGTTCATCGAAGGGGAGGAGGAGGCCGGGTCGCCGACCTTCCGCACCTTCCTGGAAACCCACCGCGACCTGCTGGAGGCCGACGTCATCGTCGTCGCGGACTCCAGCAACTGGAAGGTCGGCGTTCCGGCCCTGACCACCAGCCTGCGCGGCCTCGTCGACGGCACCATCGAGGTTCAGGTCCTCGACCACGCCGTCCACTCCGGCATGTTCGGCGGGCCCGTCCTCGACGCGCCGACCCTCCTCGCGCGGCTGATTGCGACCTTCCACGACGACGCCGGTGACGTCGCCATCGCCGGCCTGGCCGGCGGCGACTCCGCCACGGTCGACTACAAGGAGGAGGACTACCGGGCCGACAGTTCCGTCCTCGACGGGGTCACGCTTGCGGGCACCGGCTCGATCGCCTCCCGCCTGTGGACCAAGCCCGCCCTGTCGATCATCGGCATGGACATGCCCAGCGTCGCGTTGTCCTCAAACACGCTCCTGCCGCGGGCCCGGGCGAAGTTCAGCCTCCGGCTGGCACCCGGGCAGGACCCGGAGCAGGCGATGCAGGCCGTGCGGACCCACGTCGAGGCCTCCGCGCCCTTCGGCGCCCGCGTCACCTTCACCCCCGGCGAGACCGGCAGCCCGTTCTCAACCGACACCTCCGCCCCCGCGGCGCGGCTCGCCCTCGCCTCACTGGAGGAGGCCTGGGGCGTAGCGGCCGTCGAAGCGGGAATGGGCGGTTCCATCCCGTTCATCGCCGACCTGACCGAACTCTTCCCGGCGGCCCAGATTCTGATCACGGGGGTCGAGGACCCGGATTCCCGGGCGCACAGCGCCAACGAATCCCTGCACCTCGCGGAGTTCGAGCGGGCCGTGCTTGCCGAGGCGCTGCTGCTCGCCCGCATCAACGCGGGCGGCCTCTCCGGCTCCTGACCGGACCGCTCCTGCTCCTCCGCCGGGCGGCCACCGCTGCGGCGGGGGAGCAGGGTGTCCGCACTCACGCACCTCCGGTGTTAACCGCGCGGGATGCGCGGCGTACCATGGAAGGGACTCCAGAACGCCGCAAGCGGTGTTCAGCAACGGATCCAGGCTAGGAGAGACACCATGAGCACCACCACGCCAGAGACCACCACGGCCCCCGACGAGACGACGGCTTCGCTTCCCGAGCACGATGTGCAGCTCTCCGAGGTCGCCGCAGGCAAGGTGCGCAGCCTTCTCGAGCAGGAAGGCCGGACCGACCTCCGCCTCCGCGTGGCCGTTCAGCCCGGCGGCTGCTCCGGCCTGATCTACCAGCTGTACTTCGACGAGCGGGTCCTCGACGGCGATGCCGTCCGCGACTTCGACGGCGTTGAAGTAATCGTTGACAAGATGAGCGTTCCCTACCTCTCCGGTGCCTCGATCGACTTCGAGGACACCATCTCCAAGCAGGGATTCACCATCGACAACCCGAACGCCGGCGGATCCTGCGCCTGTGGTGATTCCTTCCACTGACCTGCGGTTTTGGGGGGCCCGTGGCACGCTGAAAGGCGCGCCACGGGCCCTTTCGCATGTCACACGATGGCTTCGACGGCGGGTAAGCTCTACAGTGAGTAGTAAAACTGGAGGGGCACCCCGAACTGCATCAGATCGCGGGTGGCAACGCACGTAGAAAAGGATGGTCCGTCTGTGAGTTCGCAGGACCGAACCGGCGGCAAGAGCGCCAGGATCGCAAAGATTTCCAGCATTTCGCTGGCCGGGGCGCTGTTGCTGTCCGGTTGTTCAACGGAAGCCCAGAATGGCTGGCTGCCGGGGGACAGGAACACCACCAACCACACCGGGCTGATCACCGACCTGTGGGTGAATTCATGGATTGCGGCCCTCGTGGTCGGCGTGATCACCTGGGGCCTCATCATCTGGTGCATGGTTGCCTACCGGCGCCGGCGCAACGACACCGGTTACCCGCGCCAGCTCAGCTACAACCTGCCGCTCGAGATTTTCTACTTGACCATCCCGCTGTTCATGGTGCTGGTGTTCTTCTACTTCACCCAGCGCGACCAGGGCATCATCGACGCCCGCGTTGAGGACCCCGATGTCATCATCGACGTCCGCGGCAAGCAGTGGTCCTGGGACTTCAACTACGTCAAGCAGGACAAGTACTCCACCGGAGTGCAGGCCGAGCTGACCGGCGAGCCCGGCATCCCGGACAAGCTGCCCACCCTCTACCTGCCGGTCAACCAGAGCGTCGAGCTCCAGCTCCGCGCCCGCGACGTCCAGCACTCCTTCTGGGTGCCGGCCTTCCTGCAGAAGCGCGACCTTTACCCGGGCCGCGTCAACTACATCAACCTCACCCCCACTCAGGAGGGGACGTTTGATGGAAAGTGCGCCGAACTCTGCGGCCAGTACCACTCGGAAATGCTTTTCAACGTGGCAGTCGTCTCCCAGGAGGAGTTCGACGCCCGGATGGAAACCCTCGAGGACGGCCAGCTCGGTGACGAGTATGACCGCGACTCCTACCCGGACACCGACCCCGACTTTGACCCTGCCAGGAGCAGCTGATGTCCACCTACGAATACACCCTTGAGGAAGCCGGCACAGTAGCCGCTCCCCGCGTCGTACCGCGCTCCAAAGGCCGCATCGTCGTCAACTGGATCACCTCGACCGACCACAAGACCATCGGGTACATGTACCTGATCGCCTCCTTCGTCTTCTTCTGCTTCGCCGGGGTCATGGCGCTGGTGATCCGGGCCGAGCTGTTCGAGCCCGGTCTGCAGATCCTGCAGACCAAGGAGCAGTACAACCAGCTGTTCACGATGCACGGCACGATCATGCTGCTGATGTTCGCCACCCCGCTGTTTGCCGGATTCGCGAACGTCATCATGCCGCTGCAGATCGGCGCCCCCGACGTCGCCTTCCCGCGCCTGAACGCGCTGGCGTTCTGGTTCTTCCTCTTCGGCAGCACCGTCGCCGTCTCGGGCTTCATCACCCCGCAGGGCGCCGCGTCCTTCGGCTGGTTCGCCTATACGCCGCTGTCGAGTACGACATTCTCACCGGGCGTCGGCGGTGACCTGTGGGTGTTCGGACTCGCGCTGTCGGGCTTCGGAACCATCCTCGGTTCCGTCAACTTCATCACCACGATCATCTGCATGCGTGCCCCGGGCATGACCATGTGGCGTATGCCGATCTTCACGTGGAACACCCTGGTCACGGCCATCCTCGTCCTCATGGCGTTCCCTCCGCTGGCCGCCGCGCTGTTCGCCCTCGGTGCGGACCGCCGCTTCGGTGCCCATATCTTCGACCCCGAGAACGGTGGCGCCATCCTCTGGCAGCACCTGTTCTGGTTCTTCGGACACCCCGAGGTGTACATCATCGCCCTGCCGTTCTTCGGCATCGTCTCGGAGATCTTCCCGGTCTTCAGCCGCAAGCCGATCTTCGGCTACAAGGGCCTCGTGTACGCGACGATCGCCATCGCCGCCCTCTCGGTCACCGTGTGGGCCCACCACATGTACGTCACCGGCGCGGTGCTGCTGCCGTTCTTCGCCTTCACCACGATGCTCATCGCCGTCCCAACGGGCGTGAAGTTCTTCAACTGGATCGGCACCATGTGGCGCGGATCGATCACCTTCGAGACCCCGATGCTCTGGAGCCTCGGCTTCCTGGTGACGTTCCTCTTCGGCGGCCTGACCGGCATCATCCTGGCCTCGCCTCCGCTGGACTTCCACGTTTCGGACACCTACTTCGTGGTCGCACACTTCCACTACGTGGTCTTCGGCACCGTGGTCTTCGCGATGTTCGCCGGCTTCTACTTCTGGTGGCCCAAGTTCACCGGGAAGATGCTCAACGAGCGCCTCGGCAAGATCCACTTCTGGCTCCTGTTCCTCGGCTTCCACGGCACCTTCCTGATCCAGCACTGGCTGGGCGTCATCGGCATGCCGCGGCGGTACGCGGACTACCTGCCCGAGGACGGCTTCACTGCGATGAACCAGTTCTCCACCATCGCCTCGTTCGTACTCGGTGCCTCGCTGATCCCCTTCTTCTGGAACGTGTACATCACCTGGCGCACCGGTAAGAAGGTCGAAGTTGATGACCCCTGGGGCTTCGGTGCTTCGCTTGAGTGGGCCACCTCCTGCCCGCCGCCGCGCCACAACTTCACTTCGCTGCCCCGGATCCGCTCGGAGCGCCCGGCGCTGGACCTGCACCACCCCGAGCTCCAGCAGCAGCACACCGACGAATCCGCTGCCGGCAAGGTGCTCGGCTCCGCTGCCCGGAAGGACGCCACCCAGTGAAAGTTGAGACACGCCTCTTTACCCTCCTTGCGCCGTTCTTCTTCCTCGTCGGCACGATCTACGGGTTCCTCGTGGAATGGACAGAACCCGTAGGGTTCCTCGGGCTGTACCTGACCGGTGGCCTGTCAATCATGATCGGGTTCTACCTCGGCTTCACCGGCAAGAGGGTCGGCATGCGGCCCGAGGACCGGCTCGACGCCGAGATCCACGAAGGCTCCGGCGAGCAGGGACACTTCAGCCCATGGAGCTGGTGGCCCTTGTTCCTCGGCCTGTCGGCCGCGGCCGGATTCCTCGGACTGGCAGCCGGCTGGTGGATCCTCTACATCGGCCTTGGTTTCACTGTGATCGCCCTGGTCGGTTGGGTATACGAGTACAGCCGCGGGGCACACGCCCACTAAGCTTCCAACCCCGCAGAACCCGAAGGACCCGCACCCCGGTGCGGGTCCTTCGGCGTTCCGGGGCACCGCCACCGCGGAGGAATTTCGATAGACTCGGAACTACCGGCGGTCGGCCGCCGGGCCCCGGAACTACCACCATGGAAAGCTGGCGATTGTGGCCGCGACCGCTCCAAAGCTCCTAGGGGTGCCGGCCCTCGATGAGGCCTCACCCGTGGCCAAGCATGTGCAGCTGCGCGAAATTCTCAGGGCCTACATCCTGGAACGGGCCGCGCCCGGCTCGCCGATTCCCTCCGAGCGCCAGCTGTCCACGCATTTCGGTGTCGCACGGATGACAGTGCGCCACGCCATCGACGCCCTCGTCGCCGAGGAGGTCCTGGAGCGGATTGTGGGTCTGGGGACGTTCGTGGCCCATGCGAAGGTCGACCTGCAGATGAAGCTCACCTCCTACAGCGAAGAGATGCTTCGCCGGGGCATGGTGCCCGATGCGCATGTGCTCAGCTTCGAGCAGATCGGCGCCACGCCCCTGATCGCGCGGGAACTGCAGCTTGAGCTCGGGCAGCCGGTGGTGCGGTTCCGGCGGCAGCTGCTCGCCGACGGCGAGCCTATGAGCGTCGACGAGAACTTCATCCCGGCGCACCGGGTGCGGGGGATCCTCGATGACCCGCCGCCGGCCTCCCTCTATAACGTCCTGAGCGAGAAGTACGGGCTGGTCATGGAGTGGGGGGAGGACACCATCGAGGCGACGGCGGCCTCGCCGTCCATTGCCCGTCTCCTGAACGTGGAGATGGGTGCGCCGCTGCTCAAGATCCAGCGCCACGCCTATGTGGCCCGCGCCATGGTGGACTACTCCGTGTCCTACTACCGGGCCGACCGGTACAAGCTCTGGGTGCCGCTGCAGCGCCCCGGAGCGCGCACGCCCCGGGCGTATACCTCCAACAGGCTGCGCTAGGCCTCCTCCGCCCTCCCGGGGGTTCCTCGGGTCCTTCCGCGTGCTCCCCGCTTCTTCCCCTGCGCTAGGGACTCCGGGACGCGCGGGGAGGGCTGTGCCGCCGCCGCAACATCCCCGCCGAGTTGGCACCTCACCACGCTTAGGGCCCGCGGAAGGGTGGTGATCTGCAGTCTCGACGTCGGCAGTATGCAAAAAGGCCCGGACAGCGGATGCTGTCCGGGCCCTTCCAGGCTGGCCGTGCGGCCAGCCTAGTGGCTTGCGATCGACTCCCGGTCCTGGGCGTCTGCGATTTCACCGTGGTGACCGGAGTGCGAGGCGTGCAGTTCCGACGGAGTGACCGGGGCGACCCGGTCCTCGAAGAAGAACCGTGAGGCGCGGCTGCGCAGCTTCTCCGAGCGGCTGACGTGGCCGTTGGCGTTTGCCACGGGGGCGTAGGCCTCCGGGGACTCGAAGCTGACCAGCTGGTAGCGCTTGTACTCGTCGACCGGCTCGTGGACCTCGATGAACTCACCGTGCGGCAGGCGGACAATACGTCCGGTCTCCCGGCCGTGCAGGGCTATCTCACGGTCCTTGCGCTGCAGCGCCAGGGCCACGCGGCGGGCGATCATGAAGCCGATGATCGGGCCGACGACCACGAGGATCCGCAGCCAGTAGGTCACGTCGTTCAGGGATACGAGGAAGTGCGTGGCGATCAGGTCGGAGCTAGCAGCCGCCCACATCACGCAGTAGAACACGACACCGGCGACGCCGACCCCGGTGCGGGTCGGGGCGTTGCGGGGCCGGTCGAGCAGGTGGTGCTCCCGCTTGTCCTTGGTCACCCACAACTCGATCCAGGGCCAGGCGAGCATCAGCGTGAAGACGATGCCGGCCGGCACGAGCGCCGGGAAGAGCACGTTCATCGAGAGCGTGTTGACGCCCCAGGGGAACGGAATGTTCCACTCAAAGTCGAAGTTCGGGCCCAGCGTGCCCGGCATCAGGCGCAGCGCGCCGTCGACCCAGCCGATGTACCAGTCAGGCTGGGTACCTGCCGATACGGGGGAGGGGTCGTAGGGGCCGTAGTTCCAGATCGGGTTGATCGTGAACGCTGCGGAGATGGCGGCGACGATGCCGAAGACGATGAAGAAGAATCCACCGGCCTTCGCAGCGTAGACCGGGCCGACGGGGTAGCCGACGACGTTGGTGTTCGTGCGTCCCGGGCCGGGGTACTGGGTGTGCTTGTGGATGACCACCATGAACAGGTGGATACCGATCAGCAGCAGGATGACGGCCGGGATCAGGAGGATGTGAAGGACGTAGAGACGTCCGATGATCGCGGTGCCGGGGAACTCTCCGCCGAAGAGGAAGAAGCTGATGTAGGTTCCAACGACCGGGATGGACTTCACGACGCCGTCGATGATGCGCAGGCCGTTGCCGGAAAGCAGGTCATCGGGGAGCGAGTAGCCGGTGAAGCCGGCGGCCAGGCCCATGATGAGAAGCGTGGTGCCGACAACCCAGTTGAGCTCGCGGGGGCGGCGGAACGCGCCGGTGAAGAAGACGCGGAGCATGTGCACGGCGTTGGCTGCAACAAACAGCAGCGCCGACCAGTGGTGCACCTGGCGCATGAAGAGGCCGCCGCGGACGTCGAAGGAAATGTCCAGCGAGGAGGCGTAGGCCACCGACATCTCAACACCACGCAGGGGCAGGTAGCTGCCATCGTAGTGTGTCTCCGCCATCGAGGGATCGAAGAAGAAGGTGAGGAAGGTCCCCGAGATCAGCAGGATGACGAAGGTGTAAAGCGCCACCTCGCCGAACATGAAGGTCCAGTGGTCGGGGAAGATCTTCCGGCCGAACTCCTTGACCATGCCCGAGCCGCCGACCCGTGAGTCGACGAAGTTGGTGACCCGTCCGACGCGGGTTTTTGGTTGGTAGGCGTTTATCGCGGTTGAGCTGCTCATGGTCAGCCTCGCTCCCAGAAACTAGGTCCTACGGGTTCTTGGAAATCGCTCCTGGCGATGAGGTAGCCCTCGTCGTCAACGTCGATGGGAAGCTGGGGGAGCGGTCGTGCGGCCGGGCCGAAGATGACCTTGCACTCTTGTTCGAGGTCAAAGGTCGACTGATGGCACGGGCACAGCAGGTGGTGGGTCTGCTGTTCGTAGAGCGCTACCGGGCAGCCAACGTGCGTGCAGATCTTGGAATACGCGACAATTCCGTCGTATCCCCAATCCTCCCGGCCTTCCGAGGGGTTGAGGGATTCAGGGTCGAGGCGCATCAGCAGTACGACGGCCTTCGCCTTCTCCTCGAGCTTGTTCTCGGCCTCATTGAGGCCTTCCGGGATGACGTGGAACGCCGAGCCGACGGTGACGTCGGAGGCCTTGATCGGTGTTCCGCTGGGATCGCGGGTGAGGCGCATACCGGCGTCCCAGAAGGTGTGGCGCAGGGTGTCTCCGGGCAGGGGGCCGAGGTCGCGGAAGATCGCGATGGCGGGCAGCGGGGCCAGGAGTGCGGCACCGATGAGGGTGTTGCGGATCAGCGGGCGGCGCTTGATGCCGCTCTCGTCGAGGATCGTGCCGACGATCTGCTCGGCCTCGGCGCGGTCCTTTTCGTCGGTGACGGCGTGGCGCTCCTCGGTCAGCTCGTGGTCGGGCATGAGCGTCTTGGCCCAGTGGACGATGCCGACGCCGATGCCCAGCATCGCGAAGGCCGTTCCCAGGCCGAGAGCGAGGTTCTGCAGGCGCAGGCGCTCGATGGTGTCGTTCAGCGGAATGAAGAAGTACGCAAAGAAGAAGAGCAGCGTGCCGAGAACGGAGATGACGAACAGAAGGGCAACCTGCCGCTCCGCCCTCTTCTCGGCGCGTGGATCCGTGTCCGCAAGCCGCGGGCGGTGCGGCGGGAGGCCGGGGTTGGTGAACGTGTCGACCCCGCCCTGGCCCGGCGTAGCTACGGTGACCGACGTATCCGGGCTGCCGTGACTATTGTCGGCCATGATCCCTCTCATCCTTCTTTAGATGCTTCAATGTGTAATTCGTGTAAATCGCGGTGCCGGATGGGTCGGGCAAATCAGGACGACCGTGAGGTCAGCCACACCGTGAAGGCAATGATGACGCCCAGACCGGCGACCCAGATGAACAGGCCTTCGGAGACCGGACCCAGCGAGCCGAGGTCGGCTCCGCCGGGGGAGCCCTGCTCCTCGATGGTCTTCAGGAACGCGATGACGTCCCGCTTTTCTTCGGGGGAAATGTTCGCGTCGTTGAAGACGGGCATGTTCTGGGGGCCGGTGACCATGGCCTCGTAAATGTGCTTCTCGCTCGAGCCTTCCAGCGAGGGGGCGAATTTACCGCGGGTCAGGGCGCCGCCGGCTGCCGCGGCGTTGTGGCACATGGCGCAGTTGACGCGGAAGAGCTCTCCACCGTTGGCGGCATCGCCTTCGGAAGCGTCAAGCATCTCCTCGCTGGGGATGGCAGGACCGGCGCCCAGTGTGGCGACGTAGGCGGCGAGCTGGCGGGTCTGCTCCTCGGTGAACTGGACCGGCTTGACCAGCGCCTGCGGGCCGTCCATCTGCAGCGGCATGCGTCCGGTGCCGACCTGGAAGTCGACCGAGGCGGCACCGACGCCGACGAGTGAGGGGCCGGCGGAGGAGCCGGAGGCGCCCAGGCCATGGCAGGAGGCGCAGTTGGCGGCGAAGAGCTTTTCGCCTTCCTCGACGTCATTCGCGGAGAAGGACTCGGTCTGGGCCTGGGCCTGGTTGGCTGAGCTTGCCGCGGAGTAGATTCCGCCGACCATGAGCAACGCCATAACCAGCAGTGCGATTGCTGCTAGGGGGTGGCGCCGCCTCTGAGATAGTGCCTTCACGCGATGGTTCCTGTCTTCCGTACTGCCATGGCTGCTGTGCTTCCTCGTCGAATTCTACCTCTAGTAGAAAAGTCTACCGCAGGAGGCTATTTGAGGAAGTAAATAATGATGAAGAGTCCGATCCACACGACGTCGACAAAGTGCCAGTAGTAGGAGGTCACGATGGCCGACGTCGCCTCGAAGTGGCCGAAGCGCCGGGCGGCGTAGGCGCGTCCAATGATCAGCAGGAATGCGATGAGACCGCCGAGCACGTGGAGGCCGTGGAAGCCGGTGGTGATGTAGAAGGCCGAGCCGTAAGCGTCCGAGGACAGCGACACGCCCTCGGAGACGAGCTCGGCGTATTCGTAGGCCTGAACGGCGACGAAGATGCCACCAAGGACGAAAGTGAGAAAGAACCACTCGACCATGCCCCAGCGGCCGATGGAGAAAAGGCCTCCGGTGCGGCGCGGCTGCAGGCGCTCGGCGGCGAAGACGCCGAACTGGCAGGTGACGGAGCTGGACACCAGAATGATGGTGTTGATCAGCGCAAACGGCACGTTGAGCTTCTCGGATCCCTCGGCCCACATCTCGCCTGAGGTGGACCGGAGCGTGAAGTACATGGCAAAGAGGCCGGCGAAGAACATCAGCTCGCTCGAGAGCCACACCACGGTTCCGACGGAGACCATGTTGGGGCGGTTGAGCGCGGGATGTGGGGCGGCACTTGGGGCTTGGGTCGCAGATGTCACGAACTCATTATGGCTCTAAAAGTTCCCACTTCACCAACGCCTGAAGCCTTGCGGCGCGTCCGAATCGGTGCCCAAGGGTGCGTGATCCGCATAACGGCGCGGAAGTAGGAGGGTGATGACTTTCTACAATTCGTAGATAACCTAGGAGTGTGACCACTACTTTGCGCGCTGACGAGGCCAAACAGTCATGGCCGCCGCTGTTTTCAACCCTCATTTCGGGGAGGGATTTGACCGCCGCCGAGGCCGGCTGGGCGATGGAAAACATCATGTCCGGCGAGGCGACCCACGCGCAGATCGCAGGCTTCCTGCTCGGCCTGCGGGCCAAAGGGGAATCGGTCGGCGAACTGACCGGACTCGTTGAGGCGATGCTCGGGCGCGCCCGGCGGATCACGGTCACCGGCCCGGCCCTTGACATCGTGGGCACCGGAGGCGACGGGCTGAACACGGTCAATATCTCCACCATGGCATCGCTGGTCGCCGTGGGCGCCGGGGCGAGGGTGGTGAAGCACGGCAACCGGGCGGCGTCGTCCTCCTCCGGGGCCGCTGATGTGATCGAGGCGCTCGGGGTCCGGCTGGACCTGAGCCCCGAGGATGTGGCGCAGTGCGCCGAGGAAGCGGGGATCACCTTCTGCTTCGCCCAGGTCTTCCATCCGTCGATGCGGCATGTCGCGGTGCCGCGGCGCGAGCTCGGGGTGCCGACCGCCTTCAACTTCCTTGGCCCGCTGAGCAATCCCGCCGGGGTGCAGGCCCAGGCCCTTGGGTGCGCCGACGCGCGCATGGCGCCGCTGATGGCCGGTGTCCTCGCCGCCCGGGGGGTGCGGGCGCTGGTCTTCCGCGGCAGCGACGGCAGGGACAAACTGACGACGAGCGGGTCCTCCACCGTCTGGGAGGTGCGGGGGGAGCGCATCACCGAGCAGGTGGTTCACCCCGGGGACTTCGGCGTCGCCGAAACCGGTGTCGATGCCCTCCGCGGCACCGATGCCGCCGGCAACGCGCAGATCGTGAGGCGCCTGCTCGCTGGCGAGGAGGGGCCGATCCGCGACGCCGTGGTCCTCAACGCGGCAGCTGGCCTGGTCGCTCTCGATGAGGACCACGAGGGGCCGCTGGTCGACCGTATCCGGGCGGCCACCGTCCGGGCGCGCGAGTCGATCGATTCGGGGGCCGCGCTGGCCGCCCTTGATCGCTGGGTCGCGGTCAGCGCCTCGCTCTGAGCGCCCTCGCTCACGGGAAGGGGCCGCAGTCAGCGCGTCGATCGACGCGCGCGATGGCGCGCCCGGGCCGTTGTCAGCTGTCGAAGCCGAGGGAGAAGGCGGCGTCTAGGTCGTGCCTGGAGTAGGACCGAAAGGCGATCTGGGTCGTCGTTGACTCCACTCCCCTGACCTTCGAGAGGCGGTCGGCGATCACGTCGGCGAGGTCCTCGTGGCGGGACACCCTGGCCATTGCGATGAGGTCCCATTCGCCGGTCACCGAATACACCTCGCTGATGCCTTCGATTTCGGAAATTTCCTGCGCGCACTCGGGGATGCGCGCGGAATCCGTCTGGATGAGGACAAAAGCGGTGATCATGGTCGGCCTTTCCACTGAAATGGGTACTTCCTCACCGTACCGCCTGGTTTCCGCGGCCGCCGAGGGCACGCCTGCGACCCCGCAAGGCGGCGGCCGCAAGCACCCGCGGCAAAAGCAGCAGCAGTCCCAGCACCGCGAGGGTGACCACCTGGAAGCTCAGGGCAACACCGCCCCCGGTGGGGAACCGCAGCAGCAGGCCGCCTGCCACGGTGGTGATCCAGATTCCGACACCCGTCGGCCACAGGCGCAGCGGCGTCCGCCAGGCGCGCAGGACCACCCATCCCGCGATGCAGGCGACGACAAAGGGCGCCGCCGTTGCGGCAATTCCCGCAGCACTCAGGCCGTGCTCGTGAGTGCTGCGGCCGGAGACCGCGAAGAGGATGATCGCGGCGACGTCGACCGCCAGCCAGGGCCAGAGCCCGTGTGCGGGTCCGGATGCCGTGTGCGGGGATGCCATAGGACAACTTTAAGGCCTCCTCGGGTCCGGCGTGGTCCGCTATCCGGCCAATCCCGCCAGCATGAAGATGGCTGCGGCGATGACGAAGCCCATTACGCCGATCAGGGTTTCCATGACGGTCCACGTGGCCAGGGTGGTCTTGACGTCCATGCCGAAGAAGCGGCCGACGAGCCAGAACCCCGAGTCGTTGACGTGGGAGACGACCACCGATCCGGCGGCGACAGCGATCACGAGTGCGGCCACCTGGAGGCCGTTGAACCCCGCGTCGGCGACAGCGGGTGCGATGAGCCCGGCGGTGGTGGTGAGGGCGACCGTCGCGGATCCCTGGGCGATGCGCAGGATGGCCGAGATCATGAAGCCGGCGAGAATGAGGGGGATGCCCACCCCGCCGAGCACGTCGGCGAGGGCCGCGCCGATGCCGGAGGTGCGGAGCACCCCGCCGAACATTCCGCCCGCGCCGGTGATGAGGATGACGGAGCAGACGGGCCCCAGGGAGGATTCGAGGAGTTTCTCGAGGGTGCTCCCGGTGGTGCCCCGGCGCCGGCCGAGGACGAACATGGCGACGAGGACCGAGATCAGCAGCGCCACGGGAGTCTCGCCCAGCGCGCGGAGGACCTGGTACCAGGATGCCTCCGCCGCTGAGGCGGGCAGCAGGCCGCTTGCGGCCGCGGTGTTCAGTCCGGTGTTGAGGAAGATGAGTACCAGCGGCAGCAGGAGCACGCCGACAACCGTGCGGAAGCGCGGCGGGTGGGTTTCGGCCTCCGCGTCGGCCTGCCCCAGCAGAGCCGGAACGGGAAGGACAAGCTTGCGGCCCGTTCGCAGCCCGAACAGGTAGGCGGCGACGAACCAGGTGGGAATTGCGGTGATGAGTCCGGCGATGACGACGAGGCCGACGTTCGCTTCGAAGAATGTCGATGCGGCGACCGGTCCCGGGTGGGGCGGCAGGAAGATGTGCATCACCGAGAACGCGCCGGCCGCAGGGAGGCCATAGCGCAGCACGCCGCCGCCAAGGCGGTGGGCGACGGCGAAGACGACCGGCAGCATCACCACGAGGCCGGCGTCGAAAAAGATCGGGAAGCCGAAAATCAGGGATGCCAGACCGAGTGCGAAGGGGGCCCGGTGCTCGCCGAATTTTCCGATGAGAGAGTCGGCGAGCGCTTTGGCGCCGCCGCTTGTCTCGACGATCCGCCCCAGCATTGCGCCCAGGCCGACGAGCAGCGCGACCGTGCCCAGCGTTGTGCCGAAGCCGTTGATGAGGACCGGCACCACCTGGTCCGCCGGGATGCCCGTGGCGAAAGCGGTTGCAAGGCTGACCAGGATCAGTGCGAGCAGTGCGTGGAGGCGCAGCTTGATGATGAGGAACAGCAGGACGGCGATGGCTGCGGCCGCGATGAGCAGCAGCGGACCTGCGCCGAGTGTTTGGGTCCATCCTTCGATTTCCATGAATTTCCTTCCAATCACCTGGGGCTGGTTGTACCGGGCAGGGCGTGGCGCCGGAGGCCGGACCGGCCCGGCAGCCTGCGCGTTGGTTGATCCTACCTTTCGGGCAGCCGCTGTCCCGGGCGCAGGACCGGTGTCTGCTCAAGCCTGCGCGCAGGCCGAAGGAAGCGGGCCGGTTCATCGGCCCGGATCGGGGAATTCCGGTGGGGGCACCCGATAGCCCACGGCACGGAAAAGCGGATAGAGACTGCGAATGTATTGATGAAGTGAGGGTGCAGGTGTTCAATGATCCCAGTGCTCCACGGTCAGTGGATCCGTCAACGACGACGGCCCTGTCGAGCACCGGCCGGGCCTCACCTCCCGCGCTGACCTCGACCGAAGGAGGCACGATGCTCAATCGACGACTGACCGCTGGGTCGGTGCTCATGACGGCCCTGCTGGCCGTCACCGGCTGCACAGGCTCCGGGGAAACCTCGGAGGACGACGGCGCCCTGACCGTGTGGACGACGGAGGACGTCGCCGAGCGGGTGGCGACCCAGCAGGCGATCATGGACCGCTTCACGGAAAGCACCGGCACTGAAGTCGAGCTCGTCGCGATCGCCGAGGACCAGCTGTCGTCGGTGCTTTCGTCGTCCGCAGCGGCAGGGGAGCTTCCTGACGTGATCGGCGCCCTGTCCCTGAATGGAATGAACCAGCTGTATACCGACGGACTGCTGGACACCGGTGCGGCAGCCGACGTCGTCGAGGAGCTGGGAAGCGACACCTTCTCGGCCCGCGCGCTCGAGCTGACGTCCGCGGAGGGCGAGCAGCTCGCGGTGCCCAGCGACGCGTTCGCGCAGCTGTTGTACTACCGCACGGACCTCTTCGAGGAGGAGGGCCTGGACGCGCCCGACAGCTACGAAGCCATCGAAGCCGCAGCCAAGGCGCTCGACGCCGAGGGTATGGCCGGGATTGTGGCCGCAACGGCTCCCGCCGACTCGTTCACCCAGCAGACCTTCGAGCAGATCGCCCTGGCCAACGGGTGCGAGCTGGTCGATTCCGAGGGCGAGGTCACCCTGGACAGCAGCCAGTGCGAGGACGCGTTCAGCTTCTACGGGAACCTCATCCGCGACTACTCCGTTCCGGGCAACCAGGACGCGGACACCACCCGTGCCAGCTATTTCGCCGGCGAGGCGGCGATGACCGTGTGGTCCTCCTTCATGCTCGATGAGCTGGCGGGCCTGCGCAACGATGCCCTGCCGACCTGCCCCGAGTGCGGGGACAACCCCCGGTTCCTCGCCGAGAACACCGGGATCGTCAGTGCGATCCAGGGCCCGGACGGGGAAGAACCCGCCGGGTACGGTGAGGTTGTCTCCTGGAACATCCTCAACGACGCCTCGGACGGTGCCACGGACCTGGTGACGTTCATGATGAGCGAGGGCTACGAGGACTGGCTCGGGGTGGCCCCGGAGGGCAAGCTGCCGGTGCGCCTTGGAACCGCCGACGCTCCCACCGAGTACGTGGACGCCTGGCAGTCCCTCGAGGCGGGGGTCGATACCCGGGCGCTGCTCTCCGACATTTATCCTGCCGAAACCCTGCAGGCCCTGACGGAGAGCACCGACACCTTCAATCGCTGGGGCATTCCCCAGGGCCAGGGAGCCCTGGCCGCGGCCGTGGGCGGGCAGTTCATCGCCCCTCAGATCGTGGCCCAGATGATCAGTGCGGGCAGCAGCGGCGCGGACGCCGCCGCACAGGCCCAGGAGGAGGCCGAGGGTCTCAAGGCCGACCTGGGCCAGTAGCATGCCACCACCTGCGCGGACGCCGTCCGGTATCCGCCCGCTGTAAGGAGCGCTATGTCCGCACTTCTGCTCAGGCCGCCCCGACGACGCACCCTGTCCCAGCGCGACGCCCGCACCGGTATCGCCCTGATGTCGCCGACCCTGATCATCGTGCTCGCGGTGGTCGTCGTGCCGCTGCTGTGGTCGGTCCTGATTGCGTTCCAGCAGCTCAGATTGCTGGAGATCGGCACCGCCAACCCGTTCCGGTCGTTAACCCTGGCGAATTTCGAGCGGGTCTTCGCCTCCGGCGGGCTCTGGGTGAGCCTCGGCACCACACTCGTTTACACGGCAGGGTCGGTCCTGCTGTCCATCGGCATCGGGCTGCTGGCGGCGATGGCCGTGCGCCGGCCGTTCCGGGGACGGAACTTCGTGCGTGCGGCGTTCCTGCTGCCGTACGTGGCCCCGGTGGTAGCCGTGACTTTCGTGTGGCGCACCATGCTCAATCCGCAGTTCGGCATCGTCAACGAGGTGGGCCAGTCCACCTTCGGGTGGGCCGACCCCATCCCGTTCCTCTCCGAAGCGCAACGCACGGTGGAGTTCCTCGGAGCGCAGTTTCCGATCCCCACCGCGCTGCTGACCGCCATCGCCTTCGAGGGCTGGCGGTACTTTCCCTTCGCCTTCCTGTTCCTCATGGCCCGGCTTGAGGCACTGTCCGCGGAGTCGGAGGAGGCAGCGCTCGTGGACGGGGCAAGCCCCCTGCAGACCTTCCGCTACATCATCCTGCCCCAGCTGATGCCGGTCATCGCGCTGCTAGCGGTGCTGCGGACCATCTGGACGTTCAACGAGTTCGACGACATTTTCCTGCTGACCGGCGGAGCGGCCGGAACCGCGGTCGCCAGCGTCCGGGTGTACGAGTTCCTCACTGTCCAGCGCAACGTCGGTGCCGCTGCGGCACAGTCGCTGGTCCTCGCGGTCGTGCTGGTCCTGATGCTGGCCGTCTATCTGTTCATGATGCACAGGAGGGGAGAACGGCTGTGAGCGCACCCGCCACACCCGGAACGCAGACAAGTACGGCGCCCGCGCCGAGGCCGCCGGAGCTTCAGCGGATTCGCGGGTCCCGCCGGCACGGGATCGAACGGCGCAGCCTGCGCATCCTGCGGTGGGTGGTCATTATCGGCCTCCTCATCGTTACGCTGCTGCCGTTCTACTACATGGTGCTGCTCTCCCTTCGGCCGATCGAGGCACTGCTGCGCAACCCCAGCTCGCTCATCATTCCGCCGGCGGAGTTCACCCTGTCCTCCTATCAGCAGGTGCTAACGTCGACCGCAGCCGGCGGCCAGGGCTTCGGGCGGTTCATCGCCAACAGCGCCCTGGTTGCGGTCAGCGCCGTCATCATCTCCCTGATCGTCGCCGTCCCCGGGGCCTACGCAATTGCCCGCCTGCCGTTCTTCGGCCACCGCCAAGTGAACGCGCTCTTCCTCGCCGCGTACCTGTTCCCCGCCATCGTCATGGCGATCCCGCTCTTTGTACTCTTCACCCGGGTGGGACTGCGCGGCTCGCTGGTGGGCCTGATCCTTGTGTACATCGCGCAGACGGTGCCCGTGGCGATCTATATGCTGCGCAACTACCTCGACACCGTGCCCGTCGCCGTGGAGGAGGCAGGGCTCGTCGACGGGCTCACCCGGATCGGGGTGCTGCGGCGGATCAGCCTGCCCCTGGTCATGCCCTCGATCATGGCCACCGGGCTGTTCATCTTCATGATCGCCTGGAATGAATTCCTCTTCGCGCTGCTGTTCCTGGTCGAACGGCGTGAAAGCTGGACCGTCTCCCTGGGCCTTTCACAGCTCTCGGGCAGCGCCGAGATTCCCACGACGGTGCTGATGGCCGGCTCGGTCGTCCTGACCCTGCCGATCCTCATCCTGTTCTTCTCGACCGAGCGGCTGCTGACCGGCGGACTCACCGCCGGTGCCGAAAAGGGCTGATCCGCAGCGGAGGGGATGCCGACCGGTGAGGAAGAGATGGGAACCACGATGACGGCGCTGCGGAGTCCACGAACGGGAATGCCGGGGCACGGCGCGGATCTGCCGGCATCGGGACATGGACCTGCGGGCGGGGCGGTTGGGATGTCGATCCATGGGTGAGGTGCTCCCGCTCGTGGTCGGCTTCGACGGGTCTCCGGCCGGCCGGGCCGCGGTGGAATGGGCCGCACGCCGCGCCGGGTCCCTGGGCCGTCCGGTGACGCTGGTCCATGCGGTCCATGAGTACTGGATGACACCTCAGTCCGGGAGCTACGGCGCGGTGATCGCTGCGGCGCGCGAACTCCTTGAAGACGGCGTGCGCCTGTGCGCGGCGGTCGCCCCCGGGCTCCTGGTGCGGACGCACACCCACAGCGGGGACGTGGTCCGCGCCCTCAGCCACTTTTCGGAGGCGGCGGAGATGGTGGTGCTCGGCTCCGACAAGAGCGACCCGGCCTCCGGCCAGTTGGTCGGTGCGGTGAGCCAGCAGGTCGCCGTCATGAGTTTTTGCCCGGTGGCCGTCGTCCCCGTCCCCGACGGGGCTGAACGGTCCGGCGTGGTGGTGGGCACCGACGGGTCCCCAGAAGCTGTGCAGGCGGTCGCCTCGGCTGCCCGGGAGGCCGCCCGGACCGGCCAGGACCTGCTGATCCTTACCTCCTGTGCAGTGCCGTCATCCGAGACCTGGGCGGAGCGGCCCGGTGGAGAAGCCTTCGAAGCCCTCGTGGAAGAGCATCGGAGGCTCCTCGACCGCGCCGCCGCCGCGGTCGAAGCGGCATTCCCGGGGGTGCGCGTGCGGGTCCATTTGGAGACGGGGGAACCGGCGGCGGAAGCGCTCCTGCGCGCCGCAGCCACCGCCCAGCTGCTGGTGGTGGGAAGCCTTGGCCGGGGCGGGCTTCGGCGCATGATGCTCGGCTCGGTGAGCCACAGGGTCCTGCTGAACCTCAGCTGTCCGACGCTCGTCACCCGTCCGGCGGTGCCGGACCGTGCCTGACCTGCCGCGCTACTCGTCCCGCGCGGCTGCGCGCGAGGCGGCCTGGGGTGCCTCGGCGACGGTGAACCTGCGCCCGGTGACGCCCTCCGGAGTGACCCGCACAAACCGGTCCTTCCGCCCCGACTCCCAGGGATGGACGGGCAGGTCGACGGTGTCAAGCAGTTCCTTGGTTGTCGAGATGGTGGCCGCTATGCCCTTGATGACCACACTCCAGGCCTTCCTTCCGCCGTCGTCGAGCCCGTCGGCTTCAACCGCGATGGGTGCCTCGTCAATGGCCGCACGCGCCTTGGTTCCCTCGGAGGTCCGAAAGACCACCGTGCCGTGATCGACCTGGATGTTGACAGGGAAGATCTCGGGCCGGCCCTCGACGCATAGGGCCAGCCGTGCCACCGAGGCGGTGCGTAGGAGGCGCCAGCACTCGTCGGCTGAAAGAACTTCGGTCTGTTCGGCTGCGGGTTCCATACGGTCAGCCTAGGAGCCCGGCCGCGGGTTGGACAGGGCAAATTTCCCTCGTTCGACGGCGGGACCACGCCGCGGACCGCGAGGTCCGGACGGGCGGGCACCGACGCACAGGACCAAAGTCCCTTTGCATGAAGGGGCGGGCACTCGATGCTTGAAGGGTCCGATGCTTGACGCGGCGACCAGGGTGCAGGAGGAACCATGGAAGGGAAGGCAGGCGGGAAGGTCCGCTCTGGATGTCCTCGGGTGGGCCGGCCGGGGCCCGCCGCGGCGGTGGCGGCATGAACGGCTCCGCGCTCCCGGTCCTTGTGGGCTACGACGGATCCGATGAGGCCGACACGGCCGTCCGATGGGCCGCGCGGTGCGCCCAGCGCAGCTCGCTGCCGTTGACCGTGGTGCACTGCTGGATCTGGCCGCTGTTCACCCACAACCTCGGCCCTGTCCGGGGCGTGGAAGGCAGCGGTCTGCGCCATGCCGCGGAGACCGCGCTTGAGGAAGGCCGGCAGATCGCGGTGGAGGCAGCCCCCGGTCTGGCGGTCGAAACCCGCCTCGTGACCGGATATCCCGCCGCCGTCATGACGACCCTATCCCGCAACGCCTCCATGGTGGTCTCCGGCAGCCGCGGGCTCGGCGGCTTCCTGGGCCAGCTGGTGGGCTCGGTCAGCCTGCACCTGGCCGCCGGAGCCCACTGCCCCGTGGCGGTGATCCGCCAGACCGCGGCGGAGGGCGCTTCCGTCGTTGCCGCCGTGGACGGTTCCGATGAAAGCCTGGGGGCCCTGGTCCTGGCCTGCCGCATCGCCTCGCAGCAGGGTGCGGTGCTGGAGGTCGTGCACGTGGGGCAGGACCTTCCGGCCTCGCTGCTGCGCCGGCGTACCCAGCAGGTACCGCAGCAGGACGAGTCGATTCTGCGTCGGGCCGTTGATCTGGCTCACGCAACGGAGCCCGAACTGACCATCAAAGAGGTACCGCTGGCGAGCCGCTCGGTGCCCGGAAGCCTGCTCAAGCTGACCGGTGATGCCTTCTGCCTGGTCATGGGTGCCAAGGGCGTCGGTGGTCTCGGCACGCGCCTCGGTTCGACCGTCCACGCGGTGCTTCACCACTCGAACGGGAACGTCGTCATCTGGCGGAGCACCGCGGCTCCGGCCACGGATGCACCGGGCGATGCACCGGGCGATGAGGGCGCGGCACAGCAGTAGGAATTCCGCCTGCCGGAGTTCGACGGCCTCGAGCAGAGCCCCCGGTTGATTCCCCTGCCGTAGGCGGTGCTGATGCGGGGCTCAGGCCGGCTGCAGGCCCAGGCGGGTGGTGGCCCGGGCAATCTCGTCAAGCACGGCCGACGCCTGGCGGTCCGGGCCCCTTCGGTCCAACAGTCCGCCGGCCTCGTCGAACGCCGCATAGGCCTTGGCAAGGATAACCTGCTCGCGGAGTGGCACCATGCCCAGTTCGACGACGACCTGCCGCAGCTGCTCGACCGCACGGATGCCGCCGCCCGGGCCTCCGTACCCGACGAAGCCCACCGGCTTGCCGTTCCACTCGCGGTACAGGTGGTCCAGGGCGTTCTTCAGCACGGCGGGGTAACCGTGGTTGTACTCCGGAGTCACCAGGATGTACCCGTCGGCCTGGGCGATCTTTGTGCCCCACGCCCGCGCCGCGGGGTCCGGGGAGGGCCCGAAGGCGGGAGGTACCGGCGCGTTGAAGAACGGCAGCGGCCAGTCGGCGAGGTCAAGGAACTCCGTCGTGAAGTCGGTCCGGGTCCGGGCGCGGTCCATGAACCACCGGGCCACTTTCTCGCCCACCCTGCCCTCCCGGGTGGAACCGAGGATGATCTGCACGTGTGTCACTTGAGTCCTCCCTAGGGTCGATGCGACGTCGGATAGTCCTAGTGTCCCACCACTGTTGAAGTTGTCAACTATCTGTTGCAACAAGTACCGTGCCTTCATGCCAACGCGCCAGGAGTCGACCTTCGAACTCGTCAAACTCGTGATCCGCCTAGGGGAGCGCATGCGGCAGCACTATGCCCGGCGGGCCGACGAGTTCGACCTCACCCCGACACAGGCCCAGGTGCTGCGCGAACTGACCGCCGGGCCCGCGCCCATGGGTGAACTCGCCGTCCGGCTCTCGTGCGATGCCTCCAACATGACGGGCGTCTCGGATCGGTTGGAAGCCCGTGGCCTGCTGGAACGGCTCCCGTCACCGGGGGACCGTCGGGTCAAGGTGCTGTCCCTTACCGACGACGGCCGGGCGCTCCACCGCAGCCTGTGGACCCGGCTCATGGACAATTCTCCGGTTGCCGAGGGGCTGGACGACGCCGAGCAGGAGACGTTGAGGATGCTTCTGGAGAAGCTGGAACGCGCCGGCGGGTAGGCCGGCCATCTACCACCGGCCGGCGGACTATGCGGTTGCGATTATCGCCGTCGATGCTGTGTGCTTCGAGGGCGCGTCCCTCTCGCTGGTGGAGTCGATGGCGCCGGGCCGTTTCCCGGCAGGGCGGCTCGGAGGCTGAGGTTCAGGTGCGGCAGAGCGGGCCGGGGTGCCGGACCATGCGCAGATCGAGGACCTCTCCCTCGATCTTGCTGCCACCGTCGAGTTCGAAGCCGTGCTTTCGGTAGAACACCTGGGCCCGCGGGTTCCGTTCGGCGACCCACAGCGTCGTCACTCTGTCCGGTTCGATCACGGCGCGCAGCAGCTCCGCGCCTGTCCCGGAGCCGTGGTGTTCCGCGAGGAGGTACAGGACGTAGAGGTGCATAAGACCCGGATCGTCCTCCGAGGGCCCCGCCATCGCGAGGCCGATGAGCGGCCCGTCGTGCTCGGCGACGGCGATGCGGTGGGTTGTCCACCGCGGGTTGGTGAGCGCGTTCAGCCACTGGCGTTCCCGGGCTGCGGTGAAACCAGGATCATCGAGCACCGCATCGGGCACGAGGCCGCGGTAGGTCTCCTGCCACGACTCAACATGAACCTGCGCCATCGCCTGGACGTCCTCGACGCGCGCAGCACGGACCTCGATTCCCTTGGACATACGAGGAGCATAGGGGGAACTGCCGACCGGTCGGGGTACTCCGCGACCCGGCGCGGCGGCTTCGCGGGAAGCCCCGGCAGGACCGCAGGGATCCCGGGGGAGTGGAGGCGTGCACGGGCGCCGGCCTTCGGGTCGGCGCCCCGTATCAGCGGTCCCAGCTAGCCGGCCAGGAAGCGCAGCAGGACTTCGTTGATCTCCGCTCCTGCGGACTCACCCCCGCAGGGCGGCCACTTGTCCCACCCATCGGGCGTAGCGTGCCCAGGGATCGTCAACGCCCGCCGCGAGCGAGCGGATGTGTTCCTCGAGCACCGGCGCCGGCTCGAACCATTCGGAGCAGTTCAGCCGGCAGTGCGCGAACTGCTCGTGGCGCCGGTGTTCGACGAGTCGGTCTCCCTGTTCGAATGCCAGCACTTCGTCATGCCAGAGCCGTGCGAGCCGTTGGCGGGGGTTTGCGGTCGTGCCGATCTTGATCCGGTTCTGGAAGCGGATGTAGTAGACGACGTCGACCCGCGGGGGAGGCAGGTCCCCGTCGGGAACGTCCCCGACGCGCCATTCACAGGCCGCGCACACCCAGCCGGAGGGATACTTCACGCCGATCCGCGCCCCGCAGGCCAGACACGGCCCGGGCATAACGTCGGTGCGCCCCAGTTCGGTATCCGCCCACTCCAGAACGGCGGCCACATGCGCCGGGCAGAGCGGAAACGGGGAATCGGCTGCAGGCCGGCCGCAGGGGCGTCCGTCGCCGTTGGGCAGCACGCATTGGCGGTCGCCCCGCGCGGAGTCGTACATACGTTCGATTCTGCCGCCCTTAACCGCCCGGGCGCAAGGCGCGCGGGCTGCGCGCCGGGTTGACGGTCAGAGCCACGACTCGACGGCGGGGAATCCGGTGGCGAGTCCGGGTCCGGCATCGTGGTCTTCCCGATTGTCAGTGACAGGCGGGGAGTCCTGCGCCGGGTCCGCAGCGGCCCTGGTTATGTCACACTGGCGCATGGAACTCAAGCAGTACCCGCTCCGCGCGGTGAGTGAGCATGAGCTGAACAGGTTGGATCGAGGCGCCTGGCCGGCAACTCTCGCCCCGGTCCGCCAGTTGCTCGACGACGGGCTGGACCTTGCACCGGCCACCGTGTTGGTGGGGGAGAACGGCTCAGGCAAGTCCACGATCATTGAAGCGCTCGCCCTGGCGTACGGGCTCTCCGCCGAGGGAGGCTCAACCGGTGCCCGGCACAGCACGCGCGCATCTGAATCTGCGCTCGCCGAGCATCTACAGCTGATTCGCAATGCAGGTGCTGCTCGGCGCGGATACTTCCTGCGCGCCGAGACCATGCATGGTTTTTACAGCTACCTTGAGGCAAACCCAAGCATGTACCGGCCCGACTTAGCCTTTCACGAGATGTCCCACGGGGAATCCTTCCTGCAGCTTGTCGGGGACCGTTTCAAGGGGCCCGGACTATGGATTCTGGACGAACCGGAATCGGCGCTGTCGTTCTCGGGATGCCTGGCGTTGTTGGGCATGCTCAAGGACAAGGTCGCCACGGGCAGGTCTCAGGTGGTCCTGTCCACCCACTCACCGCTGCTCGCCGCGCTGCCGGGGGCGCAGATCTTGGAACTGGGGCCGTGGGGCTATCGCCGCCGGGAGTGGGACGAGCTGGACCTGGTGATCAACTGGCAGCAGTTCCTCACCGCTCCGCAGCGGTATCTGCGGCACCTCTGAAGGTGGTCGTCACGCCGTCGGCCCGAGACGGTGCCCGATGAGAACCGGTCACGGATCCGCTACGGGCGGATCAGAGCCTGGGTTAGGTGGTCCGGGCGGCTAGCCGAAGAGGTGGCTGGCGACCCGCCTTTGCTCGGTGGTCAGCCAGGCGCCTCCATTGAAGACGCCACCGTCCCACCCTCCGATTTCCGACACCTCGCCCGGCCATCCGACGTTGCGCAGGTCCTCAGGGTCGAAGCGGCCGCGGCAGTACAACCCGAGATCCCAGTCGCTGGAATCGGTGTGGGTTCCCTCCACATGCATCGGCGCGCACCTGGCCAGGAACTCGTTGACGTCCGGCCCGGTCAGAAGCGGGCCGAGAAACCGCCGTCGGCGAACAGAAGCTGCCCGGTAATCCAGCGCCCCTCCGGGGAAACGAGGAACGAGACGACGCCTGCGATGTCCGCGGGCGTGCCGAGCCGGCCCAGCGGGTGCCGAGGGGTCAGGGTATTGCGAAGGTCCTCGTTCATCCAGCCGGTGTCGATCGGGCCCGGGCTGACGACATTGGCGGAGATGCCGCGCGGGCCGAACTCGCGGGCCGCGGAGATGACGATGCGGTCCAGGGCTCCCTTGGAGGCGCCGTAGGGCAGGTTTCCGGTGGTGTGGTCGCTGGTGAACGCGATGATGGCCCCACCGGTGGGTGGTGCCTGCCGGGCGAAGGCAGCGATCAGCAGCAGGCTGGCGCGGGCATTGACGGCGGTGTGACGATCGAAGCTCTCCGCGGTGGTGTCGAGGATCCCGGTCTCCACATCGTGGGCGTGGCTCAGGATCAGCGCGCTGACCGGCCCGCGGTCCCGCGTGACGGCGGCGAAGAGTTCATCGGGGCCGGTCGGTCGGGACAGATCGCAGGGGTAGTCCGTGGAGTCCAGGTCGCTGGTGGCGACCTCCCACCCGTCGGATTCCAGCCGGGGCACGATCCCTGCGGCAATGCTGTTGCTGCGGGCGGCTCCGGTGACGAGGGCAAGAGGCATGCCTTCTACCGTAGTCCACCTCCAGGCCGGCCCCGGCGGAACCATGGCAGAACCCAGGTGACGCCGCCGACGCCGCCCTTGCGCCCGGCGATCCCCGTGTGCCTATAGTTGGTCCATGTTCCTGTGATCCTCGTTCTTCTCCTGCGTCCGCGGCCGCTGCCCGGCGGGAGGTCGATCGACGTCGAGGATCCCCATGAGCACTTCTTCTTTTTCCCGTCCCGCCCGCGCCGCTGCGCATCTCTGGGCTGAGGGCATCTCAATCTCTTTCGGTTCCCGCCGCGTGCTCACCGACGTGTCCTTTACGGTTCCGGCGGGCCGGACCGGTGTCATCGGGGACAACGGATCGGGCAAGACCACCCTGCTGCGCATCCTCGCCGGCCTCCTGGCGCCCGATCGGGGAACGGTGTCGGTGACGCTTCCCGGTGTCGATCGGCCCCGCATTGGGCTGCTGCACCAGGAGCCTCCCTTCGGGCCGACAGCATCGGTCGCCGAAGCGCTGGAATCCGCCGTGGCTCCCGTTCGCACGGCCGCCGACGCGGTCACCGCCGCAGGGGTGGTTCTTGCACGGCGCCCAGATGATGAGGCAGCAGCCAGCGACTATGCGGCGGCTCTGGAGGCCGCGGAGCGGATCGGCGCCTGGGATCTCGATGCCCGCATCGCAGCCATGGTGGCCGGTCTTGGCCTCGCGGGCCTGCCGCCCGACCGGGACACTGGGCAGCTCTCCGGGGGACAGCGCTCGCGGCTGTCCCTGGCCTGGCTGCTGCTGAGCAGGCCCGACGTGCTCCTGCTGGACGAGCCGACAAACCACCTTGACGACGACGCCGCCGGCTACCTGCGCAATCTCGTGGTGTCGTGGCCGGGACCGGTACTGATCGCCAGCCACGACCGGGCGTTCCTTGACGATGTGGTGACGTCGCTCCTCGACCTTGATCCTGCGCCGCTGCCCCACGCCGTGGCCGGACCCCTGGTCGGCGACGGCGATGGAGCGGCCATCGGCGTGGTGCGGTTCACGGGCACGTACACCGAGTATCTTCACGCCCGCCTCGATGCCCGGGAACGGTGGGCCCGGCAGTACCGCGACGAACAGGCACAGCTCGCGCGGCTGCGAGCCGCGGCTCCGTCCAACTACGTCGTGGGCCACGAGGACTGGTCACCGCGGTCCGAGGCCCGCAGCTCGGCCAAGTTCTATTCCGACCGGAACGCCAAGACGGTTTCCCGGCGGGTCAACGACGCGCGGGCCCGCCTCGAGGTCCTTGAGGAGCGGCAGATCCGCAAGCCGCCCCGGGAACTTCGCTTCCAGGGACTCACCGCAGGCAGGTCCGGGCCCTGCCGACAGGACACCGGGCCGGTCCTCACCGTTGCCGAGGCGGCCGTCGCCGGCCGCCTCGGCGCCACCTCGTTGACCCTCAGCGCGGGGGAGAAGGTGCTGATCACGGGACCCAACGGATCGGGCAAATCCACGCTGCTGCTCCTGCTCGCCGGAGCGCTTCTCCCTGATGCCGGAACAGTGACGGCGGCACCCACCCTCCGGGCCGGCCTCCTGGCCCAGGATGTCGACCTGCCGGACCCCCGCGGGCGCGGGTCCGGACGCACCACGCGGCGGGCCTACCAGGACCTCGTGGGGGAGGCGCGCGCCGAACAGGTTCCCCTCCGGAGCTTCGGCCTGATTGCACCGCGGGACGAAAACCGGCCCGTTGCCGCGCTCAGCGTCGGTCAGCAGCGCCGGCTCGCTCTGGCCGTGCTGCTTGCTGACCCGCCCGACCTGCTGCTGCTCGATGAGCCCACCAACCATCTCTCACTTTTCCTCGCCACCCAGCTGGAAGCGGCGATCCCGGACTATCCGGGCGCCGTCGTCGTCGCCTCCCACGACCGGTGGCTGCGCCGCACCTGGAAGGGGAACCGGCTCAGCCTCGCCGGGGTGCGGTGATGCTCATGGCCACAGCGCGATGGCGAGGACTCCGGCGGCGAGGAGGAGGAGCGCAAGGGCCGCGGGAATGGACCGCTTGAGGGTGCCCGTGGAGAAACGGTCGTAGACGGACTGAAGGCGGGCCCGGACCTGTCCGCCGTGTGCCATGCCGAGCGCCAGGAGGATCAGGCAGGGAATGCAGTACACGATCGAGTATCCCGCGAGCACCAGCAGGCCCGTGGCCAGCCCGGTGTCGGCGTCGATCAGGCGCTCTATGGCGATGAAGTAGGGAAAGGCGTTGGGAAGGTCAGCACCGGTCATCAGCACCCCGAGGGGGAAGGCAGTCCCTACGCCGAACCATGACGGCAGATTGACGCCCTTCCGCGGGCGGTCCTTGAACCGTCGAATGCCGGCTGTGAAGAGGGCGGCCGCGGCGATGAGGAACACAATCCGCCGCAGCCAGATGAGGCCGTCTCCCACCATTCCCGCAGCCGCATCGGCGCCGAGGAAGATCGCGGCTCCCAGCACGGCAACGGTGCTCACGGCGCCCAGGACGAAGGTGATGGCCGAGGCCAGCGGCCGCGTTCGCACTGTCAGAAGGATCAGGGTGATCGCCACGATCGTGACGGGATTGAAGGAGTCCGCGATCGCGAGCCCGGCGATGGCGGCGAGCAGCCCCCCGCTCACTTCCGGCCGGTCCTTGGCTTCAACCACTCGAGCACCGATTCCAGCGGCGGCAGCCGGTCGCCGGTCACCGAGTTCATGACCATGCCGTCTCCCAGGAGCCGGATGGCGGCCGCCGCCACGGGGTCGCCCACCTCCTCGGTGATCAGGCGTTCCCACCGCTGGGTCGCCTCCGCCGAGCGCCTGAGCAGGGCCTCGGTCGTCGAGCCGGAGTCGGTGAAGGACACCAGCAGGGCCCGGTACAGGTCGGCGTCCTCGCGCGACATGGACAGGCGCAGCCATGTCTCGGTGACGTTCCCGCGCTCGGCCGCAGCGGCCAGCGCCTCGTCCATCGCCTCGATGGCGTGCGCGGCGATGCCGTCGAGGAGCGCGGCCCTTGAGCGGAAGTGGTGCATGAGTCCGCCCTTGGAGACTCCCGATGCTGCGGCGACGGCGTCGAGGGACGGGACGGAACCGGCCTCGATGGCAAGCCTCCGTGCGGTCTGGAGGATGCGTTCCCGGTTGCTCATGCAGGAACTCTAGCACAGAACCGACCGACCAGTCGGTCTTTTGGAGAACCCCCGGAACTGCGGATCCCTAAGCACCGCGGTGAAGATTGTGACGGCTCCCCGCCCGGCGAGAACCCAGGCAAGCACCAGGGTGAGCACGAGCGCCCGAGCCGGAACCAGACGGAGACAAGCGCTACGGGAGGGATACGCGTTCCACCACAATCAGCGGCGTGACGTAGTGCTCGGTGACGTACCCGCCGAGGTCATGCACGGCCCGGGTGGCCTCCTCGACCTCCGCCGCGCTCCAGTTGCTGAAGGTGCTGAAGAGGCCGTGAACCTCATCGGCGCCAAGCAGGATGCTCCACCGGAAGGTATCCGTTGAGACTTCGGCGAACAGTCCGCCCGCGGTGAGCTCCCTCACCCATCCAGCGGTATCGAGGTCATCGGGGCCGGGCCTCGCCGGAGCGCCGCGCCGCCGCCCGACAATCTGCCCGGTCCGCTCGCGGAAGCGCGTCCTGACGGCCGGATCACCAAAGGCGGTGCGCCACACGGCGAAACTACCGCCGGGCACCAGGGCGCGGTGGAGCTTTGGCAGAACTATTCCGAGATCGAGCCAGTGCACCGAGGTGGCCGCCACGGCCAGATCGAAGCCGGCCTCCGGCAACTCGGCTTCTTCGGCCGTGCCGGCCAGCACGGTGACCTGCGGCAGGCGTGCCCGCAGCCTCCCGGCGAGGTGAGGACCGGGTTCAACGGCCGTCACGCTGAGGCCGGCCTCGATTAGGGCCGCCGTCGCCTGCCCGGAGCCGGCGCCCAGTTCGACCGCGCGCCTGCCCGGCAGCAGCAGGCCAAGGTCGCGCAGCCGCTCCCACAGTTCATCCGGATAGGGCGGGCGGAACCTCTCGTACACCGCCGCCCGCCGGTCAAAGTGCATCGGATCAACCATGGATTCCGCCTTCATCTCCCTAGTTTTATGCCTCTTTGGGTGGACGCATCAGCCGGCGTCGCATGGTGGAACGGGACCTCGAGCCGCACATCAAAGCCGCCCGGCCGGGCGGGTGTCCGGCGGAATTGCCCGTGGCGTCCGCCGTTTCGTCGGTGTATTTTGTCGGCAGTGATACTCCAATTTCCTCTGTGAGCCAGAGTTTCAGTGATTTGCCCGTCGCTCCCTGAAGGGGTGGTGATTCCGTGCGTCCTGGAAGGGAGCTCCGCAGCGAGTTCCCCGAGCCTCCAGCCCCTCACCGACGTCACCCCTGGAGAATCTCATGCGCCCAGCACCAATGTCATCCACCACGGACACCCCACCGGCCCTTGACCGGCGCTCCCTGCGTCCGGATTGCACGAACTGCTTCGCCCTCTGTTGTACCGCCCTTGGTTTCTCGCGGTCCGCGGACTTCGCCGTCGACAAACCGGCCGG
The DNA here is from genome assembly GCF_009828605.1 of Arthrobacter zhaoguopingii. Classification (NCBI taxonomy): domain Bacteria; kingdom Bacillati; phylum Actinomycetota; class Actinomycetes; order Micrococcales; family Micrococcaceae; genus Arthrobacter; species Arthrobacter zhaoguopingii. Next base: position 268,735 of record NZ_WIAE01000002.1, on the reverse strand, counting down.
AATCCCATGCCGGAACCTCGCATCCGACTTCTCCTGCACCATCCATGAGGTCCTCCGGCCGCGTGGGTTCCGCGGCTGCACCGTCTTCGACTGTTTCGGGGCGGGCCAGCACGTCTCCCAAGGACTGTTCGGAGGAATCAGCTGGGCCGCGGACCCGGAGTCGGGGAAGGACATGCGCGCCGCGTTCAAGACCGCGCGGCAGCTTCACGAGATGCCTTGGTACCTGGAAGAGGCTCAGGGCCGGACCTTCGACCCGGAGGCCCGGCATCGGGCGGGCCGGCTGAGGACGACAATCGAGGCGGCCATGGGCGGCGGGGTGCATCGGCTCCTGGGATTGAATGTTGAGGAAGTGCACGTCAGCGTCAGGGCGCTCCTCATAGAGATAAGTGAGGAAGTGCGGATGTCCTACTCTGCAGCCGGCCGCGAGCATCTCGATGCCGCGCTGGTGCCGGGCGCGGACCTGATCGGCAGGAATCTCAGGTCGAGGCGGCTGTGCGGGGCGGACCTTCGCGGTGCGTACCTGATCGGGGCGGACCTGCGGTTCAGCGACCTCTCCGGCGTCGACCTGCTTGGGGCCGATCTCCGCGACGCCCACCTCGACGGCGCGGATCTCTCCCGGGCCCTGTACCTCACCCAGTCCCACCTGGACGCAGCGGGAGGCAGCCGGTCCACCCGCCTCCCGGCGGACCTGAAGGTGCCCGACCACTGGGGGGACAGCTGATGGAGATCGACAGGCCCCGGGCCCGCTACGGCCCGGCCCATTCCAATCACTGCCCGGGTTCGTACCCGATCAGCCAGTGGACTCCGTGACGGTCGATGACCTGACCATCGGAGGCGCCCCACGGCTTCGGCGAAAGCGGGTCGACGACCTCGCCGTCGACAGCGAGCCGGTCGAACCATCCGTGGAGCGTGTCTGGTTCAGCCGTGCCGAGCAAGGAGAGCATGACGCCTTCGAACCGGACACTCTTCTCTCCCGCTGCCGCATCGGATCCGGCCAGATCGACCACGCCGCTGAGCACTCCGTGCGCTATCGCGTCCGCAGGTCCGTCGGTCCGGCCAAAGTCCTCGAAGGTGTGTAGGGAGAGCGTGCCGCCGAAAACGTCGGCGTAGAAGCCAAGCGCTTCACGGGCGGTGCCGGGGAAGCTGAGGTAGATCTGCGGGGCCGTCATGGGCACAGTCTACAAATCCGCCGCGGCAACGGTACCTGTGCGGAATTGCTCCAACCCCTGCGGGAAGTCCGTTGTGGTTGATCCGGAGGATCCGCTGCGCCACTCGGCCCCTGCGTGCAGGCCATTGCGCCCGGCCGTTGCATCCCGGCTACCCAGTGTTACTATGTACCGGTACCTAGCAACAATGATTAGCGAAGTGAGGCCCCTATGGGTAAGCAAGCCACAGAGATGCTCAAGGGGGTCCTCGAGGGGATAGTGCTGGCGATGCTTTCCTCCCGGCCCGCCTACGGGTACGAGATCACGGGGTGGCTGCGGGACCAGGGCTTCACCGATATTGCCGAAGGAACCATTTACGCGCTGCTGGTGCGGATCGAACAGCGGCACCTTGTCGATGTGGAGAAAGTCCCCTCGGAGAAGGGACCTCCGCGCAAGGTGTACTCACTGAACGCTCAGGGGCAGGAATATCTCAACGAGTTCTGGAGGACCTGGAGCTTCCTCACCGAACGTCTCGAACAGCTCCGCGAAGGGAAGAAGTGATCATGGCCAACTGGATCGAGACTCTCACCGGCCCGCTCGGGCAGAAGAAGCAGTACAAGCAGTACAGGGCGCGCATCGAGGCCCTGCCCGAGCCGTATGGCACCGTAGCGAAGGCCGTGCAGCGGTACCTCATGTACTACGGGGGCGCTACGGACGGCGAGACTCTACTGACCATGATGGGCGACTCCGTCGACCTCTGGGAACGCGCCGCCGAGGACGGCACTGCGGTGCGCGCCATCGTAGGCGAGGACCCGGTCGAGTTCGCCGAAACCTTCGCCCAGGCCTACAGCGGCAAGCAGTGGATCGATAGAGAACGCGCGCGGCTGACCAAGGCCATCGACGACGCGGCGCGGGAGGACCGCAATGACGGTTGAGGCGGCCATCCGGGTGCGCGGTCTGCGGAAGTCATTCGGGGACGTGCACGTGCTGAGGGGGGTCGACCTCGACGTGCCGCGGGGGAGTGTTTTCGCTCTTCTCGGCTCGAATGGCGCGGGCAAGACCACCGCGGTCAGAATACTTTCAACTCTGTTGACGGCCGATTCGGGAACGGCCACCGTTCACGGTTTCGACATCACCGCGCAGGCGGCCGGGGTGCGGGAGGTCATCAGCCTCACCGGCCAGTTTGCCGCCGTTGACGAGATTCTCAGCGGTCGGGAGAACGTGGTGCTCGTCGCCCGGCTGCGGCACCTCAAGAACGCAGGCAGGATCGCCGACGGGCTGCTTGCGCGGTTCGCGCTCGCCGACGCCGGGAGGCGCAGGGTCTCGACCTATTCCGGAGGCATGCGCCGGCGTCTTGACGTCGCGATGAGCCTGATCGGCAATCCGCCGGTGGTGTTCCTCGACGAACCAACGACGGGGCTCGACCCCGAGGGGCGCCTGGAGGTGTGGAGGACGGTGAAGGAACTCGCCCGGGGCGGCACAACTGTCCTGCTCACCACCCAGTACCTGGAAGAGGCTGAACACCTCGCCGACCGGATCGCCATCCTGCATGAGGGGCGCATCATCGCCAACGGCACCCTCGCTGAGCTGAAACAGCTCATGCCCGCAGCCACAGTCGAGTACGTCGAAAAGCAGCCGGGCCTCGAGGAGATTTTCCTGACCATCATCGGCACCGCGGGAGGCGGGCACGAGGCTGCCCGGGACGGTGCCGCCGCCTCTGACTGGAAGGAAAGAAGATGACCATACGCGCTTTCAGCGATACCGCCGTCCTGACCGGGCGGTCCCTGCGCCACATCGCGCGCAGCCCTGACACCATCATCACCACCGCTGTCATGCCCATCGCCTTCCTGCTCTTGTTCGTGTATGTCTTCGGCGGCGCCATCGACACCGGCGCCGTGTCCTACGTGAACTACCTGCTGCCCGGCATCCTGCTGATTACCGTGGCCTCGGGAATCGCCTACACCGCCTACCGGTTGTTCCTTGACCTCAAGGGCGGCATCGTCGACCGGTTCCAGTCAATGCCCATCGCACGGTCCTCCGTGCTGTGGGCGCACGTGCTCACCTCGCTGGTGGCCAACGCGGTCTCGCTCGTCGTCGTTGTGGGGGTTGCGCTGCTGATGGGTTTCCGCACCGGGGCCGGTGTCTCCTCGTGGCTTGCGGTCACCGGCATCCTGACCGCCTTCACCCTGGCGCTGACCTGGATCGCCGTGGTGGCCGGTCTCTCGGCGAAGTCGGTGGACGGCGCAAGCGCATTCTCGTATCCGCTCATTTTCCTGCCTTTCATCAGCTCCGCCTTCGTTCCCACAGAGACCATGCCCGGGCCGGTGCGCTGGTTCGCCGAGAATCAGCCGGTCACGTCGATCGTCAACACCATCCGGAGCCTCTTCGCCCAGCAGCCCGTCGGCGATGACATCTGGACTGCCGTCGGCTGGTGCGTGGGGATCCTCGTTGCCGCCTACGGCTGCTCGGCGGTGATCTACCGACGCAGGGTCAGCTGATCGCACCGCACCGACCCCCATACGGGTGCGCTGACCGGCTGCCTTTCGTCGTTTCCCTCCACCGTGAACCGCAATAGGGTGAACTCCATGGACCCGAGTGAGCAGTTCGAGGCGGAGCGCCCCCGGCTCGTCCGCATCGCTGCCGGTCTGCTCGATGATCGGGCCGAGGCCGAGGACATCGTTCAGCAGGCCTGGCTGCGGTTCGACGGCACGGGGGCCGAAATCGCCAGCGTGCCCGCCTGGCTCACCGTCGTGACGACACGGCTGTGCCTGGACCGTCTCCGCGCCAAGGTTCCCGAGCCCACCGAACCGATGCAGCTGCCCGAGGCACAGTTTGCACCGGACCCGGCCGAACGGGTGGTGCTGGCCGATTCGGTCGGAGTCGCGCTGCAGGTGGTCCTCGAGCGCTTGTCGCCTGCGGAGCGGGTCGCGTTCGTGCTGCATGACACCTTCAGCGTGGACTTCCACACCATCGCGTCCGTCCTCGATGTCTCATCGATGGCTGCCCGCAAGCTGGCCTCACGGGCGCGGTCGAAGGTGTCGGAGTTGGCGCCGCAGGGGACGCCGGCCGACTGGGAAGTGGTCGATGCCTTCCTGTCCGCCGCCAGGGGCGGCAACTTCGCGCGCCTAGTCCACCTCCTGGCACCCGACGTCCTGGTCACCGCCGACGCCGAGGCCATCGCTGCGGGTACTCCGCACCGGCTTCAGGGTCGGAATGAAGTCGCCGCGATGTTCGACGGCGCGGCCAAGGCCGCCCTGCCGGTCTTCCTCGGCGACCGACCCGGCGCGGCCTGGTTCCACCGCGGCCAGGCCCGCGTGGTCTTTGACTTCACCGTCGCAAAAGGGGTTGTCCAGGCGATCACCTTCCGCGCGCAGCCGGACGTGCTGGCATCGCTGACGCGGCGGGAGGCTGCGGCACGCAGGTGATCCGCAGGCTTCTCGAACGTCCGGTGCCCGGTGGTCACATTTGCGGCGCGGCATCCGTCATAGAGACAGGACTCGCGATGCGGTCCCAGACCCAACCGACAGAAGAAGGAACCCGCGATGAAAACCATGACCTGCAAACAGCTGGGCGGCCCCTGCGACTTGGCGCTGAGCGGAGACACCGCCGACGACGTCATTCAGGCCCAGGACCGGCACCTCCGGGAGGCCGTGAAGTCCGGGGACTCCACCCATCAGGAGGCCCACGACGCGATGAAGGGGCGGTGGAGGAACCCGGTCAAGGGGATGGGGTGGTACCGCGACACCAAGAAGGCCTTCGCATCGCTTCCCGAAGGCTGAGACCGTCCAGCGCAGGCGCGGAACGCGGGGGAGGGCCAGAACGGCCGGTTCCGACGTTCCGCGCCGCAGCTGCCCGCTCCCCGCCACCGCCTGCAGGGGTTGGCCCGCAGCCCACCCCGCGCGAAGATGAGGAAGTCACCGTGATGATCCCCCGGGAAGCGGTCGAACGATCAGCGGCACGGACGTCGTTGCGTGTTCGAAGGCGTTGGACCGCGCAGCCCAAAAACGAGGAGCCAGTCCATGCACCGCAGCCGCCTGTCCACAATCCTGATCGACGCCCCGTCCGACCAGGCCGATGCAAGCACCAGCTTTTGGTCAAGCGCGCTCGGGGTTCCGGCCCAAAGTCCTCCCGGGGAACCGCAGTTTCGAACCCTGAAGGACTGCGTGCCGAACCTTGTCGTCGCGGTGCAGTCGGTCGAGGACTCCGTCCGCTACCACGTGGACATCGAGACGGATGACGTTCCGGCGGAGGTGGCCCGGCTGACCGCCCTGGGCGCCGTGGAGGTCTCGAGCTGGCAGGGGTGCCATACGCTCCGTGCCCCCGGCGGCCACCTGCTGTGCGTCATTCCGGTCCACAGTGACGAGGGGACGTTCAGCGCCCTGGCCCGCACCTGGTCATGACGACACGTCGGCGTGACTACATCGCCGCGGCCGTGAGGTCGTCGAAGAACCGCGACTTGTCCGTTTCGACGTCCGTGCTGGTCCGCTTCAGGAGGTTGTACTGCTCCCGCGCAGCGGCGCTCTGTCCCATCCGTTCCCAGGACCGGACGAACCTCACGTCGTGTTCGGAACCGACAACGGTGACCGCCACACCGACCGGAGGGATCGAGGCCCTCTCAAAGACGGCGAACCAGGAGGTCCAGATCTCCCTCCGGGCAGCAGCGAAAAGCCCCGGAAGCCGGGAGATTGCCACCGGGAAGTCGTCTGCCGTCACCTGGAGGTGAAGGTCGATATCCCCTTTGGTGAGGAGGCCCGCCAAGCTGCTTCCGCCGGTAAGGAGCAGGTCTCCCGGCACTCCTTCGGAGATCAGCTTCCTGCGCTCCTCGGCGAGCGCGGCGACCGCCTGCTCGACAGTTTCCGGTGTGGTGAGTTGCCAGCGAGTCACGGCGTGTTCCTTTCGGGCGCGCACCCGCACGCGGGAACAGCGGGTTTGCACGATAGGTCGGTTCCACAATTGTGCCCGGTGCCTCGGGGGGCAGCTCCGCGGCCGGCCGGCTCCATCCCGGACCGCTCCCGGCGCCCCGGCGGAGGGACCCGGCGGCAGTGCCAGCGGCTCGTCGGCGCGGAGCCGCGGCCCGCTTTGCCGTGGCTGTCTGGCGGAATGGGATGCATTTCGGTACCGTGAGCAGGCCGGGAAGGAAGTACCCGCCGCACCGCTGGGGTGGGGCGGACCTGGCAATCCGAGAAGCTGCGCTCCGCAGCGCGTGCGAAAAGGTCTCAATCTCATGAATGCTCAGGCGCTTCATCCTGCCCGTAGTGGTCCCCGGCCGGCTGCCGGCTGACGATCCGTGGACACGACGAGAACCCACCCGCCCCGCACTCCAGAGCCGCGCCCGCACCGGCAGCCCGCTCCTGATTCCGCTTCCACGCCCTCGGCGGAGAGGATGTCCTCTCTCCGGACCGCTCCGGGCCCGGCAGCGAGGGGACGCTTCCACCGGACGGTGGGCCTAATCATCGCCGTGCTGGCGGCCGGAGCGGCAGCTGCCCTGTGGGCGGCCGTGGCCGTCGGCGGGCCGTCCCAGGTGGAGGGTCCGGCCAGCGGCGTCATCCTGGGGTTATGGCGCGTGCTGTACAACACGGACACACCCCCCGTCCGCGTACTGGCCATCGCCATGGCCCTGGCGGTGCTTCTGGCGGCTGGCGTGGCGCTGCTTGAACAGCGCATCGCGACGCGGTCGCGTCGTTCGGCCAATCCGGTCAGCACTCCGCTGGCGCCGCGCATCGTGATGGCCGCGACAAGGGGTATCTATTCCGGCCCGGTCACTGTCACCGTGCTGATCCCGGCGCACAACGAGGAGGCCTCGCTGCCGGCCACGATCGCCTCGCTTCGGACCCAGTCGCACCCCCCGGAGCGGATCATCGTTGTAGCGGACAACTGCACCGACGCCACGGTCGCACTGGCGCGCCGCGCCGGGGTCGAGGTGTTCGAGTCGGTCAACAACAGCCGGAAAAAGGCCGGTGCCCTGAATCAGGCGCTCTCCCGGATCCTCCCGGGTCAGGGCCCCAACGACGTGGTCATGGTCATGGACGCCGATACCCGGATCGACGACGGATTTCTTGCGGCGGCCGTACAGCGCTTCACCGATGACCGGGCGCTGATGGCGGTCGGCGGCCTGTTCTACGGAGAGCAGGGACACGGACTGCTGGGCCAGTTCCAGCGCAACGAGTACATCCGCTACAGCCGGCAAATCCGGCGCCGAGGCGGACGAGTGTTCGTGCTGACCGGGACGGCGTCGCTCTTCCGTCCTGCCGCATTGAGAACCGTCGCCGAGCAAAGGGGAATCTCGATCCCCGGCACCAACGGGGACGTCTACGATACGGCGGCCCTCACCGAGGACAATGAGCTGACGATCGCGCTGAAGTCCCTGGGCGCGCTGATCATCTCCCCGCACCAATGCACTGTTGTCACCGAACTGATGCCCAGCTGGTCCATGCTGTGGGCTCAGCGGCTCCGGTGGCAGCGCGGGGCCCTTGAAAACATCGGCGCCTACGGTGTAACGCCGCAGACCCTGCGGTACTGGGTGCAGCAGCTCGGCATCGGGTACGGGGTCATCGCGCTCGGCTCCTACCTGCTGCTCGGACTCCTGATGGTGTTTTCCCTCGATGAGTGGGTCTGGTTTCCGTTCTGGCTGGGCCTTGGCGCCCTGTTCATGGTCGAACGGGTGTGCACCGTCTGGAAGGGCGGCTGGCGTGCCCGCCTGCTGGCCGCAACTCTTCTGCCCGAACTCTGCTTCGATATGTTCCTCAACGTCGTCTACGTGAAAGGCATCATCGATATCTCCCTTGGCCGTGCCCCGGACTGGAAGCACGTTCCCCACACCAGCGCCCTGGACGGACAGGAGGCGGCATTGTGATTGCTGCCCCGTACCTGCCCACCGGGCTTGTCTTCCCCGAATCGATCCTGCACAGCGAACTGTTCGCCGTTTTGGCCACCTTCGTGGCCATCAACACCGTTATGTACGCAGCACTGGCCATCGTGAAGGTGCTGCCGAAGGTCTACGCACCCGGGTGGATGCGCTCACGGGGGGAACGCAGCGAAACCCGCAGCATCCACCCCGACATGCCCTCCTGACCGGACTAGGCTCAGCAGCTGCGGTCATCCCGATGCCCGTCCTTGCCGTCCCACCATGAGGAGCGGAATGCTAAGGGGACGACCCGATATAGCTGCAGTCGTTCAGCGCATGCCGCTGAGGGGTGGTTCGAGGATGTTGAAGGGGATGCAATGAAGCTTCTGCTAGTGACCGCGGGGACGCGGGGCGACGTCGACCCCTTTGTGGTGCTTGCCCGTCGGGCGCTGCGGGCAGGGCATGAGGTGCGCCTCCTTGTTCCGGACAATTCCGGAGTGGACACCTCGGACATCGACGTCTCCAGTCTTGGGGTCGATTACACCCAGTTGATCAAGCAGCAGGGCGTTTCCATCGGTGCTGCGCTTCGCTCGTACCGCTCAGTGGTGCGCCCGGTCATGCACGGCGTACTGATCGAGTCAGCGAAAGCGGCTCTTGAATATTCCCCCGACGTGCTGGTGGCGCACCCCAAGATCCTCTCGGCGCCGCTGGTTGCCGAGGCACTCGGTATTCCCTTCGTGTGGGTCGAAATGGTGCCGGTGCTGACCCCAACGCGCGCGTTCCCAGCCGCGGGAACCATCGGCCGAAACCTGGGCCCACTCAACCGGTACACCTACCGGGCTGCCGCCGGGAGCGCGGCCTTGTTCCGCCGGGATCTTGCGGAGGTGGCGAAACTCGTTGGCAACCGAGGCGGCCGCAGTGCGCCGCCGGCGGCAACGCTGATGCCTATCAGCCCGGCGGTCCTGCAGCGCCCTCCGGACTGGCCGGCCACTGTCCACCTCACCGGACCGTGGCGACCGCCAGCGGAAGGCGTCCTCCCCGATCACGTCGCAGATTTCATTGCGGGCGGGGACTTCGTCTATGCCGGGTTCGGTTCAATGGCTGCCGGGGATCCAGTCGCCCGAGCACGGGCGGTGGTGGGCGGTATCCGCAGGACCGGAGCGCGTTCCCTCATAGCTGCCGGATTGGGCGGCCTGTCCGTTCCCCCTGACGTGCTCGATGACGATGTGCTCGTGACCGATTCCGTCGCCCATGACCTCGTCCTGCCCCTTGCAGGGGCTGCCGTACACCACGGTGGGATCGGGACCGTTCAGGCAGCGCTGGCAGCCGGAACCGTGTCGGTCATCGTGCCCTTCATCGCAGATCAGCCCTTCTGGGGAGCCCGGGTTCATGAACGCGGCCTCGGCCCTTCACCCATTCGACAGCGTGCACTTACCTCGGGCCGCCTTGCGGCCGCCCTCTCACAGGCGGGGGAATATCGTCCAGCGGCGCAACGGGTGGCACGCGCCATGGCGGCGGAGGACGGGCCGGCCGCTGCTGTAAACATCATCGAGACACTCCACCGCTGAGCTTCCTCGGCGGATTCGTCGGTGCACAGGGACGACGCACGGGTCTACGGAGGGGCGTCGTCGGCGTTCATCAGGTGAGCCTAGATGAAACCCGGTCGCCCATGCGGCACAGATGGACTGCGTTCCGCTGTGCTTCCGTAGGCGCCGGCCCAACGGCTTCCGCGGTGGGCCCGCACACGGCTGGCTAAGGATCGTCAGACCCCACCCGGTCACTGTCCCGGTCCATTCTCGGAACAGTGACCACGAACCAAATGATGCCTAGGTAGAACAGAGTGCCCGCAATCACCGCCGGTACCGGACCGAAGACGGCGTCCACAAGCAGGGCTATCGGCGGAGGGAAAACCAGGAGAAGCAGGCGCCATGTCGTCAGTTCACGGCCGGTGATCTTCCAGTTCCGCTTATTCGACCGTCCGTTGGGTTCCCTCATCTTTGGAGACTACATTTTGCCGGATCCCTCCTCTGCGACGTGGCCAGAGAAGATGCCGCGGGGATCGTAGGCCTCGCCCACCTCAGCGAGCCGGGCGCGGATGTCGGCGGGCCACGAGCTCACGGCCGCCTCGCCAGGCTTCGCCTGGAAATTGATCAGCGTTGTCTCCGACAGCCATGGAGCGAGCCGGCCGGTGATACCCTCCATCGCCTGGGGCAGGGCCGACTCGAACAGGCTCGGATCGGGAAGTCCGGCCAGCAGGAGCGAATAATCCGCGCTGCGTCCGCCCACAGCGCTGCCCTCGGGCACGTCACGGCGGGTGGCACCGCCGAGGTGGCGGACCTCTGCCGCTACCACCGGGACGTCGACATCGGGACCAACGGTTTCCAGGATCGCCTCGGCGAAACCGGCGTCGGCATGGGTCAGCAGCCGCTGGACATTGCCGTCCCAGAGGGGAATGGGGTCCGCCGGGTCGTTGTGGATCGAGCCGATGTCTGAGGCCGCCATGTCGCCGACAGCATCGATGAGTGCCGGTGCAACGCGGCGCAGCGGCGCGAGCAGCCGCCGGCCCTCGGACGATTCCCCGACATACGCCACCCGGAGGTGCAGGGCTGTCTTCCCGCGCAGGGGTTCCGGAATGAACTCAAGCGGCGGGAACCGAACGATAGCCGCGGACGACGTGAGGGCCTCCGGCACGGTCTTCGTCCATTCAAGCCACGCCGTGAACACCGTTCCCACGTGCTCGGGGTCAAAAAATATCGAGCCGCCGTAGAGCGTTTCCAGTGGCACGAGTTCGAGTTCCATGGCAGTGACCACGCCGAGGCCGCCCTTACCGCCGCGCAGCGCCCAAAAGAGGTCGGGGGAGTGAGTGGCATCGGCGTGGACAAGCTCACCCTCGGCCGTGACGACACGGAAGGAACGGACCCAGTCGGAGGACATCCCGAAGGTGCGGGCGAGGGGCCCGACGCCTCCGCCGAGAATGTAGCCGATCGCTCCGACGCTGGTTGACGATCCGACGACGGGTGCCAGTCCGTGCGCGGCCGCGGCGGCAACGATATCGCTGACTCGATGGCCGGCCGCCACGGTGGCGGTCCGTCCCTCGACGTCCACAGCCACCTCGCCCGCGAGTCTGGAGGTCGTCAGCATGAGCCCTTCCGTCACATCGACATAGGATCCGTGGCCCGTCGCGAAGACAGTGAGGGGCAGGGAGTGCTCTGTGGCGAAGCGGACGGCGGCCGCCACGTCGGCCTCGGATTCGGCCCCGACGACGAGGTCCGGATCGTGTGTGACGAGAACGTTGTAGGCGGCGACCTCCGCGGCCAGGGCGTCGTCGCCGCGTGCGAATACCGGACCGGAGACGAGAGTCCGCAGTAGGTTGAGCTGGTGGAGTGATACTTCTGCCATGGGTGGGCCTTTCAAGAAGAATGAGGGCATATTCCTGGGTGGAGTGTTCGGATGGGCGCCGGTCGCCTGGCCACCGCGTTGGCTGTCGGCTTCCCGCCGGCAACAGGCGCGCAGCGGTTTCTTGTCTACCTGTTCAATTATACAGATAGTTTCCACGGAAGGTTTCAGGGCGTCCGCCGATCGGCCCTGCGGGCAGTAGGAGGACAGGCGTGGGGGCAGCGTAGTTGAACGGGCCCGGACGCCTCGCCGCCGCGGGCCGTGAACCGCGAGCGGCCGATTCCACTTGATGCAGGGCGGGACTCGAAGGGGGCCCGCCGGGCGCCTATGCCGCCTCGGCGCCCGAACCTGCCTGCGCGTCGCTGCGTACGATGACGCCGATCACGTCGTTGAAGGCCTCGGTGGAACTTGGGTGGGTGTAGATCGAATCCTGCAGCTGCGTCGCCGTGGTGCCGCTGCGCATCGCGAGGGCAACCACATTGATCATTTCTTGCGAGTCGACGCTGAGCAGCGCGGCGCCGAGAATCAGGTCCGTGTCGAGATCGATGATGAACTTCATGATCCCCCGCGTCTCCTCGACGATGTAGGCCCGCGGCATGGCGAAAATCTCGCCGACGTTCTGGCTGCCCACCTTGATGCGGTGGCCGGCGGCCCGCGCTTCCCTCTCGGTGAGGCCAACCGTCGCGAGTGGCGGTGAAATGAAGAGCGTGCGGGGGACGGAGTGGCGGTCGGCGGTGCTGCGCTTTCCCTCGCCGATCAGCTGGTCGAGCACAATGCGGGCGTCATCGAGTGAGACATAGGTGAACTGAGGTCCGCCGTTGACGTCACCCAGGGCGAAAATGTGGGGCTGGCTTGTCCGGAGGTGCTCATCCACAACGACCGCGCCCCGCGGCGTGGTGCTCACGCCGGCAGCGTCAAGACCGAGGCCCTTCGTTGCCGGTGCGCGGCCGGTCGCAGGGAGGACCGCGTCCGCTTCGACCGTAAACTGCTTGCCGTTGCTCTCGTAGGTGACAACCGCGCCGCCGCCGCCGTTCCGGATTTCGAGCACGTTGGCGTTCGTGACGATGTTGATGCCCTCGTTCTCGAAGATGCTGATGGCGGTCTGGGCGACATCATCGTCCTCACGCCGAAGGATCTGGGATGTCATTTCGAGGATCGTGACCTCGGAGCCGAACGTCCGATAGACGGCGCCGAGTTCAAGGCCCAGGTATCCGCCCCCAATGATGACGAGGTGGGCAGGTAGATCCGTTCGGTGGATGAGGTCGGTGCTCGTGATGACATGGGTGCTGTCCCGGATGCCCTCGATGTTCGGAATGATCGGTTCCGAGCCGGTATTGATCAGGATTGTGTCCCCCGTGACCGTCACCCGGCGGCCGTCGACGTCGACGCTCACGGTGTGCGGGTCGACGAACGTTCCTTTTCCCGTGAGGATCGTCAGGGAATCGTGGGCGTCCAGGACGTCATAATTGATGTCACGGAACGATGAGGTGAGCTGGTGCACGGTGGTCACCGAGCGTCGGTACCAGTCTCCGGGGGAGTCCTCTTCCCGACGATTGTGCGCGTGGTAGACCAGCGCCTTGGTAGGCACGCAGCCGACATTGGGGCAGGTTCCGCCGTACATCAGGGGCGACTGCTCGATGAGGACCACCCGTCTGCCGAGATGCCCGAGCGTCGACGCAGCGGTCTTCCCGCCCTTGCCGAAACCGATCACGATGACGTCCGCGGCGATGGTGCTCGGTGTGGTGTCCATGCTCCAAGGATGGTCCTGTGCTGGACCTGGACACCAGCACAATGCAGCTTATTACTGCCCGGACTGCTACCTCGAGGCTGAGGGTGCGGCGGGCCCTCAGGGTCAATCCACCTGGAATTTGAACCCACGGTGCGATCCGACGAACCCTAGTCGTTCGTAGAAGCGGTGGGCATCCTCACGTTCCTGGTCGGAGGTGAGCTGTACGAGGGAGGCCCCGGTTGCTGCTGCCGCCGTCGTGGTGACCCAGCGCATCACCGCCGAACCAATGCCGCTGGAGCGTTCGATGCTGCGGACGCGCACGGCTTCCACCAGAAGCCGGGTGGCGCCGCGGCGGGAGAGACCGGGAATGCGGGTGAGCTGCATTGTGGCGACGGGCTCGCCGGCGTCGTTGACGACAAGGAGGACCTCGTTGGAGGAGTCCGACATCAACTCCTTGAGCGCGGAGCGGTACGCCGCGGTGTCCAATTCCTCGGCCCGGTCTCCCCGGACCGCGCTGATCGGGTCGTCGGCGAGGAGAGAGATGAGCGCGCCGAGGTCACTCTCCGCAACCCGCCGGAGCGTGAACGTTCGATGGTTGGTGCGAAGGACGTCGGGAAGGATCAAGGCTGTGATCACAGCCTCAGCATTCCATGGACAAGGCAATGCCGCTTCCTGCCCAGCGGGACCGATCCGGATGCGGCGGGAACCGCGCGGCGCAGGTAGGCCGGGCGTTATCGGGTACGGGTCATCAGTCTGGAAGGGTCGGCCAGCGGGGTGAAGCCGAATTGGGCATAGAGCCCGTGAGCGTCACCAGTGGACAGGAGGATCCGCTTCAATCCCAGCGCTTCAAGATCATCAATGACACCGGCCGTCAGCATCTTGCCGATTCCTTGTCCCCGTACTTCTGCCGCGACAAACACATCGCAGAGCCAGGCGAACGTGACGCCGTCGGTGATGACACGGCCATATGCGACCTGCTCCCCGGTCTCGGCGTCGTACACGCCGTAGTTCCGGGAAGCATCTATAGCCTCATCCTGGCTCCGGCGGGCCCGGCCCGTGGCCCAGTAGGACTGCTCACTGAGCCACCGGTGGACGCGGCCGCGATCGATCCTGCTGGTAGCCGTCGAAAAGAGATAGCGATTGCTCATGACAACACCCTAGAGGGGCGGGGTGGGCCGCCGGCCTACGTACGGGCCGCTGCCGGTCGTCGGGTCCGTGAGGGAAACCACGACGGAGTGAAGGATGACCCGAATGTGCAGGGGTCGTGGCAGTCCTCTGCATAGACTCGCCAAATGGATACGAGCCGGATGGCGATCGATTGGGATGTCGCACGCGAAAGCAACCGTGCCAACTGGGAAGACCGGGTGCCCCTGCACGAAGAGGCATACGGGATTGAGCAGCTGGATGATCCCAACTACCTGACCCCCGTCGTGCGCACGGACCTGGCGGCGCTCTCACCCCTCCTGCCGGATGGAGCGGTCTCCGGCCTCGATGTGTGTCATCTGCAGTGCCATATCGGTACGGACACGCTTTCGCTGGCGAGGGCAGGCGCCCGGGTCACCGGCGTTGACTTCTCTCCGGCCGCCCTGCGGTCCGCAGCCGGCCTGGCGGATCGGCTCGGCATCGATGCGACGTGGGTCGAAAGCGATGTTCTGGAGGCCCGTGCCGCTGTGACCGGGGACTTCGACCTTGTCTACACCAGCATCGGAACCATCAACTGGTTGCCGGACCTGGGCCGCTGGGCGAGCCAGGTGGCAGCGCTTCTTCGAAATGGAGGATTGTTCTACATCAGGGATGGGCACCCTGCTCTCTACTCCATCGACGAGCACGCAGACGGGTTGCAGCTTCGCTACCCCTACTTCGGCAACGGCCAGGCTCAGCTATGGGACGACGCGACCACGTACGCCGGAGACGGCAAGGTGGAGCACCAGCGGACGTATCAGTGGGCGCATCCCTTGTCCGAGATCATAAACGCACTCATTGGGGCAGGCCTTCAGTTACTTCGTGTCGAGGAGGGCGCAACGCTGCCGTGGAAATTCTCTCCCCGCATGGTCGAGGTGCCCGGCGGTTTCGCCTGGCCAGTAGGCGAGCGCGACCTCGTACCATGCACGTTTACGGTAATTGCGCGGAAGCCATGACTCTTACGCTGCTCCAGCTTGAGCAGGCCTTCCGCCGGTCCTGGAGCGCAGACACGACGTGCCTCGATGCCGCCCACCTCGCGCAGTGGAGGCCGGACGACCCGGCCCGCGGACAGTGCGGGCCAACCGCCCTCGTCATTCAGGACCTTTTAGGCGGCGACCTCCTCATGGCTGATGTCACCGGAGGGGGTGAGGAGGACGAGGTCCACTATTGGAACCGTTTCGCCAGCGGCCTGGAGATCGACCTGACCCGCGAACAGTTTCAACCCCACCGCATGATCGCGGCGCCGCGCGTCGTCGTCCGACCGGCAGGCGGGCCGCGCGCATACGCGGAGGAGTACCGGCTGCTCCGTTCAAGGGTGCTGTCCGCGCTCGCCGACCCAAGGATTCAGTGAGCGATGATCGGCCGACCCCACTAGGTACGGTTCCAGCGCCGTCGCCGATCGTCCGAAGGCGTGCGCGAACGCATTGCGTGATGGCTTGAGGCACCATCCTCTGCGGGCTTACGGTGTGAATTATGTATTTGGAAAACCTCGTCTTCGACGCAGCCGAGCCGCAGCGGCTGGGCAGGTTCTGGGAGGCAGTCATTGGCGGTGAGCGGCTCACCGACGAGTCTGACGCTTTCGAGACGCGGCTGGCGGTCGAGGGAGGGCCGGTGCTGGATCTGTGCTTCCAGCGCGTCACCGAACCTCCTTCCGATGAAACTCCCCGGCTCCACCTGGACCTTGCCGGTGGAGCGCGCGAGGCCGAAGAGGTTGATCGGCTGCTTGCGCTGGGTGCACGACACCTGGACATCGGCCAGGGCGACGTGCCATGGGTGGTACTTGCCGACCCCGAGGGAAATCCCTGCTGCGTCATGGAGGACCGGAGTGCATACGTCGGCACCGGGCCGATTGCAGCGCTTCCGCTGGACTCCGCCGATCCGAATCGCGACCTGGAGTTTTGGTCCTGGCTGACCGGTTGGACCCCGGGGCCCGGAACCTCCCTGCGCCATCCATCGCTGCGGGGGCCTCTCCTTGAGTTGTGCCCCGAGGTGGTTCCCAAGGGACCGGAAAAGAACCGGCTTCACCTCGACATCCGGCTGGAGGTCGGAGACAATCCGGATGCGGTCGCGGCAGGCATCGCGGAACGCGGCGGCCGGGAGCTCCACCCAGGCTGGGGTGACCTGCCGTGGCGCCTCTATGCCGATCCATCGGGCAACGAGCTGTGCGTGCTGCCGGCGCGGTCGTGAGGCACGGCCACACGCACGCTCATCCGGCTCTCGGGCCGGCCGCTCCCCGCCGATTTCGCCGGGACAATCCGATCACCGATACCGCAGGCGCAGGAGCAGCATGAGGATCATGGACACGGCAACCCGGCACCTCGTCTGTCTCACGACGGCGGTGCTCCTGACCTCCTGCACCGGCACGGGGGACAGCCCCGCTCCCGCCGCCACCCCCGGGCCTGACGCACCTGCGTCGACGGCCTCGCCCGCAGCGGCCGTGACGGCAGGACCCTCCGAGCCCGGTCAGACACCAGGCTCGGAGGGTCCCCGGGTGGTCACTGGCGGGCTTGAAGCGCCCTGGTCCGTAGTCCTCCTGGACGGGGTGGCGTTGGTCAGTGAGCGTGACAGCTCCCGGATCCTCGAGATCTCCGCCGACGGCGCGCAGCGCGTCGCCGCGACCATCGAGGGGGTCACGGGCACGGGGGAGGGAGGCCTGCTGGGGCTGGCTGTGGATACTGAGCGGCGACTCTACGTGTATTCCACCGCAGCCGACGGCAACCGCATCCAACGATTCCCCATCACCGGGGCTCCGGGCGCGTTGGAACTTGGCGAAGCCGAAACCATCCTCTCGGGCATCCCAGCGGCGAGGAACCACGACGGCGGGCGCATCGCCTTCGGTCCCGACGGCATGCTGTATGCCACCACCGGAGATGCGGGCCAACCCGATGTCGCACAGGACCGGACATCGTTGGGCGGGAAAATCCTTCGGATGGAAGCGGACGGCAGTGTCCCTGAGGACAATCCATTTCCCGGCTCCCTTGTCTACAGCTACGGCCACCGGAACCCGCAGGGACTCACCTGGGACGACGCCGGCACCCTCTATGCCGCTGAGTTCGGGCAGAACACCTGGGACGAACTGAACGTCATCACACCCGGATCAAACTATGGGTGGCCGCTCGTTGAAGGCATCGCGGGGTCGGAGGCATTCACAGACCCCGTCCAGCAGTGGACACCGGAAACGGCCAGCCCCAGCGGCATCACCCATCTCAACGGGACGATCTACATCGCAAATCTCCGCGGGCGGGTTCTGCGCGCCGTGCCGGTCGAGGACCTCAGCACGTCAATCGAACTTTATGCCGGCGAATACGGTCGGATCCGCGACGTCATCCGCGGGCCCCAGAACACCCTGTGGATCCTCACCAGCAACACTGACGGTCGCGGCAGCCCGAGCGCAGACGACGACCGCCTCATCAGTATTCCACCGGAACTGCCGTAGACCCTGCTTTCCAGTCCTCACCGACTCGACTGACGGCTCACGATCTCATTAATCCAGATCGGAGCAAAAGGTGAGGTGCAGTTCGGCGGGGTCGGGTAGTCCTTCAGCACTTCAAGCCTCTCCCCGATGAGGATTGCGCGGCTTCGGTAGGTCTCGTGTGCAATACCGATCTGCGCCAGGGTGTGGTTCATCGCCCATTGCAACCGGTCGGGAGCCTCTCTCATCTCCGCCTCGATTGTGTCGAGCAGTCCGGGCAGGTCGAGGCCTTCCGGCTTCTTCACCACACGCTCGCTGGTCAGGGCCCATCCAGCGCTGGCGACCAAAGGATCGGCGTCGGCGATCCATTCGACGCGGAGCTGCTCGGCGTACGGACTCACCTTGACCACGTAATTGACGCACCAGTTTTGCACCTTTGGAGCGCCGGCCTCGCGCAGCATTGCGTCCAACTCATCGTGCCCGAACTGCTTCGGCCGGCAGATCAGGAGGGCCAGCAGGCGCGCGGCGGTGTCACCGGTGGCCCATAACCCCTTGGATAGATCATGCTGGGTCTTCAGCCGCTTCGCGATGCCCCGCAGCTTGGTGAGATTCACCCCGTGGTCATCGCCGTGCTTTTCGTTCACCGTGCGCATCCGGGGATCCTCGAGAGAGGCAAGTTCAGCCATCAGCTCGTCCACCGTCATTCCCGTCATCTGTGCCTCCGCCTCTTGTCGTGGCCGCCGAAGGTCGCCCTGAACATCATCTGACACGACGTCCCACAGGCGGTGTTGAAACTGATCGATTCCCGAGCAAGGATCATGCCGAGCATCATGATCTTCACACAGGGAGCGTGGGTGAGTGTCTTCGTGAGGTCCCTCCCTAGTGGCTGTTGGAGCACCGAGCCGGTGGATGCCGGCTGAGCACGAGATCGTGGCCCGGTCTCCGGGGCTAGAAACCGCCGAACCCCGCGAACATTGATAAGAACAGGGCGCAGAAAAACCACACGAACGCTATCGATGCGACGGCTATGCTGCCCCGCCAGGTTTCCTCCTTGAACAGGATGCCGGGTTTCAAGCTCAGAAATATCAGGGCAAGAAAAGGAGCGAAGAGAAGCACTGCAACGGTGACCATAAACGTTTGTGCCCAGAGAGGGGCGTCAACAGAAAACGATTGGTGGATCTTTATTGCAAACCAGAGACCGGCCAGCCCGGCAAACAGCAGGCTCGCCGTCACTGCCATAGTCCGGACAAAAACTACTTTCACAATCAGGCCCCCAACGCTCACAGCGGATTTCTCCAGACGCTACCGGTGGAGAGCCCGCGCAAGGTAATCGCCTGCCTGGAAGGAGCTGGAAGTATCTGCCGCTAATTGCGGACATCGCATTCTGGGGGGTGGCACGGTCAGGGGCGGTCTCCCGGGCGGAGGAATCGTCTTCGTGGCTGACCCCCTAAGGCCCATAGTTTCCGATGATCACACCGGGCGGTTCCCGATGGCGGCATAAAGCAGCATGTCCCGGCGCACTCCGGCGATTTCCTGATGACTTCGGAGGAGTCCCTCGCGTTGAAAGCCGGCGTGGTCCGCGCTGCGGACCGAGGCGGTATTCCAGGGCTCAATATAAAGTTCCACCCGGTGCAGTTCTGGAATGGTCCAGGCGAAATGCAGCAGTGCCTGCAGCGCGCGGGCGGCAATCCGCCGGCCACGCTCTCGGGGGATCACCGCATAACCGGCCTGGGCGCGGCCATTGTTCAACTCCCGCGTCCACAGCCCTATCTGGCCCAAGCAGCGGCTTGTCCCTGCGTCGGCGATAGCAAAGGAGAATCCTGTCCCCTCGCAATGGCGCTGCCGTTGGCGTTCAACCCACGCCAGGGCCTCCTCGTGCGACGCGTGGGCGGGCAGGGTGCCCGTAGTGGGGACGTATGAGTCGCGGGAAAGTTCCACGGCCATTCCGGCGTCCGCGTCACGGAACCGGCGAAGGAGCACGCCGGAGTGCCGCGGATCATCCACGGGCCACTCCGGTAGAGCGAGAGGGGCTTCCACTGTCTCAGCCGTAGTGGGCGGTGATTGTGCGGTCCAATCCATTCAATGTCACGGTCCCGCCGTAAGGCAGGATCCACTGCGGGCGGGTATGGCCGAAGGGAACCCCGACGCAGATGACGGCCTCGGGGTTGTAGCGGGTGATCTCTTCGATGACAGTTTCCCGCTGGGCCGTCCGGAGACGGGAGCGCTCCTCAGCACCGGGCCGGTGCTCGAAGCTGCTGGTGGGAGGCCTTGCGACAAGTACCGCGTCGACGGCGTTGAGGACGCCGCGTTCGCCGAGCGCTCGGACCCACCGTTTCACCCAGTCTGCAGGCGGGAGCTCCTCGCTGGTTTCCAACAGCAAAATGGCCCCGTGGAGGGTCTCGACCGGCGGCAGCTGGTCGGCCAACGCGAGCTGGTCGATGACTTCGAGGCATCCGCCCCAGGTCCTGCCCGACGCAACCCGCTCCGGTCCGGCCCAGCCCCAGGGTTCGGTGGGCTCCCTCTCACCGAACTCGACGAGCGCTCGAGGATCATTCCAGTCCTGGCCGAAGTCCTCGGATTCGCCTGGGTCGGTGATGGTGAGCTCACCGCCGGTCATAAGAGCGGCTTTCAGGGAGGCGAGGTGGACCTCGTCGATGCGTGGACCCGGACCGAGGTGGACCTGGGTGGAGCCGCCGTAGAACCCGCTGATACCGTGCGACCAGAGCCAGTTCAGCAGGTTGGTGTTGTCGCTGTAGCCGAGGAAAATTTTGGGGTCGGCTCGGGCGAGGTCGGCGTTCAGATGCGGGATGACGGTGATCTGATCGTCGCCGCCGACTGTGGCGAGAATGGCGCGGATGGTGGGATCGGCGAAGGCCGCGTTGAGATCGGCCGCGCGGTCCTCGGCGGATGCGCCGAGCCGCCGGGTCGTGGGGAACTCCACGGGTACAAGGCCGGTCGCGGCCGCGAATCGGGTCATGGCCTGTTCGTGGACCGCGGGGGCGAACCCCGGAGCCGCGAAGGACGGCGACAGGATCGCCACCCGATCGTCCTCACGGAGTGCCGATGCCGGTCTGGTGGGTCCCCATATTTCCATCCCGCCAGTCAAGCACACCGGCAATGTTCACGGCTTCAGCCGCGCTGCGGGTGCGCCCGGGCTAAAGGGGCGGACTGAAGCATCGCCGCGCAATCGGTGAGGAACTTCAGCCGACAATCGGGCCGCGCGTCGTCGTTGGCTGGTCAATTGGAGCGGTGGTCCTGTGGGGCCTCTTTGCGCGGGCAGCTATCCGCGAGACCTCGTCAGCCAGGTCAGCGCAAGGCCTGCGAGGGCGGAAACGCCGGCGAAAGATGCT
The DNA here is from genome assembly GCF_009828605.1 of Arthrobacter zhaoguopingii. NCBI lineage: Bacteria > Bacillati > Actinomycetota > Actinomycetes > Micrococcales > Micrococcaceae > Arthrobacter > Arthrobacter zhaoguopingii. Next base: position 247,677 of record NZ_WIAE01000002.1, on the reverse strand, counting down.
TCGAGGGACAGCCAGAACTCCGGAAGGGCGATCAGCAAGACAAGGAGGGCCACGCCCGCAGTGCAGTCCAGTGCGGCTCGCCAGGGGCGGTGCGAGTAATGGCCGAGCAGGAGCAGCGGCAAGGGCAGGAAAACGAGCAGGTAGGCCCAAGGATTCGTCCAGAAGATCGCCAGGCCGAGAAGCAGGGCGGCGCCGGCCAAGCCGGTGAGCAGTCGCAGGAGTCGGGGGAGAAGGGGAGCGGAGGACCCCGTGCCGGCAGCGTCGATCGAGATGAAGGCCCATGGGGTGAGCGCCGGCACCCACAGGCCGGCCCAGTAGCCTCCGCCGATCGCCCCGACGAGGGCCAAAAGGGTCCCCGGAAGAATAAATACGGCGACAGCCTTAAGAGGGGGTTTGATTCCCAGGACGGATAATCCGACAGCCACATACGTGGCACCGTAGATCAGTCCAAGCCACTTATTGGTATCGGGGCCACCGACCTGAGCGATATGAAAGAGCAGGAACATGCCGATGGTTTGAAGGAACGTCGCACCAACGACCCGGAACTGCACTTCATCGGCTGAAGTTTAGGACGCATTCCGTTCTCCCGGCTCGCCTGTTGATGCATGACGTGTAGCCGGCCCCATGCGGTCATCATTCCACGCGCCGCTCAAATAAGAGCCCCCGACATCTCGGTCCTCACGCATCAGATCGATGTGGGAAGGCACCGGAGGCAGCAGGGAGTGACTCGGACAGTTCCCGGTCGTCGAGGATGCGCGTCAGCGTACATTTCCCCAGCGTGCTCATTCCTGGATTCGACCGCTGGTAGTACCAGACCAACCCCATCGCCTGCTGGAAGGCCCATGCTGCCCCGCGCCGCCACTCAAGATCGGAGCAGGCCAGCTCCCGGCGAAACCAGACCCGGCACTCTGCATCGAGCAGGTGCCATCCAGCGACAAGATCGAGTGACGGGTCAGCAGGAGCGAAACCGCCTCCATCGAGGACCCCGACCAGCCTCTCGCCGTCGACCAGGAGGTTCCCGGGAATCAGGTCACCGTGCGTCATGACGTCGGCGCCGGCGGGCGGCAGGATTCGAAATTCAGCCCAAATGGCACGGAGCCGATCGACCGGAAGGAGGCCCCCGCTCTCGCGGAAACAAGTGTCCATCCAGTCATCGGAGTCCCGCAGATTTCCGCCGCGGCCGGTACCCGCGAAGTGGCGCCCTTCGGAGTCGGCGGTTCGCAGCGCGTGCACGAGGTCCGCGAGGTCGTGTGCAAACGCGCTGGAGTTGGCCAGACCGCCGGGTGTTGCCACGCGCCCGGGTAACCAGGTCTGCACCGACCACGGCAGTGGGTAGCCGTGGCCCGGAGCGCCCTCGGCAACGCGCACGGGCGTTGGAAACGGACAACAGGCGGTCAGCCCGCGCATGGCTGAGGCCTCACGCGCCAGTTCGGCCCGCATGGCGGCCGGGCGAGTGGATCGAAGAGGGAAGCGCGCAGTGAGATCGGTGCCGATCCGATAGATGGCGTTGACCGTCCCGTCCGTCCGGATGCGGCGGATCTGCTTGTGGCGCCAGTTGGGGAACTGCTGGACGATCAGCCTGCAGGCTGTTTCATCGTCGAGGAACAACTGGTCATCGTGCATCACCATGGAGGCGACACTAGCCGATCCCCGGGCGGAATCCGCCGCCCGTTCCGCTGGCCGACCGGGATCTTCTCGGGGTGCGGCGGATCCACACTAATGAGCAGAAGCGTGGTCAGTCGCGGCGGTTCAGCGCAGGATCAAGTTCGGGTGGGGTGAAGCCCATCCCAGCGCTGCGTACCCCTCGACGTCGTAGCCGTCCGGGGCAAGCATCACTTCAACGTCCGGGGTGGTGACCCCGACTGCGGGCGTACGTGCGCCTTCGATGTAGCCACCGCAACCGATGATTGCCTGGCCATCCTGATCGATGACAAGGCAGATGGACCGCTCGAACTCATCGGCGGGCCGGGCGATGTAATAGGAACGTCCGTCCTGCTCGGCCAGGAAGCGCATGGTGTCCAGGGCGACGATGCCCTCGGTGTCGAGGGGTGCGGGCTGGTCCTTATGGATGGGCGCATTCTCAAGCACCGAGAATGCGGGGGTCGCACTGCAGCCGGCCAGAACCCAGACGAGTGCAAGGGCCGCTAGCGCCTGTACCGGTCCGTGCTCATTCATCAATCTCCCCGTTGATATCTCCGATTCGCCCGCGCCTTCCCGATACCCAATCGCACCGGCGCCGGTTCGACCCAATCACGGCCGCAGCACTTGGGAAACCGGCGGGCGGCTCAAATCGGTCATCGTTACGGGATCGCAACCGGCCGATGAAGTACCGCCCTGGGTTAGTGGATTTCGCGGAGATCTATCCCGCGTCTGCAGATTATTGAAAACAGGGATGCAAAAAAGGCAGTGAATTGGGGCGAATACCGAGTCGCATGCGTCCCTCCACCAATAAGAATGCCGTTATTGCTTGTTTCGGTGACACATGTGACCTACATTGAGCGGACAGCGACCGCAGGTATCAGAAGTATCTTTCGTCTGGCGCCTTTGAATACCCGGTCAGCGGATCACACTGTTTCGTTCTTGTGGGGGCCCGCACGCTGCGCCTTCGGGGATGGCCCGGGGGATACTACGTGTTTCAGGAGACGCGCATACATGATCACCAATAAAAAATGGGTTGCAACGGGATCAACGGCTACCCTTATCGCCGGCGGGCTGTTCTTCGGAGCTCCGGCGGCTTCCGCCGCACCGGGCGATGCTGCCTGCCTGCAGGCCTCCGTCCAGTTCAACGCGGCTTTGAATGCTGCGGGGATCGACGTGGCATTCGTCAACCAGCTTGAGGTCGCTACCGCGGCTGTGGTTGCTGCCGGCGAAACCCTCGCCACTGTCACCGCGTCGCTGAATGTCGAGGGGCTGGCTGTTGAGGCCGAGACCACCGCATCGGCCGCTGCGGAGGCTCAGCGCCTGGTTATTGAGGCCGAGGTCGCGATTGAGGCCGCGGTGCAAGCTGCGATCCTTGCCGATCTTGACGGCGACGGGGACCCGGAGAACGATCCGGCTGTCATCGCAGCGCGCGCGGCGCTGATCCCGCTGGCTGAGCAGGAAAGGATTGCGGCCGAGGCCGCGGTTGCTGCGAAGGCCGCCTACGCTGCCGTGCAGGTGAACGCGGAACTGGTGTCCGCACAGGCCGCTTTCGACGCGGCCGTGGTCCAGGCGGATGCCCTCATTGCACAGCTCAGCGGCGACGAAGCCCTCGCAGCGGAACTCATTGCTCTGTTCAAGGCGTTCCTGGCCGCGTGTGACGCCGGTGCCATCGGAGTCACACCGGTTGTCAACCCCACCGTACCGGTGACGGTCATCCCCACCCCCACCGGCACGAACAAGGGCATGAACGTCCAGACCGCCGCCGCAACCGAGGACAACAGCGCAGCCCTCGCCCTCATTGCGGGGCTGCTGGCCGCCGGCGTCGCAGTTCCGGTGGCCATGGCCGCGCGGATGCGTCGACTCGAGCGCGCACAGCGCTAGTTCGCCGGGCTGTCCCGGCGCGGACCGCGGTCCTCACACCGTGATCCCGCGCCGGGACAAATCACCACTCCGCGCCCTGCCCTCTACAGCTAGCACTAAGCCCGGCCCAGTCGACGAAGTCCGGCGCTATTCCATTCTTCAAGCCCAAGCTGTGGCCTGTGTTTGGCGTCATCCCCGGGCCTCTTCGGCATCGCACAAAGTTCTCGAAGGTGAGTGAAACTTTTCGGGGCTGGGCGGACACCACACGGTTTGGGGGATATGAATTCTGACGACGGCGCACTGTGGTCGCGCAGCCTGGCCGGTGATGGCGAGGCGTTCGGTGTGCTGTTCGACCGCCACCGCGACCGGGTGTACCGGCACGCCTACCGGCTTGCACAGAACCGGCCCGACGCCGAGGACGTGAGCGCCGCGGCGTTCTTGGAACTATGGCGCCAGCGGATTAGGGTGCGCCTGGTGGAGTGCTCGGTCCTGCCGTGGCTGCTGGTCACCACCACGAACTGCGCCCTGAACGTCCGACGTTCCAGACGGCGCTACGAGGCCCTGCTGAAGAGTCTTCCGCACGCACCGCCCGCCGCGGACCCGGGGGATATCTTCTTGAGCGACAACCCTTTCCAAGGCGTCGACGGGCCCCTCGCCTCCGCGTTGCGGGCGCTCAAACCCGTGGACCTGCAGCTCATCACCCTGGTCGTACTCGAGGGCTACGACCTCGCGTCGGCGGCCGGAATCCTGGGGCTGGGACCGGAGGCCGCGAAAACCAGGCTGCACCGGGCCCGGCATCGACTCCGGGAGCACCTGCCCGGCCTCCCCGCACCCCGACAGCTCACGCTCTCGGAGGAGGGTTAATGATGAACCTCGACAGGATGAACGACACCTTCGCCCAGAAACTGAGAAGCGCCCTGGTCAAGCAGGTCAACGCGTCCTCACCGGCCCGTGCGCGGCGGCGCCGCTGGTGGGTCGGGGCGGGTATTTTCGCCGGCGTCGGGCTGGTCGGGGGAGTGGGGGCGGCCACCGCCGGGTTCTTCGTGGAGCCCGGTGCGGACATCGTCACCGAGGTCGCGGCCCGGCCGAGGGAGTCCACACGGGAACGCAGACAGTGGATCTGGGTCCGGCTCCGGAGGGGGCGACCCATATCTCCATGGAGCTGTCGTGCCTGAGCGCCGGCACCCTGTATGCGGAGGGCGGGGCTTCCATGACTTGTAGCCCCAATGGAATGGACGGGTGGGGCGGATTCACCATCGACTTGAAGCCTGGGAAGGACTCGACCGAGATCCGCACGAGCACCCCGGAAGTGCGCTATCGCCTGAGGGCCACGTATGTGAACCAGACGCCCACCGAATGGGCGGTCAATGAGAACGGGGATACCTACGGTGCTCCCAATGACAGGGGCGAGCCGGACCTGCTCTCCGTCATCGCTACCAATGGAAAATTCGGCTACTCGTACGCGCGTGAACTGGATGAGGCATCGGGCGAGACTGCCGCGGAAAAGTTCACCGGCCCGGAGGACGCCCTGGTCTGGCAGGAAGCGCGGCTGGGGAAGTCCTTCGCTGTGCCGGTTTACGAGGCGGACGGCGAGACAGTGATCGGTGAGTTCGTCATTGAGGGCCCGCCGGATATGAGGGAGGACCCCTAGGAACCTCGCCCATCGCCGCAGAGCCGTCATGCTCGTCTATGCTGTCCGGTGACCCCTGTCATGCGGTATGTAAGGTGCGGGGTGATTATTCCGGTAAATCCATACCGAGCCCTGATCCAGTGGGGTGCAGCCGGGTCACTACAAGGAGGTATTGACGGTGGATCAGTTCACTGCAGGCAGGTCAGACAACGTGCTGTATCTGAGGTGGACGTCCGGCATCCAGATCACCCACCCAGCCGCCGTCAAAGCCGCGCGCGAGCTGGAGGTGCTGAGCGCAGGGGACAACCTGCCCCTGATTGTGGAAATGGGCGGCATCGACGGACTGACGCTTCAGGCGCGCCTGGGCATGAATGCCTACCGCGGCTTCGCCAGGGTAGCGCTCATCGGAGACGGCCCGGTCGATGAAGTGCTCGCGGGCTTCGCCTATGCCTCCCCGACGAGCACCCGCTACTTCACGTCGGAGGCTGATGCCCTCCAGTGGATTCAGGAGGCTGAGGTGAATCCCCAGCAGGAGCCGGCTGCCTGACAGACAAGTCCAGCGGTGCTTTCGCGGCCGATCTGCAAGCCAATTTATCGGATGCTTTCCAGCGACTATTGGTACACCTGCCCGGGAACGCAGCGGCGAATGCCGCACTTTTGAGGCGCTAGCCGGTGCCTTGGCGACGTTCAGCTATGTCCAGTGGTGTGCAGACATTCGGCATGCTACTGGCGGTGCATAGCCGGTATCTTCCCGGGCGGATGCTGTCCGGGATGATGAGGGTGTCCGGACCCGGTCCGGCGATTCCAATGTCCTCCCAGCCTCTGCCCTCGCCGTCGTCGACCGACCACCAGAGCGGGGAGCCGGAGCCTTCGTAGGCCCCGGTCGTGGCGCTCAGGAAGTATCGGGCATGCCAGATGTCGCCGTACTGTTCCTCCAAGACCCAGGCGATGCCGCGTTCGGTTTCCTGAGGGAATCGGATGCGGATGGTCTGTCCGGGGTTGGCCGGGGAAGTCGAGATATCGAGAAGCTCCGGACGCATCTGCGCCGAGGGGTCATGCGCCCCAGGCCCTTCGGCCCCTGCCGGGCCGCAACCCGCCAGCAGCACGCCGAGGAGGATCACAGCAGCTGCTGAGAGCAACTGCTTCAGCCGCGGTTTGGCAGGGTATCCGTTCACGGAATCGACCTCCTTGACGGATGCTACTCGAAGAGAGGTATGGCCGACGGATTCAGGGGATGACGGATCAGCACCTATTCAATCTGGGCCGCCTCAGTGTCCCCACCGGAGAAGCGGAAGCACCGGATCACGACCACGATGACGCCGAAGGCAATGAGGGGGTGAGGAACAGGGCAAGTAAACCAGCCTCGCCCGGAACCGAGGGCATCAGGTTGTGATTGGTGCGGTCAGTGGCCGGCGCCTAGGTTGCCGCCGAGGCGTTCGCGCATGAGGGTGCTGGCGTCGTTCAGACCGACGATCTCCACGTTCTTGCCGTGCTGGTGGTACTTCTCGGTGATTGCATCCAGTGCCGCGATCGTCGAGGCGTCCCAGAGATGGGAAGCGTGCATGTCGATGATGATGTGCCCGGGGTCCAGGGCGTAGGCGAACTGGGTGTAGAGGTCGTTGGAGGAGGCGAAGAACAGTTCGCCGTTCACGACGTAGGTGGCCGTTTCGCGGCCTCCGATGTTCTGGACGGTCCGTTCGACGGTGACGAAGTGTGCCACTCGGCGGGCGAACAGGACCATGGCCACGAGTACGCCGACGCCCACGCCGATAGCGAGGTTGTGGGTGGCGACGGTGACGATCACAGTGGCGGCCATGACCGCAGTTTCACTCTTGGGCATCCGTTTCAGGGTGGAGGGCCGGACACTGTGCCAGTCAAAGGTCGCGACGGAAACGAAAATCATCACGGCCACAAGTGCGGCCATGGGGATCAGGGAGACGATACCTCCCAGGACGACGACGAGGATGAGCAGGAAGATGCCGGCGAGGAAGGTGGAGATCCGGGTGCGGGCCCCAGAGGCTTTGACGTTGATCATTGTCTGGCCGATCATCGCGCAGCCGCCCATGCCGCCGGTGAAGCCAGTGACGATATTGGCCACGCCCTGGCCCCAGGCCTCGCGGGTCTTATGGGAGCGGGTGTCGGTGACGTCGTCGACGAGCTTGGCTGTCATAAGCGACTCGAGCAGTCCCACGAAGGCCATAGCGAGGGCGAAGGGGAAGATGACCTGTAGGGTCTCGAGGCTGAACGGCACGTTCGGGATGAACAGGGTCGGTAGGGAATCGGGGAGGTCGCCCTTGTCTCCCACGGTCGGGACTGCGACGGCGGCGACGACGGTGATCAGCGTCAGAACCACGATGGCGACGAGCGGTGCCGGAACGGCCTTGGTGAGCTTCGGCAGGCCGAAGACGATGACCAGGGCCAAGGCCGCAAGCGGGTAGACCAGCCACGGTACGCCCAGGAGCTCGGGGACCTGGGACATGAAGATCAAAATGGCCAGGGCGTTGACGAAGCCCACCATGACCGAGCGTGGAATGAACCGCATGAGTCTGGCGACCCCGGAGATTGCCAGAATTATCTGGAAGATTCCGGCGAGGATGACGGCGGCGATGAAGTAGTCCACCCCGTGGGACTTCACCAGCGGAGCGATGACCAGGGCGATGGCGCCGGTGGCTGCGGAAATCATGGCGGGGCGCCCACCGACGAACGCGATGGTGACCGCCATGGTGAAGGAAGCGAAAAGTCCGATCCGCGGGTCGACGCCGGCGATGATCGAGAAGGCAATTGCTTCCGGGATCAGGGCCAGGGCGACGACGAGGCCGGCGAGGACTTCTGTCTTCAACCGGCGGGGCGACCTCAAGGTGTTCCGCACGGATTGGAGCTGTTCGGGGGTGTACGCCGGGGCGTGTTCGCTCGTTGTGGTGGCCATTCCTGGCTCCGATCATGGTCAAGAAGGCACGCGTGTGCGGCTTCGTTTGTGCTAATGACTGAGGGGCGCAGCGCCGCGCCGAGAAGAGGGGGAGCTGGTTCTCAAGCTCTCACCCCGCCACCAACCCTAACCTAACGTAATGGTAGAGTTGAAATCCGAACAGGACGGAGGCGCTGATGACGGCCAGGACGAGCAACACCAACACCATGCACATCGGAGAACTCGCCGAACGCACTGGCCTGTCCCTGCGGACTATCCGCCACTACGACGACGTGGGGCTGCTTCCTGCAACAGCACGCACGGAGGGCGGCTTCAGGGTGTTCTCCGATGCGGATTACGAACGCCTCCGGGCCATTATGCAAATGAAACCGCTCGGGTTCACCCTTGAGGAAATGGCCGAAATCCTTGACCTCCTGGCGGACCCCAACGGGACGGCCCCTGAAGGATCGGGGGCGCTGGCTGAATTTCTCGAGAGAGCCGTCCATCAGCGGGACAAGATGGCCCGAAACCTGACCCAGGCCGATGAGTTCATCCTCCGGCTGCGCGACCGGGCCTGAACCACCAATCGCTTGCCTCGCTGCCACTGCACTGCCGGGCGGCGGGGTCATCAGCGGGTCAGCGCGTGGATCTGGCCGTCGGACAAGGATCGGTCAGCGTACAAGAGCATTGTCGCCGTCGGGTCGGGATCATGGTTGTCCGGTCCCTGCCACACCTGATGGAGCCCCGCCCGCTCGACTGCCCTAGACGATCGTGCGTTGCGCGCGGCCACGACAGCCATGATGGGCAGGTCGGGTCGCACGGCCTGTGCCCGGGCCATACCGGCCGCGGCAATCTCCTGGGCGTACCCGCGGCCCCAGTTCTGTGGCCGCATGCTGAAGGACAGGTTCCAGGCGGTGTTGGCGTAGAGGCTGCATCCGCCGATACCGACCAGTTCACCCGCTGAGGGGCCAAGCACGTGCCGTAGCACCCATAGCCCCTGCCCGTGCTGGCGCCATTCCGCGATCCGCCGCTGGAGAACTGTCCTGGTGTGTGTGATGGAGGGGTGGGCAAGCATTGGGTCAGCCTCCGCGAGGCGAGGGTCCGAGTACATCTCGAACAGCTCGTCAGCATCGTCAGGAGTGGGTCTGCACAATGCCAGCCGCCCGCTTCGGGTTTGCGCATCTCGGGCATCAGGACGCACGCTGATTCCTGCCCCCGTCTCTTTTTCAAACATTCGTCCAGTATCCCCGGCGCAAGCCAACACCGACCTACGGCATGGGCTCTGTCGCGTGCCCTCATCCAGTACGCCGAAGTCGAACTGTCCCGTGCCAACGGTTCAACGCGGGAACAGGCTTACTTCCCGTTTACGTTTCCGCGGTGCAGGACGAGGTTACCTCCCGGAGGGCTGGGTTTCGCTGCTCCGCTGCAGTTCCGGCGCGAGGACCCGGATGACGACCGCAGCACCGATCAGGGTGGTGCCCATGGGGATTATCGCCCACCGGATCAGGCCTGTGAGGAGCTCCACTGCTCCGACACCGATAGCTGCCGAAGGGCCTACCGCCTCGGCAAGGAGCCCGAGCAGCTGCGGGAGCAGCACGAGTACGAATCCACCGGCGACAATCAGGGCAATTCCCCACTGAATGCACTTCTTAGCTGCTGATTCCATTATTTCCCCCAAATCAAAAGCAATCGTGTGTTCGCCGAGTGTAGTCATCGAACGGGCGGCGGCGCGACCACCACCATCAGGCCGAGACAATCCTGTTCGACTTCAATGGGCAACCTCCGCGATTCGGCTAGCCGATTCTTACGTCGTCAATCAACCACCGGATAACATCTGTTCCGAGCCCCTCGTCTTGGTGATCGCCCCTCTGGAAAGCCTCCATCACCCTTAGCCACACCGCCCATTGAACCCAGTCGATGACGTTTTTCGTCTCGGCCTACGTAATCCACAGACGATCTTCGGTGCTGCCTGGGAGCCATCCGCGAGCCCCATAACAAAGGCGAGGACCACCTTCGATGTTTACGAACTGCGCGATCAGGAAATCATGAGCCACCTCGGCTGTGATCAGTCTCAGCCCAGAAGGTTTGGCTCAAATCCAAACACTTCGCGGGTTGCTTCGAGATAGTCCTCCTGAAGTCGCCGTGAATATGGACTGTCTTCCTAACCGGTTCGGGCCGTGGCACGCTTGTGAGGACCTGGGGGCGATATGGAAAACGTGATGAGGGAACGAGGCAGGCTGTCAGTGGTGAAGCTGTCGCTTCTGGGGCCACCTATAGCGTTTTCTTGGTACATCGCAGTCTGGGTCGTCATCCGGGAGTACATCTATAGGTTTCATCGTTCGGCGCCCCAGTACTGCGAGAAGTTCCACCTGCCGGATGGTTGGGACTCATACCTCACCGGCATTTACACGTGGACGGGCACCGATACGGGGTGGCCGCTGGGGGTGAAGTGCGCCTTTTCGGAGGTTGGACAGGGTACTCTCACGGTGACCGACCATTTCCTCGTTGCCAATATCTTGGCTCTTACTCCAGCGGCCGTGGTGGTTCTCCTCCTCGGATTCAAGATCCTTAGGCGGCGGAAATGAGCCCGCCGATACAACATACTCGCACTGGGCTTCGGCTCGAGTCACCGCTGATCCGCGATCCGAGAAGAAATCGTCCCGGTTGTTCAACTGAGCCGAAGATGCTTATCAGAAACTCCAGGGACTGGATCCCGCCGCGAACCGAGGTGGCGAATGCGCCCGACGGTCCTCGCGCATGGACGTACCGGATTGAGGCCGGCAGTCGCCCGAAGGCGGGTCAGCGCGTGATGGTGAGCGGCCTGCGCGGCTCCGCACAGGATGCCCGCTCCACACCCACAGTGCCTCGTGCTCGGTTGTTCCTGCCGGTGTCGTCGCACCAGTCAACCTTGTGTGGGGTCGCGGTTATGACGGCTTCTCCGACCGCCATCTGGGCCGGGACGCGGAAGGTGTAGGTGAACGCGCCGGCATCGGTCATCGGAGCTGTCACATTGATGACTTCGACACCTTGATCATCGGTGATGATTACCTGAATTTGAGCGTTCTCGCCGTACCGGGGATCACAGTCAGCCCCTTGTGCTGCGACTGTGACCATCTCTCCCTGCTTCGCGTCGGTTGGAGTGACAGAGTAGTCGGGCGGGAAGCAGGGCGGGTCGGCGACTATGTACGACGAGCATCCGCTGGCGGCGGTGATTAGCGCAGCTCCAACCACGGAGGAAAGGGCGAACCGCCCGTCCGTCCTGCTGCTCGAACAGCCGAGTTGGAACTTCATGACCCCTATTGTGGTGCCGATCGCTCGATGTTCTCCCGACAACCGGAATTCGTTCCCGTACCGTTGCGCTACCTGCGGGCCGGTGGATGCTTCATCTGGGTTATTGTTCTTGGACTGCCCAGGGGGGTGGGAAAAACCGGGGGAGACCATGCGATCGCGAATTCTGTTGTGCTGTGCCGTTGCTGCCACCATGTTCCTTGCGGGATGTTGTGTTGCTGCCGACCCGCCGGCGCGGTCGGCCTCTCCTGAGTCCAGCGCGCCCGTGCAGGCATCACCGGAGTCTGGGCAGCGTGAGGGCGATGCGTCCGGCAGGACGATGGCGGGGGAGCCATCCCGGTTCATCGGTCAGGAGGACATGGCTGCGAACAGACTGAGGGCCATTGAGGAATTTCCCGAAGAGCTGCCGGACGGTTTCTCATGGTCGACCGAATCAGTCGGCGCTGTCTCCACAGATCAGGACGTTGTGATCGAAGAGGGAGTTGAGGATGTCGCTGTCGCAGATTATTGGCTCTGTGCGTGGATGGCGGAATACATTCGCGCCGTCGATTCCGGTGATGCCGGACGGGAGGAGGGTGCCCTGGCCCAGATCGAGAAGTACACGTCCCTGCCGATCATTGAGACCGCGCATCAGAACCCCGAAGTTTTTGAGGCATCGGTGGTAGAGACGGCCCGCCGCGGCGAGACGGCGAATCTGCGGGAGTTCTTCAAGTCCTGCCGGGTTCAGGAGAATGCAGCCGCTCGCTAGTTCTGTGGCCGGGGCGCAAGCCTCGAGGCGGTTCGCTCGGACGCAGTGAGGGGTGGAACCCGGTCGTCATGACCTAAATTCCAGACTCATTCCTTCAGCAGCACTATGCTTATCGCTCGCCGAGATCGGCCGGGGCCCGCCGGGGTATCCCGGAACTGTGCGACCAACCTGCCGAACTGGTGAAGCATCTCGTCGAGCTCGTCGTCGGACAGATACATGACGGTCTGCCGGTAGGTGAGCCTGTCCGCTACTGGATCGACGCGCCCGTCGCCATCGGCGTGCGCCTCCAGATAACGGTCGAAACCGGCAAGGAGGCCAGCCACAAAGGTGAGAAAGCCCCTTCTGTGCTGATCCGCTGTCATTCGCCGCAGCTCGCTCACGTCGACCTCCGCGGCAGCCTGAACGAGCCGGTAGGTACGTTCGACAGCCCCCCGGACCTTCCGTTCGGTCACGACTTGAAGGACCTGGCCCTCTACCAGAACCGACACCTGCCGGTACAGCGTGGCCGCCGGCACATCGGGCAGGAGCTCGCCCAGCTGCGCCGTTGTCAGCGCCCTGTCTCCTAGGAGGGCTTGGACAACCCGAAGACGGACCGGGTGGAGGAGCAGTTCGGCGGATCCCATGGCCGAACATTATCAGTGTTGACAATGTTCTCATAGACGATAACGTTGACACATGACCACTCCGATCCCTCAAGAAGGGCGCCTGCGGCTCCGCCTCCCTGTCGGCGCCGCAGGTCCACTCGCAACTGTGGCGCCTGTCATGGAAGCTCCGCGTCAGCTGCGGCCACTTCAGACGCGAACAGGGTCCTGAGAGTGATGGTCTCGACTAAAGGACAGCGGCGCGGCGTCGCGGCCCGAAGCGTTCGACTCCCGCTGCTCCGGCCGAACCGAGGCACCCCACTGGCCCCGCCCGCGCGCTCGTCGCCCGATGCCCTTTCCGCCACGATCACCGGCCCCGACGGTGCGCCGACGTGCGTCCTCCTGCACGCAGCCGGCACGACGAGCTGGATGTGGCAGGGCCTGGTCGGTCGGCTAGAGGGAGCTGTCCGCCTGGTCACGGTCGACCTACCCGGTCATGGCCACAACGCCTCTCGGCCCTGGGTATCGATCGACGACACGGTCCTCGCCCTAACCCAGATCATCGATGAGACGACGGTTGACGGTACCGCCCACGTCGTGGGGCTGTCACTGGGCGGTTACCTCGCTCTCGAGATTTCGGCCGCGCACCCGGAAAGGGTGTTGAGTGCCTTGGTCAGTGGCGTTAACGTACTCCCTTTCCCACGCCCCAGGTTAATGCGCGCCGCCGGTCACCTGATGGCACCCTTCATCCGCAGCGGGGTGATGCTGCGCGCCAATGCGCGGTCGCTGGCTGTACCCCGAGAGGACTACCAAGGCTACGTCGCCGCCGCCCGGTCCATGGCCAAGGGCACATTCACCGCGATCGGCGAGGAACTCATGAACTATAGGCTGCCGGCCGCCGCAGCCACCTGTCCCACCCGGGTCCTCGCCACCGCCGGTGCGAACGAACACCCTCTCATCCTTGAGTCACTCACGGAAATTGCCGCCGCTTTCTCCCATGCGCAAGCACGAATCGCACCCGCGGTCGGACATGCGTGGAACGGCCAAAGCCCAGACCTCTTCGCCCAGACCGTATTGGCACACATCACTTCACAGCCACTGCCAGCGCAGCTCGCGGCCGCCCCCTGACCTGGCAGGAAAACCGCGCCTGCCGGACATACCTCGCGACACCTGACCGCATTGCATCGCACGGCAATTGTGTCGAGCGCCACATGATGTCCCGAAATACTCCCACCCCTCATGGATACCCTCCCAGTCTTGCGGGCGGATCCGGAAGGATTTCGACGACCCGGAAGCGCTCGAGGACCACAGGGGTGTCGTCGTCCACCGTGAACCCCGGATCACCAAGGAAGTCCCGCATGCTCTGGCTGTGCCAGAAGGATTCATGATCGTTCCTCCACTGCTGGAGGTCTGGATGCCCTTCGCCCTCGCAGGAAGCATGCGCCCAGGAAACCGATCCAAGCAGGACCTGCTCAACGGCGGCCGTTTCAATAACCGCCACCGGCCGCGCCATTGAGTCGATGACCAGGTGGCGCCCGCCTACCGATGGCAGGAGCTCATCCTCCATGTCGTACTCGATGCGAAGCGAGGTGGTGGTGGTTTTGCGTCCGGCGAGGACCGCGGCAACGAGCTTGTCACGCAGCGGCCCGGGGAACGCGAACTCGGCGACCGGCAGCGGCGGGGAACCATCCATGGTCTTCACTATGTCAGCAACGCGGCGGTGGGTGATCCTTCGAGAATGACCGACGGTCAGCTCAGGGACTGGGTGTACTGTCCGTGGGGGCCGGTGAGGCCGACCGGGACGCCGTTCCTGGCCAGGACGAAGGCACCGTCTTGTGGCTTGGTCCGGTGAGGGGTCCGGTGAGGGATCCGGGCGGTGATCTCGGGCAGGACCTGCCGGCCTTCGTTGCTCAGCCAGATGCAGTCGAGGGCGCCCACCCGATCAACGAACTGCTGTCGCTCGGGGGGCGTGAGGTACGCGAGCACGGCGCTGTGGAAGACGACCAGGGTGGCCTCGGGTGGTGCCTGCCGTGCCAGTTTTTCGAGTTCCTTGTTCAGGTCGCCGGCTACGAGCAGGGGAGGGTCGGCGGCGACCACAGCCGCGGCCGCATGGAGGCGCCGGCGACGGGCTTCGTGTTCGGGCCAGATCAGTGTCTGGAGCCACCGCAGGCTTACCGGATCGGCGACGTCGAGGGGGTTCAGGTCGATTCCGGCGCGCCAGACCACCTCGGGAAGCCGGGCCGGGGCGGTGGCACCGCCGCGCAGTTCGCACTCGAGCAGCACGTCCGCGGCTTGCGGAGGATTCAGCCGGACCGTACCGTCCGCGCCCTGGTAGGTATAGCCGTACCGGTCGGGGTAGAGGCAGAGTCCGGCGGAGGCACCCACCTCCAGCAGCGCGACGGGTCCTTCGACGGCGGCGAGCTGGGGCAGGAGGACCGCGCACCGGCCGGCTTCGTTGGTCTGCGTGGAACGGGTGCGGATGACCGGATCCACGCGCTGCCAGTTAGCCAGCAGCCAGGGCCGGACGTTCCCGTAGCTCCCCAGCGGGGCGCCGTGGGACCGGGCGGCGGCGAAGACCAGGTTCGGTTGCCGCTTCGCCGGCGGGAGTCCACCCACCAATGCCTGCACGACCGGGTCTCCTGCGACGCCCAGGGCCCAGTCCTCGTAGATGCCGGAAACGCCGTGTGCCTCGAGTTCAGCGAAACGCCGGTAATGCTCCGCGATGGTCATGGGCGGATCCTAACCCGGCGGGCCCGCCCCGGTGATGAAGGAACAGCGGGCCTGAGATCTTGATGAACCGACCTTCAGGCACCGGAGCCCTATGAAGGGCGTCCCCGGTGGACCGGTACGACGGCGGCCGCGATGCCGAGCAGCACAAGCGCGCCCAGGGTGGTGCCGAAAGCGACCAGTACCGCCCCTATCATCCACAGTCCGGTCACATCATTGACGGCGGCCGTGCCGATCCACGCGAGGGTGAAGGAGACCGGGAGGATCAGGAGAGCGACGCCAAAGGGCAGAAGACGGTAGGCGAGCCCTGCCACCACGATGCCGCACAAGAACGCCCCCACCCCCTGCCATATTGCATACGGTCCGGCCATTTCGCCGGTGGATTCGTCGTACTGGTACTCGGTATCCCAGGCGAACCAGCCAACCCAGAGTCCCGCGGACAGAAGTGCGATCAGGGCGACGGACGCCCATTGCCGTGCGGGCGATTGATCGTGGTTTCTCGTCAGGTGCATGCCTCACTGTAAGACATCCCACCCGCTCGTCAGGGCGCACACAGCCTGCTGGCGCACCTGCCTAGGCGTTCGGGTTTTGCTCCAGCGGATGGTGGGCCAGCTTCGCGGGGACGCCGTCATGGACGAGCCGGTGAGCCGCTGTGGTGGGCTTCCGCCGGGCCTGGTCCGTCACGCCCGCAGTAAATTCATCCGCGAGCGTGAGGCGCGGATAGGTGGAGAGGACCTCTTGCACGAAGTCCCGGGGAAGGACGTCCGCTCGGGAGCCACTGATGTCCAGGCCTGTTGCGACCTCCAGCAGGTATCCCTCCACATCCATCGCTGGATCCACCGACGGCCAGTTGTGCCGCACGATCACGTCGAGTGCGCGCTGTCGTCGGTCCGGCGCCCAGCCCGCGCCAGCGGTGAGCGCGACCGCGACGTGCCCGCCGGCTTCCTCGTAGGAAAGCGCAACGTTGTCGAAAGCAGGGACGATCCCCATATCGTGCAGCATTGCGGAGGTGTACAGCAGTTCATGATCCACGTTCCGCCGTTCCTCGAGCAGGGCGAATGCCTCTGCCCACAGCCAGGATCGGACCACGTGGTTGAGTAGCGCGGGCGAGTGATACGAAGCTGCCAGTTGGAAGGCGGCCCGGGCTGCCTGGGTGCTGGGAGCGGTGAAGTCGTGCAGACGCATAGAGACATCGTTGCAGACGAACGCAAGCCACCCGGGGAAGTCGGAATGGCTCCGGTAGCCCGATCAGTCTGTGCCCAGCGCTGCTTCCAGCCCATCCAGAATCACCTCGAGGCCGTACTCGAATTCCTCGACGTAGTCGTAGCCGGGCTTCAGCACGTGAGCGTTCACGAATTCCGCAAGGTTCGGATACTCACCGGCGGGGAGGGGCTCGAACATGTGCTCCGCCATGGCATCCATGTCAGCGCGGAGCATGCGCTTCTGGGCCACCCCGCCTGCCGGCTAGACATTGCAGGTGTAGGTGATGCCGGTCCGCTCGTGAACTCCGTTCCCGAGTTCGGCACAGGTTTGAATGAGGCTCGTGATTCCAACGGTCAGGAGGGTGACCCCGGCGACCGTGAGGGCAGCTCCAATGATGGTCCCGGCAAGGGCAAAACCGTTTCTCATTCCCGCCCGCCGCGACTGCAGGAAGGCGATGATGCTGAGGATCAGCCCGATGACGCTCAATGGCCCCAGAATCGACAGGACGAATCCAGCGATGCCGAGGGATCTGCCGGGATTGGTGCGCTCCTCACGTCTCGTTGGCGGTGACTGCTGGAAACCCTGAGTCATGCGAATTCCCCATGGAGTGATCGTTTTTCGATTTTCAATTGTGAAATACGGCCCGCTATTCGAGGAATTCACGGCGAGCGATCCGCAGCCCGGTGCCGGCGTTCCGCGCGCCACCTCAGAACGCCGCCAGTGATGAACGCGGCGCCCCCGAGGAGGAGGACAACCGCCCCTCGCGGAATTTCCGGCAGCGTCAGCCACTACAGCCCGATAAGGACGAAAACAAACCCCAGGGACGCCACCCGGAGGCCTTGCCTGTCAATTTTCATATCGTCCTCCTAACCTAGGCAGGATGAGAACGGGCGAAAGGAGAGTTCCGGCAGTTTCCCTGAAGACCCATTGAAGTTCGGTGCGCATCACGGTACGCCCGGACTCTGGTTCTGCAAAGATAGAAATTTCCCTCAACGGTGAAATGAGTATTCATTGCAGGGAAACAGGTATCGGAGTGGAGTCCTCATGGGATTCGACCAGCAATTCGAGGGAAGCTGCTAATGCGCCTTTCACAACGTTCCAATGCCATGCCTTCCGACCGAATGGAGTTCCGGTACTGCTGCGCACGGCGGCGGCGGTCACCCGTCGGGTGGTGCACCGTCCAGGAGCTGCGCAAGGTGAAGGCCCTGCCGGTTGCTGAGGTCGGTCAGCTGGGTGCGGCACGAGTAACCATCGGCGAGGATGACGGTTTCGGCGTCGGCGGCTCGCACGGCCGGGAGCAGCTGCTGCTCGGCCACCGCGACCGACACCTCGTAGTGGCCGCGCTCCACGCCGAAGTTGCCTGCAAGGCCGCAGCACCCGCCCAGTTCCAACACCCGGGCACCCGCGCGTCGAAGCAGCTGCGCGTCCGGACTCCACCCCATGACCGCGTGGTGGTGGCAGTGTGGCTGGGCCACGACGGACGTGCCCTCCATCGGGGGCGGCGTCCAGCCGGGGACTGTCGCCAGCAGCTCCGCCAGCGTGTGGGTGGCCTTCGCGACCGGGCCGGCGGTGTCCTCGCCGAGGAGCTCCAGGGCGTCGGAGCGCAATACCCCGGTGCAAGAGGGTTCGAGCCCGACGACGGGAATGCCGATGTCGGCGTAACGCCTGAGCTCGGCGACCGTATGGCCCAGGATCCGCCGTCCCGCATCCAACTGGCCGGTGGAGATCCAGGTGAGCCCGCAGCACAGCGCCTTGTCCGGAATCAGCACCTCGAAGCCAGCCTTCTCCAGCACCCGCACGGCTGCGCGCCCCACCTCGGGGGTGAAGTAATTGGTGAAGGAATCGGCCCACAGCAGCACCGGCGGCCGCGGGGTGGCCACCTGATCCCCTTGGGGTCCTCCTTCAGGCATCAGCCCGGAACCGGTAGCGGACGCCGGCCGGGCGCGGAACCAGGAGGAGAAGGTCTGGGATGCGAAGGCGGGGATGGTGCGACGGGAATCCACCCCGGCCAGGCGCAGCCCGGGCCGGCCGATCCCCGGCAGCCGGGTGAGGGCGTTGACCAGGCGGGGCGCGGTGGAGGCAAGGCGAGCCCACCGCGGCAGCCACCCCAGCGAGTAGTGCGAGGCTGGCCGGAGCCGTCCCCGGTAGCTCTGGTGAAGTATCTCGGCCTTGTAGGTGGCCATGTCGACACCGGTCGGGCAGTCCGAGGCGCATCCCTTGCAGGACAGGCACAGGTCCAGGGCGTCGTGGACCTCGGGTGAGCGCCAGCCGGCGCCTCCCTTGTTGATCATTTCCTGAAGGACCCTCGCCCGGCCGCGGGTCGTGTCCTTCTCCTCCCGGGTCGCGAGGTAGGACGGGCACATGACGCCGGCGCCATCGGTGTTCTCCGCACGGCACTTGCCCACCCCGGTGCAGCGGTGGACGGCCTGGCTGAAGTCACCGCCGTCGTGCAGATAGCGGAAGCCGAGGCGGGAGCGCAGCGGTTTGGCCTCGGCGATGCGGATGTCGGCGTCGAGCGGCCGGGGATCGACGATGACGCCCGGGTTGAGCAGGTTGTCCGGGTCGAGCACCGCCTTGACCTTCCCGAAGAGACCGATCGCGGCGGGGGAGTACATGTAGGGCAGCAGTTCGCTGCGGGCCCGCCCGTCACCGTGCTCACCCGAGAGGGACCCGCCGTAGCGGGCCACCAGTTCAGCGGCGGCGGTCATGAAGCTGCGGAAGAGTGCGCTGCCGTCGGGTCGGTCGAACGGCACATCGAGGCGGATATGGACGCAGCCGTCCCCGAAGTGCCCGTACGGAAAGCCCATGAGGTGATGTTCGAGGAGTAGGGCGTCGAAGTCCCGAAGGTAGTCCCCGAGGCGCTCCGGTGGCACGGCCGAGTCCTCCCAGCCGGAATGGGCGGGCATGTTTGCCGGGGAGCGGCCCGCCAGGCCCGCCCCGTCCTCGCGGATCTTCCACAGCGCCGCCGCGTCGGACGGATCGGTGATCACCCGGGCCGGAAGGGCCGCCGCGCGGCTGAGGCGCCGGGCGCGGTCTACGACCTCCAGAGGGTCTTCGCCGGCGATCTCGACGAAAAGCCAGGCGGCGCCCGCAGGCAGTTCCGGGACCGCATGGTCACCCTTACGGCTCCGGACGACGTCGACGATGCGCGAGTCCAGCCCCTCGCAGGCGGTGGGACGGAAGCCCATGACGTCCATCACCGCGTCCCCGGCGGAGCCGATGTCGGCGAAGCCCAGGACCACCAGAGTGCGGTGTGCCGGGTCCGCGACGAGGCGCACCCCTGCTTCAAGCACCACCGCAAGGGTGCCTTCGCTTCCGACCAGCGCGCGGCGCAGGTCGAACCGGTGCTCGGGGAGCAGGTGCTCGAGCGCGTAGCCGGAGACCTGGCGTCCGAACCGGCCCAGTTCGGTCCGGATCGTGCCAAGTTCGCCCTGCACGAGCGCGCGGAGCGCATCGGTCTCCGGCGTGGAGGGCGTTCCGTCGGGGCCGAGCATCAGTCGGGTTCCGGACCCTATGACGACGTCGAGGTGCGTCACGTTGTCCACGGTGCGCCCGTAGGCCAGGGTGCGCGAGCCGCACGCGTTGTTGCCGATCATCCCCCCGATGGTGCAGCGGTTGTGGGTCGAGGGGTCCGGTCCGAACCGGAGCCCCTGCGTCTGCGCCCTGCGCTGCAGGGAGGCGTGCACGGCGCCGGGCTGCACCACAGCCGTGCGGGCCTCCGGATCGAGGTCGAGAACCTGGTTCATGTACCGGCTGAACTCGAGAACCACGCCGGTCCCCACGGCATTGCCGGCCACCGACGTCCCGGCCCCGCGGGAGGTGACCGGCACCCCGCGGTCGCGGCACACCTCCAGGGCGGCGAGGACGTCGTCGGCGTCCCGTGGAAAAACGACGACGGACGGCCTCACCCGGTACAGGGAGCCATCGCTCGAGTAGGCGGAGCGAGTGGTTTCGTCGTCGCGGACGTCCGAGATGCCCCGGCCACGCAGGGTGCCGGCCAGGGAGCTCGGCAAGGCCAGCACGGTCATGAGTAGCATGCTATCTGTTGCGGCGCGCCGGACCCGCCCGACTCAGCGGACCCGCCGGCGGGCCTGCCACCATCCTGCGCAGCGGGCCCCGGCGTCGACGACACCGGGGCACGCTGCAAATGTCGGAAAGCTCAGGCAGGAGAGGACTTCGGGCTTCGGGAGGTCTTTTTCGGGGGCAGGGCGAGCTTGAAAATCTTCGCCCAGGTGGACCCAACCTGCTTCGGAAGCGGACCGGTGGTGTAGGGCAGGCCGTAGCGGGCGCAGATCTCCCGCACCTTCACCGCCACCTCGGCGTACCGGTTGGACGGCAGGTCCGGGAAGCAGTGGTGCTCGATCTGGTGGGAGAGGTTTCCGGTCATGAGGTGCATGAACTTCGAGCCGGAGATGTTCGCCGAGCCGATCATCTGGCGGACATACCAGTCGCCGCGGGTCTCGCCTTCAACCATCTCTTCGGTGAAGGTGTCGGTGCCGTCGGGGAAGTGGCCGCAGAAGATCACCGCGTGGGCCCAGAAGTTGCGGATAGCGTTTGCGGCGAGGGTCCCATAGAGTGCCCGGCGGCCGGAGCCGGTGGCCATGGCGAGCAGGGGCGTGGCGGCGTAGTCCTTGGAGAACTGCTTGAGTGCCTTGAGTCCGACGGCCTTGAGGTCGCGGTTCATCGCCTCCTTGGATTTCACGCCCTCCTTATAGTCGGGGATTTCGAGGTCGTAGAGCGCGATGCCCCACTCAAACACCGGAGCCAGGATCGCGTTGTACAGCGGGTTGCCGAGGTTGAACGGGCGCCAGGGCTGGTCGGCATCCATCCGCAGCAGGTTGTACCCGATGTCCTTGTCCTTACCGATGACGTTTGTCCACCGGTGGTGGAGATCGTTGTGGGTGTGCTGCCAGGAGCGCGCCGGGGTGACGAAGTCCCATTCCCAGGTGGTGGAGTGGATGTCCGGGTCGCGCATCCAGTCCCACTGGCCGTGAAGCACGTTATGGCCGATCTCCATGTTTTCAAGGATCTTCGCAAGGCTCAACATGGCCGTGCCGGCGGCCCAGGCAGCCTTGTACTTGCTGAACATCAGAGCACCGCGTCCGGTGAATTCGAGCGTGCGCTGGATTTTGATGATGCGCCGGATGTAGGCAGCGTCGGTTGCCCCGCGCTTGGCGAGGATTTCGTCCCGAACAGCATCCAGCTCACGGCCGAGCTCGGCGATTTGCTCATCGGAGAGGTGCTTGGCGGCATCGGGACGGACCAGGGGATGGCCAGACGTCGCCAGGGCGCCCGGGCGGGTCAGCGTGGTGGTCATGGGGCTCCTTCGAGGGGTTAGAGGTCGAGGCTTACGGGACCGGCCGCGGCCGACACGCAGGTTTGGATGAGTTGGCCGGGGGCGTTGTGAAGTTCGCCCGTGCGGAGGTCGCGGACCTGTCCGCTGCGCAGCGGGACGAGGCAGCTGTGGCAGATACCCATGCGGCAGCCGCTGGGCATCAACACGCCGGCGTCCTCGCCCGCATCCAGCAGGGGAGTGTCACCGTCGGCCTGAACCTCGCGGTCGGACTGTTCAAAGACGACCACTCCGCCGTCGTGCCCCGCACCCGCCGTGAGGTCGGTGCTGAAGCGCTCGACGGTGAGGGTTCCCGGGCGGGCGCCCTTCGCTTCGGCTCCGGCTGCGATGCCCGGCGACGTGCCGGCGGCCTCGAGGGCCGCCTCGCTCTTCCAGAGTTCCTCGGCGTCGTTCAGGAAACCTTCAGGCCCGCAGGCGTAGGCGGCCCGGCTGCGCCAGTCCGGGCAGAGATCGGCGATGGTCTTGGCGGTGAACTCGAGGCGCCCTCGGGCGCTGGTGAACCAGTGGCGGACCGTCAGGTTGGGAAACTGGTCGGCGAGTTCTGCGAGTTCTTCACGGAAGAGGCTCTTCTCGGGGGTGCTGTTTGAGTTGATCAGCACCACATCGGCGTCGGGGCGGCGGGGGATGAGGGTGCGGATCATGGACATCACGGGGGTGATGCCGCTGCCGGCCGTGAGCATGAGCAGGGACCGCGGGTGCTCGGGCAGAACGAAGTCACCCTGAGGGGGCGAAAGGAAGAGCACATCGCCCGGTTTGGTGCCGCGGACCAGCACCCGGGAGACGGCACCGGCGTCCTTCACGGTGATCGCGGGATCGTGGCCGGCCGCAGTGGTCAACGAGTACGAGCGCCATTGGCGCACTCCGTCGAGTTCGACGCCGATGCGCGCCCACTGGCCGGCCTGGTGGGCCTGCCAGCGGTGGCCCGGCCGGAAGTAGATGGTGGCTGAGTCCTCGGTCTCGTGGACCACGCGGGTCACAATCCCGCGGAGCTGGCGGGAGGAGTGCACCGGATTGAACAACGCGAGGAAGTCCTCCGGGGTCAGCGGAGTCGTGAGGGCGGAGGCGGCACGCGCCAAGTGACGAAACAAAACGGGTCTACCTCAGTCTTAGCGGGGAATGAACTGATCGCCTTGCGGAGGCCGAAACTCCAGCAGGGGGACCACCTCGGGCGGCGTTGGTGTTGTTCGACACAGGGATCCTCCTAATTATGTAGTGAGACCGTCAACGGATCCAACGGCCCAAAGTGGACCGGGTTACGTATGGCAGAGGCGCACGCGCAGGGTGCTCCACCGTTGCGCTCTACTCTTTAGACGATACGGAGCGGGAGGAACAATAGCAAGTGTGCTTACTAACGGCGGAGCCATGCACCGGCGCAGCAGCACGCCGGGCGCCGGTGCCCTCCTGAGGGGCCCATGTCAGGGGGCATCGGCGTAGACCCAGGCGTGGATTCCTGATTCCAGGCGCAGCTGCACCCGCTCGTACTCGCCCACCTCGTAGAGATCGGCCGCAGCGAGCTCCTCGTCGGAGACCTCAAACACCGTGCCTTCGACGAAATCGGCTGCTGCTGCCGAGTAGCGCAGGATGGGGTGGGAATCGGTTCCGCTCGTGGCAACCACCGCGGGGTCGGTGATGCGGAGCCACTCGATCCGGTGGTGGGGCAGGCGGTCCTCCGTGCCCGTGAGGAGGCGGCCGAAATGCGCGAGCTGGACGGTGGGCAGCCGCAGGGTCCCGTAGGAAAACAGCCGCTGAACCATAGAACCTCTTTCCATCAATACCGGGCGCGCCCCGCCCGACGAGTTGCACAACCGGTCGAGCCGCACAACGATGGTATCGACCGGGGCTCGCTCAGCCGTTCGAGGGGACGCTTGCCCGCCCTCGTGACAGGAGCGCCCCCTCATCGAAGGTCGCGGTGACGGACGTACCGACCCCTGGTGCGGAGCGTACCTCAAGGGTGCCGCCGACCTGCTGAATTGTGTCCCGCAGGATCCGCAGCCCAAAATGGCCTTCCGGACAGGGGTCGCCCGGGTTGAATCCAAGTCCATCATCCGAGATCGTGATCCAAGTGCTTGGGCCGGCCTGCCGGACCCGGATGGCCACCGAGTGCGCCGAAGAATGCTTGGCGGTGTTGGCCAGGGCTTCACGCGCCACCCGATACACCAGGACCGCACTGTCCCGGTCAAGTACGAGTCTGTCCGACAGATCGATACTCAAGGCTATTCCACGCTTCACCAACGGGGCTTCGAGCCTCATGAGGGATGCCTCCAGCCCGAGCTCCTCAAGGTCGGGTGGATAAAGCTCGCTGGTCATGGCCCGGAGGGCGCGGATATTGTCCTGAAGCAGGGTCCGGGCCATCGCAACTATCGGCCCTTGTTCAGGTGGGCCGCAGCGCTCTTCGGATTCCAAAGCATAAGCCAGCCCGGACAGGTCCTGGATGACCTCGTCGTGGAGTTCGCTGGCGATTCGTCGACGCTCTTGATCCGACGCCTCGATGGCGCAGCGCAGCAATGCGTTTCGTGTCGCCTGATGCCTGCGGATCCTTCGTGCAAGGCGGGTGGCCGGGACCAGTTGGGCCAGCTGCAGCACGGCCAATGAAAGCAGCATCGGCGGAACCATTCCGATCAGCACTGCATGCTGGTCGCGGCGGACGGCCTCGCCCGATGCATATGTCTCGAGGATCATCGGCTCACCGCTCTGGGAAAATGAGCGGACATACACCTCCACGAGTTCTCCGGAGTGAGCCTCGTACTCGTTTTCCTTCGCCGTCTGGGCCTCGAGGGTCGCCGTCGCCGGCCCGCCGTCCAAAAGCAGCCGAGCCCATTCTTCCTGTTTGAACTCCTGCCCGATGAGGGACTCAACATCCGAATACACGACCTGGCCGTGCTCGTCCCACACCTTGATCCGGGTCAGATTCCCATTGGCCAGCCACGGCGCCAACCGCTGATCGATTAGTTCGATTGCGGCGGGATCGCGCGCAAGGACCCGGTTCGTGACCAAGGGGCCAACCACATTGTCGGCCAGGCGTTGGGTGATATCCCGCGCATTGACCAGGGCCTGCCGTTCCGCTTCGGCCCACATCCAGGCGGCCACCGGGAGGGCAACCAAGCCGAGGGCGACAAGGCCGGCAGTGAGGAAACGCACGACGGCGAATCTCACCACCCACCGCTCAGCGGGATCCTGGCCGGCGTCGTCCGGTGAGCTGGCCCCTCCTGCGTGAAACACTGCCACGGCGGTCCTGCCTCGTCACTGTTCCGGGAGTCCGGCGGTCGATGCGGAGGTGCCGCCAAATTTCGCCACCAGCGCCGGGTGCACGATCATGTTGCCGGCTCGAGCATGCCTCAGGGTGTCCAGCATGAGCCCCAGTGCACCGTCCTTTGGAAGGAATCCGCAGATTCCCATGCGGGCGGCCTCCTGAAGCGCTGCGGGCGACGGATCGCCGGTCAGCATGACGATGCGTGCCCCGCGCGTCACCGAAAGAATCCGCTCCGCGGCCTTGAGTCCGGATCCGTCAGGAAGGTGGAGATCCATCAACACAACGTCGGGCCGCGTCTCCTCAAACATGGCCACTGCCGAGGCCACCGATTTCGCAGCCCCTACACTCCTTAGATCTGGTTCCCGGTCAAGAGCTCCAGCTAAGAGGTCGACAAATGTGGTGTGGTCATCGACGATGAGAATGCGCAGGCGTTCCGTTTTTCCCCTGGCCGCCAGGGTCGCCGGGGAACATTCCTCCGCGGTTACCTCGACCGGGGCCCGGACTGCGAATGGCTCGCGCGTCGCCGCGGTATTCGTGAGCAATCTGTGTTGCGCTTCCTGCAGCGCCAGACTCGGCACGCAGCCCAATTCCTCGGCCATTATCCTGCGGCACCGGTCGAAAGCCCGTAAGGCTTCGGTATTTTCTCCATTCCGCTCGAGCCCCAGAATTGAGGCCGTCCATGCCCGTTCGTTGAGTGGATCCTCTTTTGCAGCAGCCTCGCCCCAGGCAATGGCTTGGGAGAAATTTCCCACCGCGAGTGCGGTTTCTGCCGCCAGAACCCGAGCGGAGCCGACCCGTGCGGCGTGGAGAATCCGTTCCTCCTCCGCCCAGGCCGGGAGGAGTTCATCCCCGAGCAGCGGTGTTGACGCCAGCTCAAGCGCTTCAGTGAGCATCGCCAGGGCTGCGTGGGGCACCGCCTGGCCGGCCCTCCTGACCAGCCGATCGAAGCGGTCGAGGTCCAGCTCCACGAGCGAGCGGTCGATGGCGTAACCGCCGTTAACGGTGCGGAGGGGGCCGGAGCGGCCGGTCCCTGGCTGCAGGTGCCGTCGGAGGACGCTGACATAGCTCTCGAGGGTGGGGAGTGCGACGGCCGGGTGGTTCCCGCTCCACAGAAGGTCCATGATGCGGCTCTTTGAAACTGCTGATCCAAAGCTCAGGAGGAGAATTTCAAGGACCTGGCGGGGCTTGGGTCCGCCGAGTTGGTTCGCGCTGAGCTCCGTTTCTCCACGGTGGATAGTCAAAGGGCCGAAGACTGAAATTCGAAGCGTTGGCGTTTGTCGAGGCGCGTCCGCCACTATTGTCGTGGCGGGTGTTTCCTTTTCAACATCTAAAGTGAACACTGAATTTTCCTCGATTATCCGGTGCCGTGTGTCACCCATTGAAGTCCTGGATATATCGACGAACAACAGTGCTTGCTACTCGAAGGGCGATGAAGATTACTCGCCTGCCGCATTCATTTTCGCTGGGTGCTCAGGCAGCAGCGGGGTAATCCCTGTGAGGTATCCACCGGGCACCGGTGGGAGTAGAGGGATGACGGCGTGCAGCTACTTCCGGCCCACCAGCACGATGCCCTGGATCGCGTCGAGCGGCACGGCCCCGAAGTCCCTCGAGTCGATTGACACACTCCGGTTGTCCCCAAGCACGAAGACGCTTCCGGCCGGTACCGTCTCGGGTCCGAAATAGGTAGCGTCGATGCGGTCGTGGTCGATGAAGGGCTCAGGAACGGCGACGCCGTCGACGTAAAGTTTCGCATCGCGAATCGCAACCGTCTGCCCCTCCCCGGCAACGACGCGTTTAATTGTCTTCCTTCGGTCAACGGGGCTGGTGAAGGCAACCACCGCGCCGGCAGGGATACGGTCCGCAGCAGCGGGCTTGTAAACAAGGACGACGGACCCCGCCGGGATGGTGGGTTCCATGCTGTCCGAGGACACGGTGAGGGAGTCCACCAACCAGCCGCGGATGAGCAGGAGAACCAGAACAGGAATTAGGGCCGCCGCGAGGAGCCGCCGGGCTCGAGACCATGGCACCGGGGGTTGTGACAGCGGCGGCATGTGCCCGCTGGCTTCCCGCTTAGTGGTCAACCTGCCACATCGTCCCAGACGGGCTTGGCTGCCGTCATGGGATCGTTCGGGTCAACGTCGGTTTCCCGAAGGCCCACCCGGAACTGCACCATCATGTCGTGATCCTCGTGCGGCAGATTGTGGCAGTGCATCATGTAGACGCCCTTGTGGGGGGTGAACTTCATCAGGAGCCGGACGGTCTCCCGTTCACCCACATACACCGTGTCCTTCGGGCCCCGCTCCCAGTTAAAGGGCGCCCGTCCGTTGCGGCTGATGATCTGGAAGTCAACCAAGTGAATATGGAGCGGGTGGAACCAGCCGCCGGAGCTGTTCTCGATCTGCCAGACCTCCACTGAGTTGAGCGCGGGGTTGGCGACTGCCTTCTTGTAGCCGCTGGCGATGACGTCCTGCCAGCTGTCATCGTTGATGGTCCACATGTTGGTGGCGTCGCTCCGCTTGACCCGAAAGTATCGCGTTTTGACGGATTGGCCGGCCCGCAGCGACATGGTTTCACCTCCGGTCAGCGCCGTGGGGATCCGGTTCCAGGTCGGATCCCGGCTGTCCACCGGTTCATCGGTGACATCGAAGGCCATGATCTTATGGGTGAAGTCGTAGTCGACGTTGTTCTCATTGGACAGGTTCCACAGCTCGATCCGCTGTCCTGTCCGGTATTTCCGGAAGTCAATGAGGACCTCATACCGCTCCGCCCCGGCGTGTCGGTAGTTCGCCACGCTCTGCGCCGCCGGCATCAAGCCGCCATCGGTTGCGACAACCACCAGCGGATCGCCGGTGCTCAGGGCCGGCCGCAGGGACCGGGAGATTGATGCATTCAGGAGCCGGAGGCGGTAGACACGCTTCTGCACCTTCATGACGGGCCAGGGCTTGCCGTTCACCAGGATCACGTCTCCCCAGAGGCCCGAGTGGGTGTTGTCGTCGTAGCCGAGGGAGCCGTCTGAGGCGAACATCGCATCGCTGATGGTCAGCGCGACGTCGTACCGGCCCTGGGGGAGCAGCCGCCGTTCGACGGGATCGTGTAGGTGGTATTGGGCCGCGAGGCCGGAGTAGGCGTTCAGCGCGGTGAAGTGGACCCCATGGTCGTGGTACCACAGTGTGCGGGCCGGCTGGAAGTTGGGGTAGTGGTAGTCCTTGTAGAAACCGGGGTGGGTGAGGTCGCTGGCGTAACCGTCGTATTGGGGGAGGGACGCCGAGCCGTGCAGGTGGGTGGAGGTGGAGAGCGCGTGCCCGTCCAACGCATGCCGCACCGGAAGCTGGTTGCGCACCCTCACCACGGCTTTCGTGCCCCGATCGAGGCTGATCGTGGGCCCCGGGAACAGCCCGTTGTAACCGAGGACCGGTGTGCCCAGACGGGGCAGGATCCGTGCCACCGCCGCCTTCTCTGTCACCCGGTAGTAATTGACCGGCAGCCCGTCGGCCGGATCAATGCCGGTGGCGTAGGGCGGTAGGAGCGGGGCCTGGATGAATGGTGTCCGGAACGGCCGCGGCATGTGGTCGGAGCTGAGCCGGCTCGCAGACTTCGCCTCGACGGATCCCGTCGGCCACATTGCCGCACCTGCGCCGAGGACTCCCAGCCCTCCGATCAGCAGAACCTGGCGCCTTGTCGTTGACATTAACCGTCTCCTTCATCCGATGCTCAGACTGTGCCGTGCGCGGCTTGGGGTTTTCCTGCGTCCGTCGCTCGGACCTTGGGAAAACCTTGAGGGTCGCTGCGGGGTCTGGCCACATGGCCGCTCCGCTATCCACCACGATGATGTCCAGCCCCGAGTGACAGTCCAGCTCCTCCGGGAAGATTCAGGGTCAGATCGATGGCCCGGTCGGGCAGTTCGAAGATGAGTACGGCGTCGATGCTTTCCCCCTGGGGTGCCACCGCGGACGCGGGGGAGAACCAGACCGCTTGCCAGGTTCCTGTGCCCAAGGCGGAAACGGAATAGCCGGAGGGGTCAAAGGACAGCCCCTCGTCTCCCATTGCCGTCAACTCCAGCAATATGCGGACGCGGTGAACGCCCTCGCCGGGCGGGCTGGCGAGCGCAGCCGCAGGTGTCGGGGGCGACCATCCATCGGCCTCGGTGGGGACCACGCCGTGGATGCGGGCGAGCCCGCCGTCGAGCCCAGCTGAGGCCCCCAGCGGAACGGGAGGTGTCCGCGGAGGAGAGGTCAGGACGATCGCGAGCAGGGCCGCAAGGAGGGCGGCCAGGACGGCCGGCACAAGGATCCGCGTGCGGGTTGGGAGGGTTGTCGGTGCCATGCAGGCGAGTCTGCCGCCCGGTCCTTGGTAATCCCTTGGAACCGGGAGCCACCCGCGCCCTGCACCTCGGGCCTAAGTTTCCCCAAGGTTTTCACGAGGGACAGGAAACACGCTGTGGGGGTTCCGTCCCTCCTAGCGGCAGGTGTGCCATGAAACGTTCAGCCCGGAATACCGACAGGGCTGCGGATCCATCAGGACCAGCAGTCCCCACCGATCCACCCCCGAATCGCAGAAAACGGCGCAGGGGCGGCAAGACGCCTCCTCCCTTCCGGCTGATCGCGGCCGCGACCACCCTGATCATGCCCCTGTCCCTGGGACTCCCTGTGGTGGCGGCCCACGCCGTCCAGGCTCCTGTCGGAGAAGGGTTCACGGTGTCCGCCTCCGACTTGTCCTACATCCTCAAGCAGATCAAGATCGCCGAGAACCATGTGGCGAAAACGACCCCGGCAACAGGTCCCTGCGGTGCGCTGGTCGGAACGGGACCGAACCAACTGGCCAGCCCGCTGCTCTCCCGGGGTCTGCGAACGGTTGACGGCAGCTGCAACAACCTCCAGCCCGACCAGGGGCACTACGGTGCGGCGGACCAGGTGTTCCCGCGCCTGACGAAGGCGACCTACAGCGCGGCGGAACCGAGCATGTTCGCGGCCCCGGGTGCGCCGGCGTCCACCTACAACCAGACGTCAGGGGACGTGTTCGATTCCGAGCCCCGGATCATCAGCAACCTCATTGTGGACCAAACCTCCGCTAATCCAGCAGCTGTCGCGGCAGCGGGCCATCCGGTGCGCACCCAGGGCAACAAGGGTCTGCTGCCCTGCACCACAGATCCCCAGCCCAACGCCGACCCGCCGGTCACCGGCGTACCGGCGGACTGCGTTCCCAAGTACGACACGATGTTCATTCCGAATGTCACAACCGATGTCGGGCTGTCACCGCCATACAACTCGATGTTCACGCTGTTCGGTCAGTTCTTCGATCACGGGGTTGACCAGACGGTCAAGGGCGGCGGCACTGTCTACATTCCGATGAAGGCGGACGATCCCCTCATCTCTGGCCCGGACCACATCAAGGGCAACGCTGACGACCTGCCGGCACATCTGAGGTTCATGGTCATGACGCGCGGGCAGAACCAGCCGGGGGACGACGGCGTCCTCGGCACCGCCGACGACGTCAAGGACGCGCTCAATACGGACTCGCCCTGGGTGGACCAGAGCCAGACCTACAGCTCACACTCCTCACATCAGGTCTTCCTGCGTGAGTATGAGAATGCTGAGGGCCGTCCCGTATCGACCGGGAAGATGCTCGGCGGCACTGGCGCCAATGCCGACGGCATGGCGACTTGGGCTAGCACCAAGGCCCAGGCCGCTACACTCCTAGGCATCCAGCTGCTGGACACGGACGTGACCAACGTTCCGATGCTCGCCGCGGACGCGTACGGCAACTTCATCCCCGGGCCCGCCCGTGGCCTGCCGCAGTTCGTGACCGGGTCGGGCCTGGTCGAGGCCGACCGCGCCGCGAATGACGGCAAGGGGACCCTCGTGCCTGACGATGTGCAGTACTTCGACACACCCTTCCTCACGGACATCGCGCACAACGCCGATCCCTCCCCGAAGGACACCGACCACAATCCGCGGACGCCTGCGGTGGTTCCCACCCCGGATGCGGACAGCACTCCGTCGGCCGACTTCGCCGACCAGGCACCGGGCACCTACGACGATGAGATGCTCAATGAGCACTTCATCGCCGGTGACGGCCGGGTGAACGAGAACATCGGCCTCACGGCCATCCACCAGGTGTTCCACTCCGAGCACGACCGCCTGGTCGATGACATCAAGGTCACGCTGGCCGCGAATCCCGCGCTACTCGCCGGGTACCAGGCGGCCGGCACCTTCGACTTCGGAGAGAGGCTGTTCCAGGCCGCGCGTTTCGTCACGGAAATGGAATACCAGCACATCGTGTTCGAAGACTTCGCCCGCAAGGTCCAGCCGGGTATCAACCCGTTCGAGCCGTTCGCCTTCACCGAGACCGACGTGAACCCCGCCGTGACCGCGGAATTCGCGCACGCGGTCTACCGCTTCGGCCATTCCATGCTGACGGACACCATCTCCCGCAAGAACGAGTACAAGCCCGGCAGCGACGGCGAGTACGGGACGGTGGACGATATCGCGGGAACCTCGAACGACATTTCCCTGCTCGAGGGTTTCCTGAACCCACCGGCATACTATGACGGTGGAGATGCCGGGGTGCTCGCGCCCAAGGAGGCCGCTGGCAGCGTGGTGATGGGCATGGCGGACCAGGTCGGAAACGAACTGGATGAATTCGTCACCGACACCCTGCGCAACAACCTTCTCGGGCTGCCGTTGGACCTGGCCACCGTAAACATCACCCGCGCCCGGTCCGAAGGCATTCCATCGCTGAACAACCTGCGCAAGGAACTGCATGCCGAGACCAACGACGGGCAGCTCAAGCCATACGTGAACTGGATCGACTTCGGTGAAAACCTCAAGCACCCGGAGTCGCTGGTCAACTTCGTGGCGGCCTACGGAACCCACCCGAGCATCACGGGGGCGACCACGGTGGAGGCCAAACGAGCTGCAGCACAACTGCTCGTCAAACCGGCCACCATTGACGGCGTGACAGCCGAGGCCCCGGCCGACGCGGCGGCCTTCCTGAACAGCACCGGTGACTGGGCCTCCAAGCCGACCGGCCTGAACGACGTCGACCTCTGGGTCGGCGGGCTTGCGGAACGGACCAATATGTTCGGCGGCCTGCTCGGCAGCACGTTCAACTACGTGTTCGAGCAGCAGATGACCAACCTCCAGAACGCCGACCGGCTCTACTACCTGGCCCGCACCCCGGGCATGAACCTGAGGGCACAGCTCGAAGGTAACTCATTCGCGGAACTGGTCATGCGCAACACGAACGCCCAGGCCCTCAAGGCCGACGCCTTCGCGACCGCGGACTGCGAGTTCGAGCTGAAAAACCTCAACGGAACCCCGGGAGGATTCGATTCGTCGGGCAATACCGTAGCCGACGATGTGGCAACTGATTGCGACGAGACGGCACTGCTGCTCCGTATGCCCGACGGCACGATCAAGTACCGTGCGATCAACAGTGTCGATCCCTCCGGAATCAACGGCCAGAGCGTCTACAACGGGACCGCCAACGCGGACCGCGTCTACGGCGGAAACGACAACGACACCTTCTGGGGCGGCAACGGAAACGATGTCATCGAAGGTGGAGACGGCGCCGACGTCGCGCTCGGCGGCAACGGAAACGACATCATCACCGACCTCAACGGTGACGACGTGCCCAAGGGCGGGCCGGGCAATGACGCCATCGACGGGGGACCGGGCCTCGACATCCTGATGGGGGGCGACGGGAGCGATTTCACCAACGGCGGCGAGAACGCCAATGAAACCTTCCTCGGGGAGGGGGATGACCTCGCCATCGGCGGCAAGGGGATCGATGCGGTCTTCGGTGATGGCGGGAACGACTGGATCGAGGGCGGGGAAAGCCCTGACTTGCTGATCGGTGACTCCAGCAACCTGTTCTTCCAGGACGACTCGCAGAAGCCCGGCCACGATGTCCTGATCGGCCAGGGCGGTGACGATGACTACGACATGGAAGGCGGCAACGACGTCGGCCTCGCCGGGCCCGGAGTTGAGAAGGTGGCCGGCGCCTCCGGTTACGACTTCGAAATCGGCCTGTCGGATCCGCAGAAGCAGGACGCGGACCTCGATCTGCCCATTCTTGGCCTGGACGTCCTGCAGGTCGGGGTGCGCGACCGGTACAACGAGGTGGAGGGACTGTCCGGGGGAGCCTTGGACGACACCCTGCGCGGAGATGATGTAATCCCGAGCGAGGTTGGCGGCGGGGGCTTCATCGGTTGCGACGTGTTCGATCAGGACGGCGTCAACATGGTGGAGGGCCTGGACGAGCTGATCACGTCCCTGCCGACTCCGCTGGCAGAGGTCGAAGCGCGGACCGAGTCCGGGGAATGCCAGCTCCTCAGCGGCAACGTCTGGGGCGACGGCAACATCCTGCTCGGCGGTGGCGGCAACGACCTCATCGAGGGCAGGGGCGCCGACGATATCCTCGACGGCGACCGCTACTACAACGTGCGACTCAGCGTCCGGGACGCGGCCGACCGGACCATCGAAATCGGCAGCGCCACCGGGATGACCGCGAAGTACCTCAAGGTCGGTGGCGTCCTTGCCGGGCAGACCCTCCAGGAAGCGGTTTTCGCCGGCAAGGTTGATCCGGGGAACATCGTAGTGGTGCGGGAAATCCTCACCGCTCCTGGCGGTTCGGACACCGCGGTGTTCTCCGACGCGGAGGCCAACTACACCGTTTCCACGACGCCCGCCGGTGCGGCCCTGGGTTCGCCCGGCTCCGTCACGACGGTGACCCATGACGACGGCGGTGCAGATGGTACGGACACGCTCCGGAACATCGAGAACCTGCGGTTCTCTGACACGCCGATCCCACCGCCGCCACCGACTGTTGTGGCTCCGGGTGTTCCCACCCTGGGCGCCATCACCGGCGGTAACGGTCGGGCGACGGTCGCGTTCTCGGCTGCAGCCGCCGGAGGGACCCCCACCGGCTTCACCGTCCGGGTCGTCGACGCGGCCAACGCCCAGGTCGGCGCCCTGCGCACCGCACCCGCCGGTGCCACCGCGCTCGTCATCGACGGCCTGACCAACGGCACGGCCTACCGTTTCCAGGTCCGGGCAACCAACGACGCCGGCACCAGCGCCTACTCGGCTCTGTCCGCCTCGGTGACGCCGGCTGTACCTCCGCTGACCACGGCCGTCCCGTCCATCACCGGGATAGCCAAAGTGGGTTCGGTCCTGACCGCCAACACCGGCATCTGGGGACCGGCGCCTGTTTCCTTCACCTATCAGTGGTTCAGCGGTGGTGCAGCCATCAGCGGTGCCACGGCGGCGACCTACACCGTGGCAGCTCCCGATGCAGGAAAAGCGGTAACGGTGCGGGTCACCGGCAGCAAGACAGGCTACGCACCAGCGACCACCACATCCGCGCCAATTACCGTCGCGGCCATAGTCCCTCCTGCCAACAGGCGCGACTACAACGGTGACGGACGGGGCGACCTTCTGGCCCGCGATGCCAGCGGCGTTCTGTGGACCTACCTCGGCAACGGTGCGGGGACCTTCCCGACCCGTGTCAGGGTCGGCTCCGGCTGGGGCGCCATGAACAGGATCAGCGCGGCCGGCGACCTGACGGGCGACGGTAAGGCCGATCTGGTGGCGAGGGATGCCAGCGGCGTCCTGTGGACCTACCGGGGCAGCGGAACGGGCACTTTCCCGACCCGCGTTCAGGCCAGTGGAGGCTGGGGTGCCATGACCGCCATCAGCGTAGCCGGCGACTTGACGGGCGACGGTAAGGCCGATCTGGTGGCGAGGGACGCCAGCGGCATCCTGTGGACCTACCGGGGCAGCGGAACGGGCACCTTCCCGACCCGCGTTCAGGTGGGCGGAGGTTGGGGTTCCATGACCGCTATCACCGCAGGCGGTGACCTGACCGGCGACGGTAAGGCCGATCTGGTGGCACGGGATGCCAGCGGCATCCTGTGGACCTACCGGGGCAGCGGAACGGGCACCTTCCCGACCCGCATCCAGGGCAGTGGAGGCTGGCGTTCCATGACCGCCATCAGCGTCACCGGTGACCTGACCGGCGACGGTAAGGCCGATCTGGTGGCGAGGGATGCCAGCGGCATCCTGTGGACCTACCGGGGCAGCGGATCCGGCACCTTCGCCAACCGTCTCCAGGTGGGGACAGGGTGGCAGACGATGACGGCCATCAGCTGACAACAGGGCGCCGCCCGTATTCCTGCCGGGGATGCGGGCGGTGCCTTCCGCCCAAGCGCACCGTCCGGCTCCGGCAGCTAGGGGCCAAGGTGTGCACCCGCAATCACCACGTCCGGGCCCCCGCTGCAGCCGCTTGCAGCATGGGGGTCCGGACGTGGGCCGTCGAACGGGTTGCTCCACCCGGTCGGGGCATCGATCACAACCGTTCACGGGGTGTCCGCAGCCCGAAACGCATAAACTGGGTCCTTTGAGTTGCCCCGCCATCCGGTCCGGGCACCGGCCTCGCCCCGGAAGGGATCCGCGCATGACGACGCAGACAGCACACCAGACCAGCAGGCTCCTCTTCGGCGCCATGGGCCTGGGCGGAACCTGGACCGATGAGCCCTACGGGGAGACGGATATTGATCAGGCGGAGACGGCCATTACGGCCGCGCTGGAAGCTGGAATCACCGTGTTTGATCATGCCGACATCTACCGGCGCGGCAAGTCCGAAGCCGTCTTCGGCGAGGTCATGCGCAGAAACCCCGGGCTGCTGAACGGCGTGACGGTGCAGACTAAATGCGGCATCGTCCTGCCCGCCGACGACCGTGGCGGGTACTACGACCTCAGGGCCGAGAGTGTCCTGGCCGCCCTCGAGGGATCCCTCCGGCGGCTGCAGGTGGATGCCGTCAATGTCCTGCTGCTGCACCGGCCCGACCCGCTGCTCGACCCCCGGACGCTGAAGCCGGCGCTTCACTCACTCCTGCAGGAAGGAAAAATCAGGGCGCTCGGCGTTTCAAATATGTCGGCCGCTCAAATGGACTACCTGCAGACCGAACTCGATATCCCGATCGCCGTCAATCAACTCGAGATGAGCCTGTTCAAGCGCGACTGGGTGGAAAGCACCGTGCTGGTGAACCATCCAGGCGGAGTGGAAAAGAACTTTCCCCACGGAACGATTGAGTGGTGCCTGAGCAACGGCACCCGGCTCCAGGCCTGGGGCGCCCTCGCGCAAGGACTGTACTCGCAGCCCCGGGAGGCGCACACTTCGGCCGAAGCGCAGGCCACGGATCTGGTGCGGCAGCTTGCCCTGGAGCGCAACACCAGCTCCGAGGCGATCGTCCTCGCGTGGCTCCTGAAGCACCCCGCCCGCATCGAGGCAGTGATTGGATCGACCAATCCGGAACGGATTCGGGCGTCGGCGGATGCTCCACGCCAGGCAGAACTGATGACGTCGGGCGAATGGTATGCGCTGTGGACCGCTGCCAGGGGGGCGCCCCTCCCATAGCTCCGACCGACTCGACCGGGCGAAATCCCGGCAGGGGAGTGGTGAGCCACGAAGGTGCCCGCCTCGATCCCTTGCCGACCTGCACGTCCCTGGTTTCTCCGGGTTTCGATTCCGATGGCGCAGCAGGCTGAAATTCCCGTGGGCACGTCACGGTCCAGGTTCCGACGATGACCACGGTTCCCGAGGGTTCGCCGATGTTGGACTGGCCGGTTGAATGGGTGTCCCGACGGCCGCATCGGATCGGTGGCTTCTGCGGCCAAAGGCACGCAGCCGTGCTGCTGGGCCTCGTGAATGTGAGTCGAACAGCACGCGGTTCGCGAAGGGCCGTTCCAGCGGGAACTGCACGATGTCGAGCCTTCGGGGGAGCCCCTTCTGCAGATAAGTTGACATAATGTAGATTATCGGCGAATGGCTGAGGGGCGGGAAGGGGTGCCGAACGATGCCCGAAATGCTCGGTGCTGCGCAGTCCATCAGGACGTTTTCACACCCGTTCCCTGCTGCCATCCGGCACTGTACGAAAAGTTTCCTGACCGGTCCGCTGACGGTACGAACTGGCTCAATAGACCTCGGTCTGACTCAATGAACGCGGATCCGCAGGCGACGTACATGCCGGGTGAATTCGCTTTGCTCGGGAGCATACCGCGCCGGGCATGCACCCATCGTCCGTCAATCACGCCCCGACGTAAGCCGCCAGATGCTGGCCGGTGAGCGTTGAGCGCTGTGCGACAAGGTCGGCCGGCGTGCCCTCGAAGACGATCCGGCCGCCGTCGTGCCCGGCGCCAGGGCCAAGGTCGATGATCCAGTCGGCGTGGGCCATGACCGCCTGGTGATGCTCGATGACGATGACCGACTTGCCGGAGTCAACGAGCCGGTCCAGCAGGCCCAGCAGGTTCTCGACGTCGGCCAGGTGCAGACCGGAGGTTGGTTCGTCGAGGACGTAGATCCCGCCCTTGTCCGCCATCTGGGTGGCCAGCTTGAGCCGCTGCCGCTCGCCGCCCGACAGCGTGGTGAGCGGCTGGCCCAGGCTGAGGTAGCCCAGACCGACGTCGGCGAGCCGGGCAAGGATTGCGTGCGCCGCGGGCGTGCGCGCCTCCCCCGCACCGAAGAATTCTTCGGCCTCGCTCACCGGCATGGCCAGCACCTCGCTGATGTTCTTCCCACCAAGGTGGTATTCGAGCACCGACGCCTGGAACCGCTTGCCGTCGCATTCCTCGCAGGTGGTGGCGACCCCGGCCATCATCGCCAGGTCGGTGTAGATGACGCCGGCGCCGTTGCAGGTCGGGCAGGCCCCCTCGGAATTCGCGCTGAACAGGGCCGGCTTGACCCCGTTGGCCTTGGCGAAGGCCTTGCGGATGGGCTCGAGCAGCCCGGTGTAGGTTGCGGGGTTGCTGCGCCGTGAGCCCCGGATGGCCGCCTGATCCACGGAGACCACCCCGTCCCGCCCGGACACCGACCCGGCGATCAGGGAACTCTTGCCGGAGCCGGCGACCCCGGTGACGACGACGAGGACCCCCAGCGGAATGTCGACGTCGACCTTACGCAGGTTGTGCGCGGTGGCGCCCCGGACCTCCAGCGCCCCGTTGGCTGTCCGGACCGACTCCTTGAGGGCGGCCCGGTCGTCGAAGTGGCGGCCGGTGAGGGTGTCGCTGGCCCGCAGCTCCTCCACCGTGCCCTCGAAGCAGACATTGCCGCCCGCGGTGCCGGCACCAGGGCCGAGGTCGACCACGTGGTCGGCAATGACGATTGCCTCAGGCTTGTGCTCAACCACCAGCACGGTGTTTCCCTTGTCGCGCAGGCGCAGCAGAAGGGCGTTCATGCGTTCGATGTCATGCGGGTGGAGTCCGATCGTGGGCTCGTCGAACACATAGGTGACGTCCGTGAGCGAGGACCCGAGGTGGCGGATCATCTTGGTCCGCTGCGACTCGCCTCCGGAAAGCGTCCCGGTCGACCGGTCGAGGCTGAGGTACCCGAGGCCGATCTCGACGAACGAGTCGAGGGTCTCCCCCAGGGCCGTCAGCAGCGGTGCCACGGACGGTTCGTCCAGGCTGCGCACCCATTCAGCGAGGTCGCTGATCTGCAGGGCGCAGGCGTCGGCGATGCTGATCCCCCGAATCTTGGATGACCGGGCGGCCTCGCTGAGCCGGGTGCCGTCGCATTCGGGGCAGGTGGTAAAGGTCACTGCCCGGTCCACGAAGGCCCGGATGTGCGGCTGCATGGCCTCCCGGTCCTTGGCGAGCAGGGATTTCTGGATCTTCGGGATCAGGCCCTCATACGTGAGGTTGATGTTGTCGACCTTGATCTTGGTCGGCTCCTTGTAAAGCAGGTCGTGCAGTTCCCGCTTTGTGAACCTCCGGATCGGCTTGTCCGCATCGAAGAAACCGGAACTGCTGAAGATGCGGCCGTACCACCCGTCCACGCTGTACCCCGGGATGGTCAGTGCGCCCTCGCTGAGCGACTTGCTGTCGTCATAGAGCTGGGCCAGGTCGAAGTCGGTGACCGATCCCATTCCCTCGCAGCGCGGGCACATGCCGCCGGTGACACTGAAGCTGCGGCGCTCCTTCGTGGTCGTTCCACCGCGCTCGAGCGTCACGGCGCCCGATCCGCTGATCGAGGCGACATTGAAGGAGAATGCCTGCGGCGACCCGATGTGCGGCTGACCAAGGCGGCTGAAGACAATGCGCAGCATCGCATTGACGTCGGTGGCCGTCCCGACGGTGGAGCGTGGATTGGCGCCCATCCGCTCCTGGTCGACGATGATGGCGGTGGTCAGTCCGTCGAGCACGTCGACCTCGGGCCGGGCGAGGGTCGGCATGAAACCCTGAACGAAGGCGCTGTAGGTCTCATTGATCATGCGCTGGGACTCCGCCGCGATGGTGCCGAACACCAGGGAGCTCTTGCCCGAGCCGGAAACACCCGTGAACACCGTCAGTCGGCGCTTCGGGATCTCGATGCTGAGATCCTTGAGGTTGTTCTCCCGCGCGCCCTGTACGCGGATCACGTCGTGGCGGTCGGCTTTGTGGAGCGGCTGCGTGTCGGTACTGGCCATGCTCATGGTGACTCTCCGTCTGTGAAGCGGGCTTCGGAATGGTCTCCGGCGTCGTCAGGGTCAATCTAACCAGCTTGATGACGTGGTCCGGCGCCGGCAGGCACTGCGGGGCCCGGTCCGGGCGGGTCTCCCCCGCCATCGATGCGCGGGGTCAGGGGCGGACGAGCACCTTGAGCGCCTTCCGCTCCGCCATGGCCCGGTAACCCTCGGCGATGTCGTCAAGATTCACGGTCCGGTCGAACACACGGCCGGGCTGGATCCTGCCGTCGAGCACCTCCTGAAGAAGCTCCTCGATGTAGGCCCGCGCCGGTGCCACGCCGCCGGTCAGGGAGACGTTCCGCATGAAGACGGACGGCATCGGTACCTCGGCGTATTGGGGCACCCCGACCCTGCTGACGAAGCCGCCGTCGCGCACCGCGGCAAAGGCCGTCTCGATGGCCGGCAGGGTGCCGACGCACTCGAGGACGGCGTGGGTGCCGTCTCCCCCAGTCAATTCCTTCACCCGCGCGGCTCCCGCCTCGCCCCGTTCGGATACAACCTCGGTGGCTCCGAAATCCCTTCCCAGGTCCGTCCGCGCCTGGTGGCGGCCCATCAGGATGATCTGCTCCGCACCGAGCCGCTTCGCCGCAATGACCGCGGACAGCCCCACGGCTCCATCGCCGATGACGGTCACTGTGGATCCCTGCCCGACCTTCGCCGTCACCGCGCTGTGGTGGCCGGTGCACATCACGTCCGAAAGCGTCAGGAGCGCCGGGAGGAGGTCCGAGTCCTCCGGGACCGGCACCTTCACGAGGGTTCCGTCGGCCTGTGGAATCCGGGCCGCCTCCCCCTGGCCGGCGTCGGGATTGCCCCAGTTGCCTCCGTGCCGGCAGGACGTCTGCAGGCCCGCCCGGCAGAAGTCGCAGGTGCCGTCCGACCATACGAACGGTGCGATCACCACATCCCCGCGCTTGACCGAGGCAACATCGCGGCCGATGTCTTCAACGACGCCGATGAACTCGTGCCCCATCCGTGAGCCGGCCGGGTTGGGCTTCATCGAGCCGTACGGCCAGAGGTCGCTGCCGCAGATACACGAGACCAGCACGCGGACGACGGCGTCGGTGCTCCTCTCCAGGCTCGCGTCGGGAACATTTTCCACCCGGACATCTCCGGCTCCGTACATCAGCGTTGCGCGCATGGTTTCCTTTCCCGGGCTGCCCGGCGGCAGCAGCTTCCGATTCCTGTCTGCGGGGCCTCGGGCGGCCTGCACGAGCGGGATGCCTGTCAAAAATGGGGCTTCCGTCGGGCGGACGAGAAGACTCGGGCCCTGCCGCCGGCCGATCGCCTGAACCGGGCCGCCGGGCCATCCACCCGAGACTACCCCGGCCGAACAGGCGGGGAACAGCCCTGCCCGGCGGGTGGGTCGGCCGGTTCGCCGCCGGCTCGGCCGGCCGGCGGCAGGCGGCAGGCGGCAAACCGCTCGCCCCTTACTCGACCCCGTGCGGTGCCGCCGGTCCGGTCTTCCGTGGTCGAGCCTCTCCTGATTCCGCCGTGGGTGCTCCGGTCCTCCCTGGTTCGAAGCGCGGCGGCAACGGGGGCCGCCCGTCCTGGCCTGGGTGACCGGGACGCCGGAGCCGGCGGACGTCTGTACAGACCCAGGACAGCATCGCGGTCCCGCGGGCCGCGATCAACGCCGACAGGAGGGCCGCCGCCGCGTGCGCATACAGCATCGAGTGCAGGTCCTGCCCCGGCACAGCTGAGGCAGTGGACGGACCAGAAACCCCTGCGGCACCGTGACCGTGGGCGGGCACGACGTCGGCCGTTCCGCCAACGAACGCGCTGAAGGCAAAGTGCAGGAGCTGCTGGACCAGCCCGCACAGCACCAGGATCGACCACCCGGGCAGCCGGAGCCGCGCAAGCATCGACGCCGCAAGGCCCAGCAGGGCCGTGAGGGTAAGGAGCAGAGCCAGCGCCGGCATGAGGCCGCCGGAGGCGACGTGTGCCGCGAGGCCGGCCGCCACGGCCGTCGGACCGGAAAGCCAGGCCAGCAGGACCCGAGGTCTCCACCGCGGTACGCCCGTGGCTGCCAGGTCCTCCATGCCATCCTCCTCCCCATTCGACATTGCACCCTCAGAAACCGCAACGCCCTTGGTCCCTGCGGGGTGTCAGCGGCAACGGCGACCGGATCGCATGCCGACAGCCGGGCCCGCGGCACCGTGCTTTCCTCCTTGCTACCGCCACCACCGGCCGCTGGCAAGTGCCGACATCCCTGTCCGGCCGGACCCCGGGCCGACCTCCCGGCCCGGTTCGGCGCTTTACCCGGTGACATAGCTGACATATACGCCCCCGATGTGCCGCTGGCACCGCAGGTCGGATACAAAGGAATGATGTCCACCGCCCCAGAAGAAGCAGCGAACCGTCAACCACTTCGGGCGACACGGCTCATGAAGCAACGGCAGCTGACCATGATGGGGCTCGGAAGCGCCATCGGCGCGGGACTCTTCCTCGGGTCCGGTGCCGGAGTCCAGGCCGCCGGCCCCGCCGTCCTGATTTCCTACCTCGTGGCCGGCACCCTGATCATCCTGGTGATGTGGGCGCTGGGTGAGATGGCCGCCGCCCACCCCAGCAGGGGTGCGTTCTCCGTCTATGCGGAGAAGGCGATGGGCCCGACCGTAGGGTCAACCATCGGCTGGCTGTGGTGGTTCCAGCTCGTGGTGGTGATCGCAGCCGAGGCCCTGGGCGCGGCCGCCCTGCTCTCGACGATCTGGCCGGTCCTGCCGGTCTGGGCGCTGGCCCTGATCTTCATGATCCTCTTCACGGCCATCAACCTCACCGGCGTGCGCAACTTCGGAGGGTTCGAATACTGGTTCGCGATCTTCAAGGTCGCGGCGATTGTCGTCTTTCTCGCAATCGGCGCCGCGCTCGTCCTGAACCTCCTTCCCGGAGTCCGGTCACCGGGACTGTCCAACCTCACCACCGACTTCGCCCCCGCCGGGCTAGAGGGCGTCGCGACGGCTCTGTTCATCGTCATCTTCGCCTTCGGCGGCACGGAGATCGTCAGCGTCGCCGCAGCCGAGACCGAAAACCCCTCGCGGAGCATCGGCCGGGCCGTGCGGGCCGTTGTCTGGCGCATTCTCGTGTTCTATGTCGGGTCCGTCCTGGTGATCATCCTCGTGCTGCCCGCTACCTCACCGGCGCTGGCCTCGCCGTTCAACGGGGTGCTCGATGCTGCGCGGATCCCGGGAGCGGGCACCGCCATCACCATCGTCGCGGTCCTGGCGCTGCTCTCGGCCCTGAACGCCAACCTCTACGGCGCCTCGCGCATGATCTACTCGCTGGCGGAGCGCGAGCAGGCACCGAAGTACATTCAGCATCTGAGCCCCGCCCGGGTGCCGCGGCGGGCGGTGACTGTCTCGGTGGTCTTCGGCTTCGCCGCGACCGTCCTTGAACTGCTGTTCCCGGAACGCATCCTGCCCGCCCTTTTCCAGCTCCTGGGTTCCACCTGCCTTGTGGTCTGGGGTTCAGCCCTCGTGTCGCAGATCATCCTTCGGCGGCGGGCGGACCGCGCCGGTACACCCCTGCCGGTGCGGATGAAAGGGTTCCCCTGGCTCACCGGCTTCGCCCTGATCATCCTGGGCGCGATCTTCGCCGTGGGGCTGAGTGCCGAAACGAGCCGCACCCAGCTGGTCAGCACAGCCCTCCTCATCGCCGCCATCGCTGCCGCGAGCACCCTGTTCCGCAGGGCCCGCGCACGGCAGCCAGCTGCCTAGGGGCAGCAACCGCGGCGCCCACACCGGGGGGCCCTGCCCGGCGGGAAGACGCCGGCCTATAGTGGCGGATCGTTCGGGCTGCCGGTCCAGGTCCACGCCATGGAGCAGGACCCGTTCTTCGCCGGCGAGGGTGATCTCGACGCCGCCCGGGCACTCGCCAGCGAAGTGGTCGACGCCGGCCTTTTCCTCTATCCCGGCCGGGAGCACCTCTTCGCTGCCAGGTCACTGCCGTCCTACGACGCCGGCGCAACCGCGCTGCTCACCTGCCGGGTGCTCGGCTTCCTCGACGGGACCTGGGCGGCAGGGACTCTGGTGAATAGGGACGGCGGCACACGCCCGGCCGCCGGCGGCACGGACGTCCTCAACTCCGGGAGGGCCGACGTTGGGAGGGCATCACGGGGATGTACTCAGCACGGGCACAGCTTCCTGGCGCATCCTATGATGAGACACCGCGGAGAATCCGGGACGCCCGGCTCGCCACCCCGGCCCGCGCGTCCCTGAAAGGACCCCCCATGATCCTGGTGCTGATCGGCATCGACGGCGCGGGA
Organism: Arthrobacter zhaoguopingii; assembly: GCF_009828605.1. NCBI lineage: Bacteria > Bacillati > Actinomycetota > Actinomycetes > Micrococcales > Micrococcaceae > Arthrobacter > Arthrobacter zhaoguopingii. The sequence goes on along the minus strand of NZ_WIAE01000002.1, from coordinate 203,730 downwards.
AAAACGACGGCAGCGCACGCCCTGGCCGCCCACGTGCCGTCGGGCACCGACGTCCTGGTGCTGGGCAACTATTCAGGGCGGAAGACCTTCACCCGGTGGGCCCGGCGGGTCGGCCTCCAGCCGCCGGCCTGGCTGATGGACACCGCCGAGACGCTGGTGCGCCTGATTAACGTGCTGGTGAACTCGGCGAAAGCCGCACGCTTCGACGGCCTGGTGATTATGGACCGGCACCTTCACTGCCAGCTCGCCCTTAGGGCCGCCCGGGGCCTGCGCCGCGGCGTCCTCCTGCCGGCCGCACTGAGGCTGCTGCCCCGGCCCGGCGCCGTCGTGCTCCTCGACCTGCCCGCAGAACAGGCCCAGCTGCGCATCACGGCGCGCGGCACGGACATCGAAAACCTTGACGAACTGCAGGCGTACCGCACGGCGTACCTCGCCCAGGCCGGGGCGGGCGGGCACCCGGTGATTGACGCCGGAAGAGCACTCGAGGCCGTCGTCGCGGACCTGCAGGGCGTCCTGTCCGGACTCCGCCCCGGTGTCTTCCCGGAGCCGGCGCGGACGGGTCCGAGCGGTGCTGGGCCGGAGCTCCCTGGGTGAGTTCCTCGTACGATGAGTCCATGGAGACTCCGTCCGCGCACGCTGCCAGCTACTCCCCGTCCCAGCTCCACGACCTGGTGCACTCGATCCTGGGTCAGGAGCTGCCGCCGATCGTCCGGGCCGGGCACCCTGTGCTGCGGATGAGGGCGCAGGCATTCGACGGCCAGCTGGGCGATGCGGACCTCGCGGCCCTGATCACCCTGATGCGCCGGGTGATGCATCACGCTCCCGGCGTGGGGCTCGCCGCTCCGCAGTTGGGCATCCCCCTCAGCATCGCCGTCGTGGAGGACAAGGGGGTGGAGGACGACGCCGTCGCCATTGAACGCGGCCGCACTCCCCTGCCGTTCTTCGCCATGATCAACCCCCGCTATTCGGCGGCAGGGCCGGCCACCGCATCCTTCTACGAGGGGTGCCTGTCGGTCCCCGGCTACCAGGCCGTGGTGGAGCGGCACCGGGAGGTGTCGCTGGAGTACACCACGCCGGACGGCCGCGGCGTGACGACCCGCCTGAGCGGCTGGCCGGCGCGCATCGTGCAGCACGAGACGGACCACCTCAACGGCATCCTGTACCTGGACCGGGCCGAGACCCGCTCCCTCGCCGACAACCTCGAGTACACACGCCGCTGGGCTCATCCGTCGGTGGAAGAGGCCCGCCGGGGCCTCGGATTCTAGGCCCCGGCGGCTGCTCCCGCCGGCCTACCGCTCCGGGCTTGAGTCCGCCGGCTGGTTCCGCCCGCTGGGGAGCCAGTCCGCCCACCACCTGAGGATGTGCTCGAAGCGCTGGCGGCGGTGCCAGGGGGTGCCGGAGCGGGAGAGTTCGTGGTTCTCCCCCGGAAACAGGAGGAGTTCGGTCGGTACACCCTGTTTCTTGAGCGCCGTGTAGTAGCGCTGGGCCTGCTCGAGCGGGCACCGCAGGTCCTCCTCGGAATGGATGACGAAGGTTGGGGTGTCCACCGAACCGATCTGGGCGAAGGGATTCTGGCCCCGCACCTTCTCGGGGTCGGTTCCCGTGTACTCGTCTGAGAAGAACCAGCCGATGTCCGAGGAGCCGATGAACGAGGGCGGGTCGAGGTAGCCCCGCTCCACGATGGCGGCGGTGAACCGGTGGTCCTGGGAGATGGTCCAGGCGGTGAGGTAGCCGCCATAGGAGCCACCCATAATCCCGACCCGGTTGCCGTCCATCGCGGCGTACTTGCCGAGGGCGCCCTCGAGGAAGGCCAGGACGTCCTGGAGGTCGAGGATCCCCATCGCCTCCTTGATGACCCGCCCGTGCTCCTGTCCGTATCCGGCCGACCCGCGCGGGTTGCACATCAGCACCGCGTAACCGGCGCGGGCGTACACCTGCGCCTCATCGAAGTAGCCCCACCCGTACTGCGAGAAGGGGCCCCCGTGGATGTTCAGCAGCACCGGGTGGGGACCCTCCCCCTCGGGCAGGATCACCCAGCCGTGCACCTGGGTCCCATCGGGCGCCGGAAAAGTCTCCTCGACGGCGGGTAGAACCGTCGTGGCACCGCGCAGCTCCGCGGAGAAATCGGTGAGGGGTTCCAGCCCCTCTGGGCCCACCAGCGCCGCGTCGCCGGCCGTGCCGGGGCCCGTGTAGCTCACGAGGGCCCGGCCGGCGGCGGAGGCAGCTCCCGTTACCACGACCGGTCCGTCGACGAGGGTGGAGGCCGTGCCTTCCGCCCCGACCTCAAGCAGCCCGCAGGCGCCGCGGGTGCGGTGAATCACCAGGACCGAGGAGTCCCCGTGCGGGACCACCTCGAGGACTTCCCCAAGGTCAACGGTCTCGGCGTCGGTCAGCCGGCGGGCCTCCCCTGGTGAGTCCATCGGCGCCGCATACAGTCCGGTATTGCGCGCCACGAAGTCCAGGCCGGTGGCGGAGAGCTCACCGGCAAGGTAGAAGAGCCACCGGCCGTCCCTGCTCTGGACCGGCGCCGCACAGTCGAGCCGCTGGGCCGCGGAGAGCCCCGAGAGCTGCTCCCTGCCGGTGCCGTCGCGGCGGACCGAGTACACCTCGCTGGCCAGGGTCGAATCGGCGTCCGGGCTGAGGGCGGCGGTGAACAGGATCCGGCCGCCGTCGGAGGTGAACCGCGGGCTGTTGTGATCCGCTGCGTCCGAGGTGAGCTGGACGGGCTCGGGCAGAGGGCCGGGACGGTCCGCGCCGATGTCCTTTGCGGCCCGGCCCGCGGGCTCGATGAAGGGTTCCGCCTCGAGGCTCGGGACATCCACCAGGAAGAGCTGGGCCCTCTTGTCCGCCGTGTAGCCGAGCCCGTTGGCGCGGTACTGGAAGGTGGTGATCCGACGCGGGTCCTCGGCCGGGGCGCCGACTCCCTCGACGGTGCCGTAGCGGCCGGCCTCGGGCACGCGGGCGACGAACACGATCGACCGCGAATCCGGGGCGAAGCGGAAGTCCTCGACGCCGAGGGGCTGGTCGGTGACCTGCACCGGCTCACCGCCGCGGGCGTCCATGAGGTGCAGCTGCGGCTTATCGCCGGGATGCGACCGCAGGAAGCCCAGCAGCGAGCCGTCCGGAGAGAACTGGGGGGCGGTGTCGCGGAAGCCGCGGCTGAGGCGCCGGTGCGAGCCCGAGTCCGTCTGGAGTTCCCACAGCTGGCCCACATAGGCGTCGGCGTCGAAGTCCGGGCGGGTCACGGCGAACACCGCCCGTCCGCCGTCGGGGTGAAGCGTCGGGGTGCCGACCGAGTGAAGGAGGTTCAGCTGATCAGGTTCCATCCACCCGAGACTAATGCGTCGAAGTCCGCTCCGCCTAGGATGGTGGGATGCCCGCCGCGCCCGAGACCCTGCTCCTGTGCCCCGTGTGCGGTTCCTTCCTCCGTCCGGATGGGCGCGGCCTGGCCTGCGCTTCCGGGCACCGGTTCGACGCCGCCCGGCAGGGCTATGTCAACCTGCTGACGGGCCGGGGAACGCCGTTCGAGGCCGACAGCGCCGCGATGGTCGAGGCGCGGGCGAGGTTCCTCGCCGCTGGACACTACACGCCCCTGAGGGATGCGATCGCCGATGCGGCGCAGCGGCACGCGCCCGCACCGGGAGTGATCGTGGACGCCGGGGCCGGGACCGGATACTACCTGCGCGGCCTGGCCGACCGCTTCCCCGGGGCGCTGACGGTCGCACTCGACATCTCCAAGTTCGCGCTGCGCAGGGCCGCCCGCGAGGTGCCCGGCGGCATCGCGCTCGTATGGGACCTGTGGCGGCCGCTCCCCCTGTCCACAGGCAGCGCGGACCTGCTCCTCAATGTCTTCGCACCCCGCAATGTCGAGGAGTTCGTGCGCGTGCTCTCCCCGGGAGGGCTGCTGGTGGTGGCGACGCCGCTGCCGGGACACCTGGGCGAAGCCGCCCGGCTGGTCCCGATGCTCGAGGTCCCGGCCGATAAGGCCCAGGACCTCGCCGGGTCCCTGGACGGGCGCTTGACCGAGGTGGAGCGCCGGGAGGTCGTCCACGAGATGCGGCTGTCCCCGGAGGGGCTCGCGGACGTGGCCGCCATGGGCCCGGCGGCGCGGCACCTTGAGCCCCCGCAGCTTGCGGCCCTTGTCGAGGGCCTGGACGGGGAGGTCCCGGTGACCGCCCGCTTCACCGTTCAGGCGTTCCGGCACTCCTGAGCGGCCGCGGGAGCCCGGGGTCCGGCCCGCTAGGCCTTCCCGTCGGAGCTGCCGCGGAGCGGAACATGAAGCGCCCGCAGGGCCTGCTGGACGAGGGGGCCGATGGCCAGCGCGAAGATGACGGTGCCGAGCCCCACGACGCCGCCCAGCAGGAAGCCCACGACGACGACCGTGAGTTCGATCGATCCCCGGACCGTCCACACGGGCCAGCCCGTCAGCCGGACCAGGCCGGTCATCAGGCCGTCCCGGGGGCCGGGCCCCATGCCTGCGCCGATATACAGCGCCGTCGCGACGGCGAGCAGCAGCAGGCCGGCCGTGAACATGAGCCCCTGAAGGAGGAGGTGGTCGGGAGCGGCGAGCAGCCTGAGGACGACGTCCGCGGCAAGGCCGACGAGAATCGTATTGGCGATCGTTCCCCAGCCGGGACGCTGCCGGATGGGAATCCACAGCAGCAACACCCCAATGCTGATGACCACTGTCGCGATGCCGAAACTCAGGCCCGTACTCCGTGCGAGTCCCTGCCCGAAGACATCCCAGGGCGAGGCGCCGAGGTTCGCGCGGACCATCAGCGCAATCGAGGCGCCGTAAAGGAACAATCCGAGGTAAAGCCGGAGGTGGCGCAGCAGCAGGTTTGGCGAGGTGAGGAGGCGGAAGAGCACGCTCAAGTGTCCCACCGCGGCCCCCAACACACTCAAATCGATAACGACCGCGCCGCGAGGGGCTCCGGGCCTAGGTATTGCCCGGCCACTTTGGCACAATGAGCAGCACATCCGACAGCAGCCGTGCTGCCGGATCTGCCCGCCGTTCCGGGAGGGGAAACGATGTTTGGTTGGCTGGTGGAGAACCCGTGGATTCTCTGGCTCGTCCTGTTCCTCGGTCTCGCTGCGGTCGAGACGCTCACGCTCGACCTGCTTTTCCTCATGCTGTCGGTCGGGGCGCTCGCAGCCCTGATCGCCTCCTTCGTGACCGGTTCTTTCTTCCTGCAGGGTCTGGCGTTCTGCGTCGTGGCGTTGATGATGGTCCTGCTGGTCCGCCCCATCGCCCTGAGGCACCTTCGGGGAGCCACCGGCGACCAGCGTTCCAACATCGAGCGCCTCATCGGTGAACCGGCGCTCGCCCTCGAGACCGTCACCTCCTCGTCCGGAACCGTCAAGATCGGCGGAGACACCTGGTCCGCCCGCACCCTGAACGGGGTCTCCGTGCCCCCCGGTGCGCGGCTCGCGGTGGCGCGGATCGAAGGAGCCACCGCCGTCGTGGAGCCGGCGGCGGAAAGCCCCGATCCGAACGCCGACTACCTGTAACTTCCAGCGGGGTCACCTCGGTCCCGCAGTCAACTCAATCAAAGGGGATCCATGAACGGCGACGCCGGGACCATCGGACTGACGATCATCCTGATAGTCCTTGTCCTATTCGTTCTCATAGTGCTGGTGAAATCGGTGCGGATCATCCCGCAGGCCCGGGCGGGGGTGGTTGAGCGTCTCGGCAAGTACCAGCGCACCCTGCTGCCGGGACTGACCATCCTGATTCCATTCGTTGACCGGCTGCTGCCACTGCTCGACCTCCGGGAACAGGTCGTTTCCTTCCCTCCGCAGCCGGTGATCACCGAGGACAACCTGGTGGTCTCCATCGACACCGTCGTGTACTTCCAGGTGACCGACGCGCGGGCGGCGACCTACGAGATCGCCAACTACATCCAGGCGGTCGAACAGCTGACCACCACCACCCTGCGCAACGTCGTCGGCGGGCTGAACCTCGAGCAGGCGCTGACCTCCCGGGACCAGATCAATGGCCAGCTGCGCGGCGTCCTCGACGAGGCCACGGGAAAGTGGGGCATCCGGGTCTCACGGGTCGAACTGAAGGCCATCGATCCGCCCCACTCCATCCAGGATTCGATGGAGAAGCAGATGCGGGCCGAACGCGACCGGCGTGCTGCGATCCTGACGGCCGAGGGCACGAAGCAGTCCGCGATCCTCACCGCGGAAGGTCAGCGGCAGGCCGCGATCCTGGCCGCGGAGGGCGACGCGAAGGCGGCGATCCTGCGCGCCGATGGCGAGGCCCAGGCCATCCAGAAGGTCTTCGATGCAATCCATCTGGGCAACCCGACGCCGAAGCTGCTCGCCTACCAGTACCTGCAGACTCTGCCGAAACTCGCCGATGGGTCCTCGAACAAGCTGTGGATCATCCCCAGTGAGATCGGTGACGCGCTGAAGGGGCTTGGCAGCGTTCTCGGAACGACGACGTCGGACTCCCCCAACGGCCAGGCGGCGGAACAAAATGTGCAGAAACGTGACGCCTGACGCAGGATCCGGGTATAGTTGGTGGTTTGCCGGAATTTCTCGTCCCCGGCAGGAACATTCCCGCTTGATGCGGAGTTATACAGTATGCGTACCATCTCGGCCCCGTGCTGCCTTCAACGGCGGCTGGACCGCGGTGCACGCAGATCGGTGCCGGCTCAGCCGGAAGCCACTCGTTGAGTAGGAGAAAATATGAGCGATCGCAGCCTGCGCGGCATGCGCCTCGGAGCGCAAAGCATGGAAACCGAATCGGGCGTGGAGCCCGCTCCGCGCCAACGGGTTGAGTACCGCTGCGAGGACGGTGAGCGGGTCTTCGTGACGTTCGCCGCCGAAGCGGAAATCCCCCCGGTGTGGGTTTCCAAGACCGGCAAGGAAGCGCTCCTGGTGGACGGGGAGCGCCCCGACACCTCTAACGACAAGCCGGTGCGTACGCACTGGGACATGCTCCTTGAGCGCCGCTCCGTCGACGAACTCGAGCAGATCCTGCAGGACCGCCTGACAATCCTGCGTGAGCGCCGCGGCGAACGCCGCTCGGCCTGACGCCAGGGTCCTTCCGGCCGATGCCGGTGACGCCACCTTCGGGTGGGGTCACCGGCATTTTTTGTGCCCGGCATTTTTGTACCCGGCGGCGGCTTAGCGGTCGCGGCGGGTCAGCTTCCGCCACCGGGCCGCCAGGCCCCACCGGGTGACGCTGACGATCGCCTCAAGCACGATATTGCCGCTCATCTTCGAGTCCCCCAGTTCCCGCTCCACGAAGGTGATGGGCACCTCGGTGATCTTCAGGCCCAGGCGGGCCACCCGGAACGTCATGTCCACCTGGAAGCCGTACCCGACCGAGTCAACTGCCGACAGGTCGAGCTTCTCAAGCGTCCCGCGGCGGAAGGCACGGAAGCCGGCGGTGATGTCCCGCACGGAGAGGCCGAGCATGAGGCGCGAGTAGGTGCTGCCCGCCCGCGACAGGAGCTTGCGGTGCGCCGGCCAGTTGACCACGCTGCCGCCGGGGACCCAGCGCGAACCGATCACCAGGTCGGCGCCGTCGACGGCGTCAAGGAGGCTCTGCAGCTGCTCCGGCCGGTGGGAGCCGTCGGCGTCCATTTCGACCAGGACGTCGTAGCCGCGTTCGAGGCCCCAGCGGAACCCGGCGATGTAGGCCGCACCCAGCCCCGCCTTGCCGGTGCGGTGCAGCACGAACACCTGGGGATCCGCCGCCGCCGCCTCGTCCGCGAGCCCTCCGGTGCCGTCCGGGCTGTTGTCGTCCACGATCAGCACGTCTGAGGCGGGCACTGCCTCGCGCAGCCGTCCCAGCGTCAGCGGGAGGGATTCGATCTCGTTGAAGGTCGGAATGATGGTGAGAACGCGCAAGCGAGTGGGGCCTTTCCGGAGGAGACGCAGGGACCGCTGGTGCCTGCCAGGTCAAACGGCAATTATAGGCGACCGACCCGAACGGCCCGGCGGGCGGCGGCCGCGCGGGGATCCCTCCATCGAGCAGGCCCGCCCGCCTTCGTACCAGAAACGGTGAACCGGATCTGTTCTCTGATGGCGTGCGGGCCTGCTCTTGATGAGTGCCGTCACCGTCCTCACCAATGCGGCGGTTGAGCCGAACGGGAGGTTGATTGCGCCGGTGGCCGGCCAGGTCAGTCCTCGAGGAGTTGCTCCAACCCGTAGAGACTCAGCTTACGTGCTGGGGGCGAGGTGTCAATGTGCCTCTGACCTGCACAAACGTCCTTCCGTGCAGGTCAGCGTGCGGTCCGGGAACAGGCCTTTTCGGTTTGTGGACAGCTCTTGACTGATGGGCCCGGGGCCACTAGACGCCGCTTCCACCGTCCTCGGAAAACAGGGTCCGGCCGTAGTGGACGGTCTCGATGCAGCGCGGCGGATTCTCGGTATCCAGCGCCGGCAGCAGCGGGGTCCCGGCCCGGGGATCCGTGCTCCAGGACTGCACCCGGTTGTCGGGTGTCTGGACCATGAGTTCGTCAACCCGCCAGACGGCGAAGGACGCCGGCGAGCCCGGCGCCAGCTGGCCCAGCATCGGGTTCACCGCACCGGCTGCCCGCCAGCCTGCCCGGGTATGGGCGATGAAGGCCGCCCGCGCCGAAACCGCCTCGGCGGGATTGCTGTGTTCGATGCAGGCCCGCACGGAGGCCCACGGGTCAAGGGGCGTGACGGGGCTGTCCGATCCCATGGAGACCGGCACCCCGGCCGCCAGCAGGGCCCCGAATCGGTTCATGCCGCCCCGGCGTTCGTCCCCAAGGCGCTGCGCGTACAGCCCCTCCGGGTGCCCCCAGAGGGAATCGAAGACCGGCTGGGCGCTGACTGTCACCCCGAAGTGGACCAGGGCGGCGATCGCGGTGTCGTCGGTCATCTCGACGTGCTCGAGCCGGTGGCGGGAGCGGCGCACCGCCTCGATGCCCAGTCTCCGCTCGGCCTCCCCCAGGCCGGCGAGGACGACGTCGAGCCCGGCGTCGCCGATCACGTGGAAGCCGGCCTGCACCCCTTCGGCGGTCGCGGCGCTGAGGTGCGCCCCGACGGCCGGCGCGTCGAGGAAGACGTGTCCGCGGTTTCCGGGGTCGTCGCTGTAGGGATCCCGCAGGGCCGCGGTGCGCGAGCCGATCGAGCCGTCGACGTTGAGGTCACCCGCGAGCCCCGCCAGGCGGCCGTCGAAGGAGGCGAGCAGGCTCCGAACCTCCTCCGGGGAGGAGACGGCCTCGGCCCAGTAGGGAATCACCCCGGGCAGGTCCGTGCCGCCGTCCCCCGCGCCGAGGGCGAGCAGGCCCTCGAGGTCCTCCCGGGGGGAGATATGCGGTGCGGCCATTTCCACGACGGCGACGATGCCGAAGGAGGCGGCGTGGGCAAGGGCTGCGCGCTGCAGGGCGGCGCGGTCGGTGGGGGTCAGGGCGCGGGTGGCGAGCCGGGCCGCGGTGTGGGCGGCGCGCACCAGGAAGCCGTCGTTCCAGCCGTCGAGGCCGGCTAGGCCCAACGAGGCCGCCAGGGTCCCGGACACGACAGCCGAATGCACATCCGCCCGGGTGAGGTAGACAGAGCGCCCGCCCGAGGCGGAATCCAGCTCGCCGGCCGTGGGCACGCGCCGCTCGGGCCACCGGGACTCGTCCCAGCCATGGCCGAACACCGGACCCTCGTGGGCCGCGGCCGCGGCACGGACGCGCTCGAGCAGGTCCGCCAGGCTGGTGCAGGTGGACAGGTCGATCGAGGCGAGCCCCAGGCCGGTCTCGGTGGTATGGAAGTGGGAGTCGACGAAGCCCGGGGCGACGAGGGCACCGTCGAGGTCGACGGTGCGGACCCCGGGCCCGCCGAGGTTCTCCGCGGCATGCTCACCGCCGATCCAGGCGACCGTGCCGCCGTCAACGAGCATGGCGGTGGCGAAAGGGTCGGCTGGGCTGTAGACGGAGCCGTTGCGGTACAGGACAGGGCGCTGGGAATCCATGGAGTGGTAACGGGGCTTTCGTTAGGAGGCGGGAGATCGTGGGGGTGGGGCTATTCGGTGATGTTGGAGTAGGCGACGACCCCGCGGCGGATCAGGGCGATGGCCCTGACGCAGCGCCCGTGAAGCCCCTCCGGCAGGTCGCGGACCTTGGCCAGCTGATCGAGCAGGTCGATGACCTGCTTGGCCCAGCGGACGAAGTCGCCGGCGGCGAGTTCCGTGCCGCTCAGGGCGGCCTGCAGCGAGCGGCCCTGGGCCCACTTGTACATGGGCCAGACGAGTCCGAGTTCGGGCTCCCCCGTCACGGGCAGGCGGTGCTGCTCCTCGCTGTCGGTGAGGCGGGACCATTCACGGATGATGATGTCCACCGAGCTCTCGAGACCGAAGCTCGGCAGAACCGGCCGCAGTCCGCGTTCCTCGCGCTTGGCCTGGTACACCAGCACCGAGGCGACCGCTGCGAGTTCGGCGGCGTCGAGTTCGTCGAAGGCCCAGTTCTCGACCGAGAGGGCGATGAGGAGGTCCTTCTCCCCGTAGATGCGGCGCAGTTTCTGCCCTTCGGGGGTGATCTTCAGGCCGGTCTCGGCGTCCGGTGCCACGTAGCCGTAACCGGCCAGCACCTCGGAGACCCTGTCGAAGGTCTTCGCGATGGTGTTGGTCCTGCCGCGGATCTGCCCGGCAAGGCGGTCGGTCTCCTTGCGCAGCTTCAGCCAGCGCTCGGACCAGCGGGCGTGCTGTTCCCGCTCGCTGCAGCCGTGGCAGGGGTGGGCGCGCAGGCGCCGGCGCAGGTCGGTGATGGCCCGCTCCTCGGCGGCGGCGGTCGAGGAGTGAAGCCCGTTCCCGCGGTCGGAGCCCCGGCGTGGAGGCCGTTTCTCCTGCAGGGCGTTGCGCAGGGAGGACGTGAGGTCGCGGCGGTCCTTCGGGCTGCGGGCGCTGAAGCTCTTGGGGATCCGGATGCGGGAGAGGATTTCGATGGGCCCGTCCAGGTCCTGGACGCCCACCCGGCGGATTTGCGTGTCGATGGTCAGCACGGTGGGCCGCGGCTCCCGGGAGGGATCGCTGTCGAGCACCACGGCATACCCCTGGCTGCGGCCGCCGGGCACATCGATAACGTCGCCCGGCCGCAGCGCCTCAAGGGAAGCCTCCGCCGCGGACCGTGCGAAGCGGGACCGGTCGCGGGAGGCACGTTGTTCGAGGTCGGAGAGGTCCCGCCGCAGGCTGGCGTACTCGCGGAAGTCCCCAAGGTGGCAGGTCATCGACTTCTCATAACCGCGCAGGGATTCCTCCCGGCTGCGCAGCTGCTTGGCCATGCCGACGACGGAGCGGTCGGCCTGGAACTGGGCGAAGGAGGTTTCGAGGATCTCCCGCGAGCGTTCCTGCCCGAACTGGGCGATGAGGTTGATGCTCATGTTGTAGGTCGGGCGGAAGCTTGAGTTCAGCGGATAGGTGCGCCGGGAGGCAAGCCCGGCGACGGCCCCGGGGTCGGTGCCCGGCTGCCACAGCACCACGGCGTGGCCCTCGACGTCGATGCCGCGGCGCCCGGCCCGGCCGGTGAGCTGGGTGTACTCCCCCGCGGTGACGTTGACGTGGGCCTCGCCGTTGAACTTGTCGAGCTTCTCCAGCACCACCGAGCGGGCGGGCATGTTCACGCCCAGGGCGAGGGTTTCGGTGGCGAAGACGGCCTTGACGAGGCCGGCTGCGAACAGCTTCTCGACGACTTCCTTGAAGGTCGGCAGCATGCCGGCGTGGTGGGCGGAGAAGCCGCGGATGAGGCCCTCGCGCCAGGTCCAGAAGCCGAGGATCTCGAGGTCGTCCCGCGGAATCTCCTGCGTGGCCCCGTCGATGGTCTCGCTGATGGTCCGGCGCTCGTCCTCCGTGGTGAGCCACAGGCCGGCGTGCAGGCACTGGGTGACGGCGGCTTCGCACCCGTTGCGGGAGAAGATGAACGTGATCGCCGGCAGCAGGCCGGCGCGGTCAAGCGCGGTGATGACCTGGGGCCGGCTCGCGCGGCGCACGAGGGTCTCCTGCGGCCGGCGTGCGGGCGCCCTCCCCCGGCGTCCGGAGCCCCAGCCCGCGCGCTGGTTGAGCCGGACCTCGTTGCTCGCCAGTTCGAGCAGTTCGGGGTTGACCTCGTAGAAGTCGCGGGCCCCGCCCTCCGGGCCGGACGGCGCTGCCTCGTCGAAGGCCACATCGCCGGCGAAGAGGTCAAGCAGGTTCGATCCGACCATCACGTGCTGCCACAACGGCACCGGCCGGTGCTCGGAGACGACGACGTCTGTGTCGCCCCGGACCGTGTCGAGCCAGGCCCCGAATTCCTCGGCATTGGAGACCGTGGCGCTGAGGGAGACGAGCTTCACCTCGGTCGGCAGGTGGATGATCACCTCCTCCCAGACGGCACCGCGGAACCGGTCGGCCAGGTAGTGGACCTCGTCCATGACGACGTACCCGAGGTCGTCGAGCGTCTCGGAGTTGGCATAGAGCATGTTCCGCAGCACTTCGGTGGTCATGACGACAACGTCCGCGTCGGGGTTGATGGTGGTGTCCCCGGTGAGCAGTCCCACCCGCTCCGAACCGTGAACCGCGGCCAGTTCGGAGTACTTCTGGTTGCTGAGGGCCTTGATCGGTGTGGTGTAGAAGGCCTTGAGGCCCTGCTGCAGGGCAAGGTAGACGGCGAACTCCCCCACGACGGTCTTCCCGGCGCCCGTGGGCGCGGCGACGAGGACCCCTTTGCCGGCCTCGAGGGAGGTGCAGGCGTCGCGCTGGAAGGGATCGAGCTCGAACGAGAGCGTGTTCTCAAAGGCGAAAAGCTGGGTCCGTGCCATCGCGTTGCGGGTCTTGGCCGCCTGATAGCGCTCTGCGGGGGTGCTCATCTTTCAACCCTAAACGCTGGGCCGGGGAGCGGCACGCATCACCGGCCCCCGGTCGCCGCTACAATCCCTCGATGGTCGAGGCCGAGTCGGCGGTGGCGTTCAGCTCGGCCTCCCGGGCGGCGTTGCGCCGGGCGCGCCGCTTGTCGTTGAGCAGGCACAGGCCGATGGCGGCGAAGAAGAGCACGAGCATGGGCACGGCAAGGTAGAACATGCTCACCGCGTCGGCGCCCGGTGCGGCCATCGCGGCGAAGAGGCAGACGAGGAAAACGGTGATGCGCCAGGCTTTGAGGATCTGCCGTCCCGAGATCAGCCCGACGAGGTTCAGCCCGAACAGCACCACCGGAAGCAGGAACGCGATCCCGAAAGCGAGCATCAGACGCAGGATGAAGGTGATGAACACCGACACCGTGATGATGTTGGTGAACCCTCCGGGAGTGAAGTCCGTCAGGACCCTCACCGCGTTGGGCAGGACCAGCCAGGCGAGGTAGATGCCGGCCAGGAACAGGGGGACGGCCACCGCGATGAACGACAGGGAGATCCGCCGTTCCTTGGCGTGCAGCCCGGGCGTGATGAACGCCCACAACTGGTACAGCCAGACCGGACTGGAGATGATCAGCCCCAGGAACACCGAGACCTGGATGAGCAGGTCGAACGGGGAGGCGACAGCGTCGAAGTTCAGGGCCGCACTGCGGCCCTCCCGCTCGTTAAGGTCCTTAATGGGCGCCGCCAGGGCTTCGAGGACGGGGTTGTAGATGAAGAAGCCGACCACCGTGCCGGCGACGACCGCCAGGCCTGACTTGAACAACCGGATGCGTGCTTCGCGCAGGTGTTCCTTGAGGGCCATCCGCCCTTCGGGGTTGGCCTTGCGCCCTCGGGTCCGTGCCATGGCGCCTAGGGGGTGGAGCCCGGCGTTCCGCCCGGGGCCGAAGTGGAGCCACCGGCCGCTCCGGGGGGATTGTGCGGGGCGGCCGTCGGCTGCCCCGGCGTGCCGTGGGTCTGTGCGTCGGGGCCGGAGGCGACGACGTTTCCCTCGACGGGCGCGCCTGCGGTGCCGCTGCCGGTGTTGTTCTCATCCTTCATCTGCTTGACCTCGGACTTGAAGATGCGCAGCGACTGGCCGGCGCTTCGTGCGAGTCCGGGGAGCTTGGGCGCACCGAAAAGTAGGATCGCGATCACGATAATAATGACGATCTGCCAGCCATCGAGCCTCATGCCAGGTTCCTCTCCTAGGTCCTCTTCAGTTTAGGTCATAGATCGGGGCCGCCGTGCAGCAACCGGGGCCGCAGGCAGTGCCGGTCCGGCGCCCCGCCGCAGGATTCACGGCCCGGGACAGGACTGCACCGTCCCGCGTCCTCCGCGAATTCATTCAACGTTCGTTCAGGCCCTCAGCCGCGGGCCGGAGGCGACTCAGAGGTGCGGAAGGTCGCGCAGCAGCTGGGGCCGCCGGTTCTCCGCCCGGCGCCGGATCCGCCGCTCCCGCCGCCGCCCCTGGCGCAGCAGCCGGGCTGCGTGGTTGGCCCGGCGAACCTCCGCTGGCTGTGCAAAGACGGCGGGGACGGGGGAATCGGAGGCCTTCTCGGCGGCGGTATCGGATGCGTGCGTGGGAGGCGCGGCATCGAGAAGCGATGACGCCGTCTCGAACTCGTCCAGCGTTGCCATCGCCTTCCGGAAGACCCGGAAGCCCACGGCGAGCAGGAACAGGGCGCTGACCGCTACCAGGGCGATCCACAGAACCAACCACATCCACCACGACATTGCTTCAGTCTAAGCCGCGGTTGACGCCAGGGCCGCCTCGAGCCAGCGCAGGACCTCCACACGCAGGTCCCCGGGCCCAGCCACGGCCGCCGCCCCGCCGAGCCCGGCGATGAGACCGGGGAGCCATGCCACCGAGCCGACCCGCAGTTCGGCGGCGAGGGACCCCTCGCCCAGTTCCTCCGTCCGCACGGCGTTGTACTGGGCCGCGATCCACCGGGCGGGTTCCTTCAGCACCAGCACGATGCTCCGGTCATCCGGCGAGGGGGTATAGAGCCCCGCGGAGGGCGCCGCGTCCTGGGGCGGCCCCGCCTCACCGCCCCGGGTAACGGGCCGGTCCGTGAGGCGGACGTCCTGGATGCGGTCGAGCCGGAAGTTGCGGAACCCGGCGGAACCGACGCACCAGGCCTCCACATACCATCGGTCGTCCTGGGAGAAGGCGCGGACCGGTTCGATGACCCGCTCCGTGATCTGGTCGCGGGCCGGCACGAGGTAGGACATCTCCACCTGGACACCGCGCCGGAGGGCCTCCTGGAACAACTCCAGGTGGGGCTGCACCTCATCCTCGCTCAGCCGGGTCGCGACGACAGTGCCCATCCGGGCCGCGTCTCCGGCCGCCGCGGTGAGCTTGGCCTGGGCCGTGGCCAGCGCCGGATGGGCGGCGATGCCCGGCAGGTCCCGCAGCGCCTGCAGGCCGACGATGAGGGTGCACGCCTCGTCCATCGCCAGGCGCACCGGCTGGGAGAGGTTGCGGGCGTTGCTCAGGTAGATTCTGCCGCCCTCGACGTCCACGTCCATCAATCCGTCGGGGTAGTGGCGCGGACCGCTGACGAACAGCAGGTCGAGGTCGCGGGTGAGCTGGGCCTCGGTGACCTCGAACCGCTGCGCCGTCTCCTTGAGGTCGGCCCCGGGGTGTGCCAGCAGGTAGGGCACCAGGTCGAGCAGGCGCAGCAGATGGTCCTGGGCCGAGGATTTCCGGCGCGGCGCTGTTCCCTGCCCTCCGGTGGGTTCGACCTCCGGGGCGCTGCGGGCGGCATCGAGGGCACCGGTGAGCAGCTCCCGCACCCGGGCGCCGAGCTCGGCCGGTTCGACGACGGAGGCGTTCGCGCCGAAGCCTGCGACCTCCGCCGCGAAGGCCGGCAGGCCGCTGTAGGGCACGCGGAGGCGGTCCCATTCCTCGCCGTGTTCGACGAGGGTTGAACCCCGGCGCACCCGCAGGACGTTGCAGGTGCCAGGGCGGACGAGCAGTTCGGCGGTCCCCTCGGCGTCGCGCCGGGTCAGTGAGGCCAGCGCCGCATTGATATCGAAGGACTCGGGCGGCTCAAAGCCGCCTTCGCGCAGGGCCGGCGGTGAGGTCATCCGGGACAGGCGGAAGAACCGTTCGGCCTGCCGGTCGGCGTCGAACCCGACAAGGTACCAATGCCCGAACCGGGAACCCATCCCCCACGGCCGGACCGTGCGCTTTTCCTCGCGTCCGGTGCTGGCGGCCCGGTAGGTGAACGTGATGGTCCGGCGGGCGGCCATGGCGCGCCACACCTCGTCCCAGTACGGTTCGCTGGTGCGGATCCTCGGCTGGACGGGCAGCGGCGCCGGCTGCTCGGTTCCCGGGGTGCGCAGGCTGAGCTTCCGCATGGCCCGGGAGGCGGCGGAGTCGAGCGAGGCCGGGTCCCACATCCCCGCCGCGAGGCTGAGGAAGGTGTACTCCTCGGCGGTGAAGGTCACCCCGGTGAGCTGGTACTCCTCGGCGTTGATGCGGTAGCGCTGCACCGTGTTGTCGGTCTCGAAGAGGGGATCCTCGCTGAAGGACTCAAGCGGAATGCCCTGCTCCCGCAGCATCGCCTTGTCCCGGTCGAAGAGCTTCTCCCGGGCTGCCGGCGTGGGCGCCTCACGGTACAGTTCGATTTCCTCGAACAGTTCCTCCTTGCTGAAACCGCGTTTGCTGGACAGCAGCAGGATCACCAGGGTCAGGAGTCGTTCGGTTCGTTTTGCGGACACGGGAGTTACCTTACCTGCCTGCGAACCGCCGCCGGACCAGCCCCTTGCCTGCCCGGAAACAGCGCTGCCGCCCGGCGCCGGAGCGCGGGCGGCAGCTGCCGGAAATGGAAGGGCTCAGCGCACGTCGAGCAGGTCGACGACGAAGATCAGGGATTCGTTCGGGCCGATCGCCGAGCCGGCGCCGCGGGCGCCGTAGGCAAGCTCGGAGGGAATCTCAAGCCGGCGGCGGCCGCCGACCTTCATGCCCAGCAGGCCCTGGTCCCAGCCCTGGATGACCTGGCCGACGCCGACCTTGAAGTCGAGCGGTGCGCCGCGGTTCCAGGACGCGTCGAACTCCTCGCCGGTGGAAAACGCGACCCCGACGTAGTGGGTGGAGACGGTGTCCCCGGCAGTGGCCGCCTTGCCGTTGCCTTCAATGAGGTCCTCGATGACGAGTTCGGTGGGTGCGGCGTGGGCCGGGAAGTCGATCTCCGGCTTGGACCGGTCGAATTCGCGCTGTCCAAATGACATGGTTCTCCTTTGCAGGGTGGGGGTGTTCGGGTGGTGCGGTTACTTGGCGGCGGCCTTGCCGGTGATCTCCACGAAGAACACGAGCGTGCCGGAGGGGCGGCCCTCGGGTGCCGGGTCGCCGTAGCCCCAGGCGCCGGGGATGACCAGCAGAACCTGTGAGCCGACCTTCTGGCCGGCGAGGCCCTTCGTCCAGCCCTCGATGACGCCGGTCAGCGGGAACTCGGCGGGTTCGCCGCGCTCGAAGCTCGAGTCGAACTGCTCGCCGTCCTCCCAGCGCCAGCCGCTGTAGTTGGCGGTGATCGTGTCGGACTCGGTGACGACCTCGCCATCGCCCTCCTTGAGGACCTTCACCACAAGGTCCTTGGACGGCTCGTTGTCGGGGATGGTGACCTCGGGTGCGCCGTCCTTGGCGAACTTGAACGTGGGCAGCTTGCCCTCGTCGTCAAGCTTGCTGACGTCCTCGGGGGAAAGGATCTCGGGCTCCGGCGCGGGGTCCTTGGCGGAGATGATCTTCAGGACCACCAGCTGCTGCGGAGTGGCCTCCTGGCCTTCGGCAGGTTCCTCGATCGGACGGGTGTACCCGATCTGGGCTCCGACCTTCGTTCCCACCAGGACCTCGTACAGTTCGGCGTCCTGCTCCTTGAGCGTGTCGTCAACGGGCAGCGGCTGCGGCTGTCCGCCCTCATAGGTGTCACCGAGCTTGCTTCCGTCCTCGGCATTGAAGAACGCAGCATTGAAGGTGATCTGCTGGCCCGCCTTGATGGTCTTGCCGTCGCCCTCGACCAGGGTCTTCACGGCGGGGGCTGTGACCTTCAGGGGCGTGTCGAACTCGACCTTGGGGGCCTTCTTGTCGCTGCCGCCACTGACGGTGACCGACTCGAAGACGTCAGCGTCGCCGGCCGACTTTCCGGTCGACGCGCCGCCGCATGCGGTGAGCGCGAGCAGCAGGGGCAGGAGGAACAAAAGTATCCGTCGCACAGAACTTCTTTCGCAGGAGTTGTCGGTAGTTCAGGCAGCGCCCATCCGGACGGGCACCTTCAAGCCTAACGGTTCCCGGGCGGCGTTTTCTCCCCAGGCCCGCACCCCGTGGTGCGCTCCGGTGTTTTCAGAGGTGCTCGAGGAGGGCCTCGACCCGCTCATCAACCGATCGAAACGGGTCCTTGCAGAGGATGGTCTGCTGGGCACGGTCGTTGAGTTTCAGGTGGACCCAGTCCACGGTGTAGTCGCGGTTGGCTTCCTTGGCCCGCCGCACGAACTCCCCGCGCAGCCGCGCCCGGGTGGTCTGCGGCGGGGTGTCGACGGCTTCCTTGACGACGACGTCGTCGACGACCCGCAGCGCCTCCCCCCGGGCCTGGAGCAGGAAGAACAGGCCCCGGCTGCGGGAGATGTCGTGGTAGGTCAGATCGAGCTGCGAGACCCGGGCGGAGTCGAGTTCGACCCCGTTGCGCTTCATGTACCGGTCGACGAGCTTCTTTTTGATCGCCCAGTCCACCTCCCGGTCGATCGCCGAGGTGTCCCCTGTCTCGATCGCGTCGAGGGTGCGCTCCCACAGGCTCAGCACCGCCGGGACGTGCGCGTGGTGCGCACCGTTGGTGTCGACGAAGGCCCGTGCCCGGGCGAGGTACTCCCGCTGCATGTCCAGGGCTGTGATGGAGCGCCCGTTGGCGAGCTTCAGCAGCTGCCGGCCCGAGAGGTCGTGGGAAATCTCCCGGATGCTGCGGATCGGGTTCTCGAGGCGGAAGTCGCGCATCATGGCCCCGGCCTCGACCATGCGCAGGATCAGGTCGACCGAACCGATCTTCAGGCGGGTCGTCGTCTCGGACATGTTCGAGTCCCCGGCGATGATGTGGAGCCGGCGGAAGAATTCGGCGTCGGCATGCGGTTCGTCGCGGGTGTTGATGATGGGCCGGGACCGGGTGGTGGCCGAGGAGATGCCCTCCCAGAGGTGGTCGGCACGCTGCGAGAACGCGTACAGCGAGCCGTTCTGGGTCCGAAGCACCTTGCCGGCGCCGACGAGGAGCTGCCGGGTGACCAGGAACGGGATGAGGATGTCGGCGAGCCGGCCGAATTCGAGCTTGCGAGGGATGAGGTAGTTCTCGTGGCTCCCGTAGGAGTTTCCGGCCGAATCGGTATTGTTCTTGAACAGGTAGATATTGCCGTTGTAGCCCTCCTGGCCGAGCTTGCGCTGGGCTTCGACGACAAGGTCCTCGAGGATCAGTTCGCCGGCGCGGTCCTGGGCGATCAGCTGCGCCAGGTCGTCGCATTCGGCCGTCGCATACTCTGGATGAGAGCCGACGTCGAGGTAGAGCCGTGAACCGTTGGTGAGGAACACATTGGAGGACCGCCCCCAGCTGACGACCTTCCGGAAGAGATACCGTGCCACCTCCTCGGGCGAGAGGGGCCGGGAGTTGGGCCCCGAGTAGGAGATGCCGAACTCAGTTTCAATTCCGAAGATACGCCGGTCCATTAGACAGGGCTTTCCCGAGAGGTGAGCATGGTTTCAAGTTCAGGGATGCCGATGCGCCGGAACGCCCGGTGGGTGCCCCGGGCCACCTCCGGGTCGCGGTCGAGCACCGCCACTTCCAGCGATTCCGGCCCGAGCTGCGGACCGGCGCCCGTAGAGCCGTCCTGCCGCAGCGAGTGCACCGCCGCGCGGACGGCCTCTGGGAAGTCGAGGTCCTCGGAGAAGCTGCTGCGCAGCACCTCCACCACGGCCTCGGCCGCGCCGCCCATCACCACGAACCCCTTTTCGTCGGCGATCGAGCCGTCGAAGGTGAGGCGGTACAGGTGGTCGGCGGCGGGCTGCTCCCCCACCTCGGCGACCACCAGTTCGACCTCGAACGGTTTGCTTTCGGCGGTGAAGACGGCGCCCAGGCTCTGCGCGTACACGCTGGCCAGGCCGCGGGCGGTGACGTCCTCGCGGTCGTAGGAGTAGCCCCGGACGTCGGCGTAGCGGATGCCCGCCTGCCTCAGGCTCTCGAACTCGTTGTATTTCCCCACGGCGGCGAAGGCGATGCGGTCGTAGATCTCACCGAGCTTGTGCAGTGACGGCGAGGGGTTCTCGGCGACCAGGGCGATGCCGTCGCGGCAGCTGAGCACGATGACCGAGCGCCCGCGGCCGATCCCCTTCCGCGCGAAGTCGGCGCGGTCCCGCATGAGCTGCTCGGGTGATACGTAGAACTGCTGGGTCATGGTCTAGGCCTCCCGTCCTGCAATGGAGCGGCTTGCGATGACATTCCGCGCCGTCGTCTCAAGTTCCCGGTCGGGGATCCGCCGCGTGCCCGCACTGTTGACGGTGTACACGACCGGCCACAGCTCGCGGACGACGTCGGGCCCGCCGGTGGCCGAGTCGTCGTCGGCGGCGTCGTACAGGGCCTCGACCGCCACCCGCACCGCGGAGGCTTCGTCGAGGTTCGGCTTCCACAGTTTTTTCAACGATCCGCGCGCAAACGCCGAGCCCGAGCCGACGCTGTGGTGCTCCTGTTCCTCGTACCGCCCGCCCGTGACGTCGAAGGAGAAGAGCCGTCCTTCATGGCGGCTGGTGTCGTAGCCCGCGAAGAGGGGCACGACGGCGAGCCCCTGCAGGGCCATGGGAAGATTCTGCCGGACCATGGCGGCCAGCCGGTTGGCCTTCCCGTCAAGGCTCATGCGGGTTCCTTCGATCTTCTCGTAGTGCTCGAGTTCAACCTGGAACAGTCGGGTCAGGTCGAGGGCGATCCCGGCGGTGCCGGCGATGCCGAGCACCGAGAACATGTCTGCGGGGAAGACCTTTTCGATGTGGCGGCTGGCGATGACGTTACCCATGGTGGCTCGGCGGTCCCCCGCCATCAGCACCCCACCGGCGAAGGTCAGCGACACGATCGTTGTTGCATGCGGGGCGAGCGCCGGGCCGGCGCCCTGGGCCGGGAAGTCAACGCGGCTGCGCGAAGCCAGCAGGTCGGGGTGATGGCGCCCCAGATGGTCCGAGAACGACGTCGATGCCGCCCGGGCGACCGCTGCTGCAGCTTCTTCCGGCATCATTGCCTTTACTGCCCACCCTTCTGGACGAAGCCCCTGACGAACTCTTCGGCGTTGGATTCAAGCACCCCGTCAATTTCGTCAAGCAGGTCGTCGACGCCCTGGGTTTCCGCCGTGTCCGAGGCGGAGGCGGGAGCGGCGGGAGGCTCCGCCGGGGTCTCTTCCTGCTCCTCGGTGCGTGTGCCTGCGGCCTTGTGATCCTGTGTTGCCATGATGAGCACCCTTCAGTTTCGGTTCTGCTGCTTCTATGGTGCCACGCGCTGTTCCGGCCCGCTCAACAATCGGGTGAGGAAGTCTTCGGCGGTGGCAGATTCCTGAAAAAGCCTCTCGGTGAGCTGCGCGGTACCACGCAGCGGCTCCCGTGTCTGCACCCGTTGGAGCCGGTTCTGGGAGGGAATTTCGAAGATGATCGAGTCCCAGCTGGCCCCCACCACCTCTGCGGGGAAGTTGGCGATGCACTTGCCCCGGAAGAAGGCGCGCGTGTCCCGCGGCGGCTCGGCGACCGCACGCTCCACCTGGGCCGGGGTGACCAGCAGTTCGACCTGCCCGCGCTGGGCCAGCCGGTGGTAGATCCCCTTGTTGGGCCGCAGGTCAGCGTACTGGAGGTCGACCAGGGCGAGCCGGTGGTTGTCCCAGCCGACCGCGTCGCGGTCGCGGTAGGCCTGCAGGATCTTGAGCTTCGCGACCCAGTCGACGGAGGCCGCGGCGTCCATCGGGTCGCGCCGGAGCACCCCGATCAGCGCCCCCCACCGGTCCAGCACGTCCCGGGTCTGTGCGTCGGCGCCACCGGCGCAGGCCGTAGCGGCGGCGTCGTGGTACATCTCCTGGAGATCCAGCGCCGTGACCTGCCGGCCGTCGGCGAGCCGCACGGTGGTCTGCAGCGACGGGTCGTGGCTGATGTCCTGGAGAGCGTGGACGGGCTCGGCGAGTTCGGGCACCGGGCACAGGTCCCGTTCGATGAGGGAGAGCACCAGGGAGGTGGTGCCCAGCTTCAGGTAGTTCGACACCTCGTTAAGGTTCGCGTCGCCGATGATGACATGGAGCCTCCGGTACTTTTCCGCCACCGCATGGGGTTCGTCGCGGGTGTTGATGATGGGCCGGCGCACCGTGGTTTCCAGCCCGATTTCGTTCTCGAAGAAGTCGGCCCGCTGGCTCACCTGGAAGCCGGGCCGCTGGTGGGTGGCGCCGATGCCGACCCTGCCCGCCCCGCACAGCACCTGCCGGGAGACAAAGAACGGGATCAACGCGGCGGCCAGGTTCCCAAAAGGCACGCTGCGGGGCACGAGGTAGTTCTCGTGCGACCCGTAGGAGACGCCCTTGTTGTCGGTGTTGTTCTTGTAGAGGTGCACGGGTGAGAAGCCCGGGGTGCCGGCGATGCGCTCCATGGCCGCCAGCGCCACCCGGTCCCCTGCCCGGTCCCACAGGACGGCGTCGAGGGGGTTGGTCACCTCCGGGCTCGAGTATTCGGGGTGCGCATGGTCCACGTACAGGCGGGCGCCGTTGTTGAGCACCAGGTTCATCAGCACCGCTGTGTCCTGCGGGTCGGCGCCCCCGGCCAGCGCCACCTGCTCGGCCGTGAGCACGGGCGGCTCGTCCGTCAGCTGCGAGGGATGGGCCGAGCCCCGGTCAACGAGCCAGCCCCGAGCATCGGTCAGGGGTGCTTCGTCGGTGTAGTCCCACCGCGTGCCGGCCAGGTTGCCGAGCCCCTCGCGCAGCGTCGCGGCGTAGGCGTTGACCACCTGGGAGGAGAGCATTGTGGGGTTTGCCGCGGGCAGTCCCGGGGCGATGATTCCGTATTCGGTTTCCGTACCCATGACCCGGTGCACCGACACCTCTTCCGTGGAGTCCGGCCCGACCGGGGCCATCCGGTCCACTCCTCCGGTTGGGATCATAGATACTGGCCGGTGTTTGCCGCCGTCTCGATGGCCTTACCCGGTTCCTGCCCGGCTTTGCCCTGGACGATGGTGCGGATGTAGGTGATCCGCTCCCCTTTCTTACCCGAGATCCTCGCCCAGTCGTCGGGGTTGGTGGTGTTGGGCATGTCTTCGTGCTCGCGGAACTCGTCGACGACCGCACGCATGAAGTGCTCAATGCGCAGGCCCTTGCTTCCCTCGAGCAGCAGGTCCTTGATCGCGTACTTCTTGGCCCGGTCGACGACGTTCTGGATGACCGCCCCGGAGTTGAAATCCTTGAAGTACAGCATCTCGGTGTCGCCGTTGGCGTAGGTCACCTCGAGGTATTCGTTCGACTTCTCGGTCGAGTACATCTTCTCGACGGTGCGCCGGATCATCTCCTGCACGGTGACGGCCACGTTCCCGCCGTATTCGGCCAGGTCGTCGGCGTGCAGCGGCAGGTCCTCGGTGATGTACTTCCCGAAGATCTCCGCCGCCCCCTCGGCGTCGGGGCGGTGGATCTTGATCTTCACATCGAGCCGGCCCGGCCTCAGGATCGCCGGATCGATCATGTCCTCGCGGTTCGAGGCGCCGATCACGATGACGTTCTCAAGCTTTTCCACCCCGTCGATCTCGCTGAGCAGCTGCGGGACGATGGTGGTCTCGACGTCGGAGGACACCCCGGTTCCGCGGGTGCGGAACAGGGAGTCCATCTCATCGAAGAACACCACCACGGGGCTGCCGTCGGAGGCCTTTTCGCGCGCACGGGCGAAGATCAGCCGGATATGACGCTCGGTCTCACCCACATACTTGTCGAGCAGCTCGGGGCCCTTGATGTTGAGGAAGTAGCTGCGGACCTGCTCCGTGCCGGCACGTTCGGCGGCACGGGCGGCAAGTGAACTGGCCACCGCCTTGGCGATCAAGGTCTTGCCGCAGCCGGGAGGCCCGTACAGCAGGATTCCCTTGGGCGGCTTCAGTCCGTGTTCGCGGTAGAGGTCGGGGTGGAGGAAGGGCAGTTCGACGGCGTCGCGGATCTGCTCGATCTGCGGCCCCAGCCCGCCGATGTCCTCGTAGCCGATGTCCGGGACCTCTTCGAGCACGAGGTTCTCCACCTCGCTGCGGGCCACCTTCTCCAGCCCGTACCCTGACTTCGTGTCGACGGCCAGGGCGTCGCCGACCCGGATGCGCTGGGACTGCAGCGGCCCGCTGAGCCGAATGACCCGCTCGTCGTCGGTACGGCCCACGACGAGCGCGCGGTCCTTGCCGAGCAGTTCCTTCACCGTCACGATCTCCCCGGCCCGCTCGTAGCCGAGGGCGGCCACGATGGTCAGTGACTCGTTGAGGAGCACCTCCTGGCCCGGGGAGAGCTGGCGGACGTTGATCAGCGGGCTCACCGTCACCCGCAGCTTCCGGCCGGACTGCAGAATGTCCGCCGTGTCCTGCACCGTGGCCTGGGTGGTGGTTCCCGGTTCGGCGGGCTGCTGGACGTTCACCTGGATCACCGTGGCAAAGCTGAAGGGTGCCGCGCCCTCCTTTTCCAGGGCGGCCTTCAGCCTCACGATCTCGGTCCGCGCCGCCTCAAGGGCTCCCACCAGGCGGGCATTGTTCTGCGTGGCCGTCGCCAGCTGCCTGTCGATATACCGGAGCTTGTCGCGCAGCACGTTGAGCTGCCGCTGGACTACGGAGTTCTCCGCCGCCGCGGCGGAGTGGTGCTGGCCGGTCCGGTCGGGTTGGGGAGCGTAGTCTTCAGAGTCCGACATATCGTGTCGCCACCTTCACTCGGCATTGAACTATAGTTCGACCATAGCGCAGGACCGGCGGCAAATGCCCGCATCGTTGCCTAATTGTGGCGGGCGCACGAACCCCCTATAGGCCGGACCCGGCGCCCGTTCCAGTCTCCTTTTCCGTGTCCTTTTCTGCTTCCTTTTCGGCGTCGCGGCGGGCCTGGGCCTCCTCCGGAGGGAGCGCCCCGCGCTGGATGGTGGAGGAGGCGTCCCGGGCGACCCGGCGCAGCCTCTTGTCGGAAACCTCCCGCTCCCCTACCGCCTGCGGGGTCCATGCGTTAAGGTCCTCGTCGCTGAAATCGGTCTTGGACGGCCGCCGCTTCTGCACCAGGCCCGTGGCACCGTCGGCCAGGCGCCGGGCGGTGAGCAGGAACCCGGTGTGCGCCACCATACGGTGGTCGGGGCGCACCGCGAGGCCCTCAAGGTGCCAGCCGCGCACCATCGACTCCCAGGCCTCCGGCTCCGTGAACCGCCCGTCGGCGCGGATGGCCTCCGCGGTGCGGGAGAGCTGGGTGACCGTCGCGACGTAGTTGATCCAGACACCGCCGGGGGCCAGGACGGTGGCGACCGCGTCGAGGCATTCCCAGGGCGCCAGCATGTCGAGCACCACGCGGTCGACGCTGCCGGGCTCCTCCTCGACGAGTACCTGCTCCTGGAAGTCGCCCAGCGTGACGCGCCAGGCGGGGTGCGGTCCACCGAAAATTGTCTCAACGTTGCCCTTGGCGATTTCGGCGAACTCCGGCCGGCGCTCGAAGGAGTGGAGGTACCCTGCGTCCCCGACAGCACGCAGCAGCGAGATGGACAGCGCGCCGGAGCCGACGCCGGCCTCGACCACGCGGGCACCCGGGAAGATGTCGCCCATGGTGACGATCTGTGCGGCATCCTTGGGGTACACCACCGCCGCCCCGCGGGGCATCGAGAGCACGAAGTCCGAAAGCAGCGGCCGGAGCGTCTGGTACAGCTGGCCGGTGGTGTTGGGGAGGACGGTGCCCTCGGGCTGACCGATGATGGTGTCGTGCAGCAGGAACCCCTTGTGCGTGTGGAACGCCCCGCCGGGGGTGAGGGTGACGGTGTTCATCCGGCCCTTCTCATCGGTCAGCTGCACCCTTTCGCCCGGCCGGAAGGGGCCCCGTCGGCTCGCTGCGCCGTGCGGCGGGTTTTCGGCAGGGCTGGAGGCGGGGTTGTTCATTCAGGAAGTCCTTTGGTTAGCGTCAGGCGGGGTCGGGGTCGGGGTCGGGGTCAGGCGGAGCCGGGCGTGCGTTTGCCGGTGAGGGCGTCGATGACGGCCAGCCGGTGGAGGACCCCGGTCACGGCGCCCTGTGCATTGGTGACGGGGAATTCGAAACCGTCCGAGGAATCAAGGAGCTTCAGGAGCTCCTGCCCCGAGGCGGACTCGTCGATGCCCGCCCTTGAGGCGAGGGGACGGACTGAGGTGCTGGCCCGGGTGGTGCCGGCCGCCTCCTCGGGAACATCGGCCAGGGCGCCGAAGTCGACGACGAACTCCGGCCGTCCCTCGGCATCCAGGAGCACCGCGGCCAGATCGGGCCGGCCGGCGGCCAGCCGGCGGAGCTCGCTCACGGTGCTCGCGGACGGGAGGCCGATGGCGGGCTGCTTGAGCATGCCCGCGGTAAGACCGGGGATCCGGAGCCGGATGCGGGCCGTCCGGATGGCCTCGCCGGCCCCGGCCCACATGAAGGTGGCGACGAGGACGCTGATGATGACGAGGGTGAACTGGGGTGCGCGGCCGGAGAGCAGCGGAAGACCGAGCACCAGACCGACGAACAGCAGCACGATGACCCGTCCGGCCCAGCCGGCGGCGATGGTGCCCCGATCCTGGCTCCCGGTGGCCTTCCAGACGGCGGACTCCACGATCCGGCCGCCGTCAAGGGGCAGCCCGGGCAGGACGTTGAAGACGGCGAGGATCAGGTTCGCCCAGAAGAGGGTGTTGGCCAGCAGATCCACCACGGTGCCCTGCTCGGAGGCAAGGATGATGCCCCAGCTCACCAGGGCCAGGAGGAAGTTCGAGGCCGGCCCGGCCAGTGCGACGGCCAGTGAGCGGCCCGGGGAGGAGCTGAAGTGCTCGAACTGGGTGTGACCGCCCCACAGGTTGAGGACGATCTGCCGGGTGGGCCAGCCGAAGGCCCGCGCCGAGAGCGCGTGGGCGAATTCGTGGATCAGCACTGACAGGGCAAGGAGCAGGGCATAGCCAAGCGCGACGACGTAGGCGCCGAGGCCGATGCCGGGGAAGTTCGCCTCGACCCTCGGCCCGAAAAACACCGTGATGATGACCGTGACCAGGAACCAGGGCCAGGTCAGGATAACCGGGATGCCCGCAATCCGGCCCAGTGAGACCCCCAGGCGGCGCTCCCTCGGCCCGGCGGCCGGTCCGCTCATCGTCCGCGGGCGGCCGTGTCGCGCACCACGCCGTTCAGGTCCTCAAGAGTCCTGCCTTCGAGGGTGGTCCAGTCGGTGCGGGCGGGATCCTTGGGCAGCGGCACGAAATGGGGGACGGCGAGGGTCACCACGCCGGCGGCAAGCGCCGAGGTGACTCCGGGGAGGGAGTCCTCGACGGCGATCACCCGGGCCGGGGAGAGGCCGGGGCGGTCCTGGGCCAGCCGGTCGAAGGCGGTGTGGTAGGCCTCGGGGTCGGGCTTTCCACGCTCGACCATGTCCCCGGTGACAAGGAACTCGAAGGTCCCCTCGGGAAGTTTGGCGGCGATCTCCGTGGCGAGAAGGCGTTCGGACATGGTCACCAGGGCGCACGGGATGCCGTTGGAACGGAGCTCTTCGAGGAGCTCACGGGCGCCGGGTCGCCAGGGAACCTCAACCCGGACCTTCTCGACGACCCGGGAGATGAGATGGTCGATGATTTCCCGCTCGGTCAGCCCGACCCCGGCCTCCTGGAGGAGGCGGGCCGAGAAGGACAGCGCCTGGCCGACCAGGGCGCTTGCCTGGCCGTCGGACCAGGTTCCGCCGTGATCCTTCACCAGCTGGGTTTCGGCTTCAATCCAGTAGGGCTCGGTATCGACGATCGTGCCGTCCATGTCCCACAGGACGGCCTGGACTCCATCGCCCGGCGAGACGGCCCCGGCCGGGTTTGAGGTGGACGGAGTCTGGAGAGCGCGGGTTGCCATGGTCCAAGTCTACGGTGGCCCGCCCCGGCGTCCGCCCGCCTCCGCTGTGCGCGAAGCGCCATCCGCGGTGACTGACAGGTTCGCGGGGGGAGGTTTAGGGTGAAGAAGTGAACACCTTCGACGAGAGCCAGCCACGCGGCGTCCGCGACCTCTTCCAGGATGCCTCGGATCCGGACCGGCGGGTCACCATCATGCTCGCCGCCTTCGAGGGCTGGAACGACGCCGGCGAGGCGGCCAGTGACGCGCTCCGGTTCGTTGGCAGGTATCTCGGCAGCGAGAAGATCTCAACGATCGACGCCGATGAGTTCTACGACTTCCAGTTCACCCGCCCTCTGATCAAGCGCAACGCCGCGGGCCAGCGGCGGATCAAGTGGCCGACGACGAAGATCAGCCGGGCCTCGGTTCCGAACTCGAACATCGACCTGATCCTCGTGCACGGGGTCGAGCCGTCCTATAAGTGGCGGGCCTACACCGCCGAGCTCGTCGCCTTGGCGAAGGAGCTCAAGGTGGACTGCATGGTCCTGGTCGGGGCGCTGCTGGCCGACGTGCCTCACTCGCGGCCCATCCCGGTGACCGTGACCTCCGACGATGACCTGGTGCGCGAGAGCCTCGACGTGGAGCCCTCGACCTATGAGGGACCGATCGGGATTGTCGGCGTGCTTGCGGAGGTGGGACTCCTTGCGGACATCCCCACTCTGTCCCTGTGGGCGGCCGTGCCCCATTATGTGGGGCAGTCCCCCTCGCCGAAGGCGCAGCTGGCCCTGCTGAACCGGCTGGAGGAGCTGCTGCAGGTGAGCCTTGAGACGCACCTGCTCAGCGAGGAATCCGAGGCGTGGGAGCGCGGAGTGGACGAGCTGGCCACCGAAGACCCCGAGGTGGCCGCCTATGTGCGCCAGCTTGAGGAAGCCAAGGACACCGTGGACCTGCCCGAGGCAAGCGGCGAGTCGATCGCCCGCGAGTTCGAGCGATACCTCAAGAAGCGCCGGCGCGAGCAGTAGCCGGGCGGGGCCCGCCTCTGCCAGGCGTCCGGAAGGGGTCCCGTGCCGGCCTCCCTCAGAGTCGGATGCCGAGCAGCGCGTCCAGCGCGGCCGTCACCTGCGCGGCGCCGGCGGAGATGCTTTCACTGGCGGGGGTGCCTTCGGCGGAGGTCCGGGCCTTCTCGGCCCAGCGGTCCACGGCGGCAACCGCGGCGGGGGCGTCGAGGTCGCGGGCCAGGGCCGCCCGGATCTCGGCGGTCAGGGCGGAGGCCGACTCCTCATCCGCCTGCGGCAGGGCCGCCCGCCAGGACGCGAGCTGCGCCGTGGCCCGGGCAAGCACCCCGGCGGTCCAGGACCAGTCGCTGCGGTAGTGGTGGTTGAGAATCGCAAGCCGGATCGCCGCCGGGTCCACCCCCTCCCTGCGGAGGGCAGAGACGAGCACGAGGTTGCCCTTGGATTTGCTCATCTTCTCGCCTTCGAGGCCGACCATCCCGGCGTGGGCGTAATGCCGGGCCAGGGGCGTGCCGCTTCCGGCCCACCCGTGCCCGGCACTCATCTCGTGGTGGGGAAAGATCAGGTCGCTGCCGCCGCCCTGCACGGTGAGCGGCGCGGGCAGGAACCGCTGGGCGATGACCGAACACTCGATGTGCCAGCCGGGGCGTCCTTCGCCGAGGGATCCACCCTCCCAGTGCGGCTCACCTTCGCGGGCGACCCGCCACAGCAGGGGGTCGAGCGGGTGTTTCTTCCCTGGGCGTTCGGGGTCTCCCCCGCGCTCGGCGAAGAGTTCGGTCATCTCGTCTTCGGGAAGGTGCGACATCAGGCCAAGGGCCCAGCGGGACGGGTCCTTCGGATTGAGGGCGGAGGCAGCTTCGACCGAGAAGTACACATCCCCGTCCGGGGCCCCGTCGGAGCCCGGCACGCGGTAGGCCAGGCCATCCTCCAGCAGGGCCTCAATCACGGGCACGATCCATTCGATCGCCTCGACGGCGCCGACGTAGTGATCGGGGGCGAGGACGTTCAGCGCCTCCATATCGGTGCGGAAGAGCTGGATCTGGTTCGCGGCAAGCTGCTGCCAGTCAACGCCGGTGGCGGTGGCCCGCTCCAGAAGAGGATCGTCGACGTCGGTGACGTTCTGGACGTAGTTCACGCGCGCACCGGTGTCGCGCCAGACCCGGTTCAGCAGGTCGAAGGCGACATAGGTCGAGGCGTGCCCGAGGTGGGTCGCGTCATACGGGGTGATGCCGCAGACGTACAGGCTCGGATTCTCCTCAGGGGTGAGCTCGACGACGCGGCCCTCCGCCGTGTCGTACAGTTCGACGCCGGACTGCCGGCCGGGAAGGGTTGGGACAGGGCTGGAGTTCCACGCAATCACACCTTCTACCATACGGTCTTGGCGGAGCCATTCCGGCCGTATCCGTGCGGCGGAGGGTTAGGCGCTGATCACATTGAAGCCGAGCAGGATGAACAGGAGCATGCCCAGCAGGATGCGGTACCAGACGAAGACGCCGTAGGTGCGGGTCGAGACGTATTTCAGGAACCAGCCGATGATCGCGAACCCGACTAGGAACGCGATGACGGTCGCCAGGGCCGTCTCCCCGGCGTCGTAGGGACCCCAGTCCCCCAGGCTGCTGCCGAGCTGGTACAGGCCGCTGCCGAAGACTGCCGGAATCGCCAGCAGGAAGGAATACTGAGCGGCGGCTTCGCGGGAGTAACCCATCAGCAGGCCGGCCGTGATGGTGCCGCCGGAGCGGGACACGCCGGGAATGAGTGCCAGCGCCTGCGCGAAGCCAAACAGCACCCCGTGGCGGACGGTCAGCTGGTCCAGGTTGCGGGTGTGCTTTCCGACTGCGTCGGCCACCGCCAGGAACACGCCGAAGACCACCAGCATGGTCGCGACAAGCCACATGCTGCGCAGCGTGCTTTCGATCTGGTCCTGGAACAGCAGCCCCAGGACCGCGATGGGCACGCTTCCCACAATGACGAGCCATCCCATCCGGGCATCGGGGTCCTGTCGGCTGACCCGGCCACGGAGCGAACCGAACCAGGCGCGGACGATCCGGACAATATCGCCCCAGAAGAAGACAACGACAGCCGTTTCGGTGCCGAGTTGGGTGATGGCGGTGAAGGCCGCCCCCGGGTCCTGGGCGTTGGGAAGGAGTTCGCCGACGATGCGCAGGTGGGCGCTCGAGGAGATGGGAAGGAACTCCGTTAGTCCCTGAACAAGGCCCAGGATGGCCGCTTCGAACCAATTCACATGTTAAGACCCTAAGGCACCATTCGACCCCGAGGCTTTAGGCTGGGCCTATGCAACGGCGAAACGTGGGGACGAGCGGCCTTGCCGTGTCGGTATTGGGGCTCGGCACCATGTCCTGGGGGCAGGATGTCGACGACGAGGCGGCGCGCGAGCAGCTGCGCATCTTCGCCGACGCCGGCGGCACCCTCGTGGAAACCGCCGGAGGCTACGGGGCAGGGCGCGCCGAGGCGATGCTTGGCAGCTTTTTCGGTGACACCGTGGCGCGCTCCGAACTGGTGCTGGCGGTGCAGGGCGGCGCCGTGCGCGCGGGGACGCACCGCGCCGATGTCTCCCGCCGGGGACTCCTCGATTCGCTCGATGCGTCGCTGTCCCGCCTCGGCACCGACCACGTGGACCTGTGGCTCGCGCCCGCGCCGGACCCGCTGGTTCCCCTCGCTGAAACCCTCAGTGCGCTCGAGGTGGCCTACTCCTCTGGCCGGGCCCGGTACGTCGGCGTGTCCAACCATGCCGGCTGGGAGTTCGCGCGCGCCGCGGCCACGGCAGCGATTCCGCTGATCGCCAACGAAATCGAATACTCCCTGCTCAACCGGGGGGCCGAACGTGGCGCCGTGCCCGCCGCGGCCGCCATGGGCGCCGGAGTGCTGGCCTGGGCTCCGCTGGGCCGCGGGGTGTTGACCGGCAAGTACAGGGTCTCCACCCCCGCCGATTCCCGCCGGGCCTCCGACGTGTGGGCGCCGTACGTCGACAGCTACCTCGAGGGACGGCCGCTTCGGGTCGTGGATGCGCTCTGCACAGCCGCTCGGGGCCTCGACCTGCAGCCGCACGACCTCGCCCTGCGGTGGCTGCTCGGCCGCCCGGCGGTTGCCGCCGCCGTCGTGGGTGCCAGGACGCCGCAGCAGCTCAAGGAGCTGCTGGGGACAACGGCCGAACCGATCGCCGGCCAGATCGCCGAGGCCCTCGATGAGGTCTCGGCGCCGCTGGTCTAAAGGACCGCCTGCTCCGACCGCCCGTTCCGACCGCCCGTTCCGGCGGTTGCTTCGACCACCCGCTCCGGCTGATCCGGCGGCGCCTCCTGCGGGCGCCACCGGCCGCGCTGGTGGATGGTCCCGGCTGTGCCGGCCCCGGGTATATCAGTGACAGTTAGGTCAGTGACAGGGCGGTCAGTCCCGGGTGGCGTTGACGTCGTCCGTCTCGACATCGACGTCGGCGTCGGTGTCATCATCGACCTCGTCGAGGTCGTCGTCCTCAAGCTCGGCGTCCTCGTCGGACTCCTCGTAGATCTCCAGCGGGGTCACCTCGCCGTGGGCGTCGTAGAGGGCTTCCTCATAGGCCTCGAAGGCATCCGCGATGGCGAGATAGGCGGCCTCGACCGCGGGATCATCGTCCATCCTGCGCGAAGCGGATGCCGCAAGGTGCTCTTCAAGAGCGGTGACAAGGGCCTGGAGCGCGACACGCGGATCTATGCTCATGAGTTAGACGTTATCGGTAAAGTGGTCGAAATTGGAGGAATATGAGAGAGCAATTTCTGAACTCAACCGCCGTCCGCAAACGGGATTTCGGCCGCCAATACGAGTACCTCGTACTCACCGTCAACGCCGGCGAACCGGTGGGCGCGGCACGGAAGGTCCTCACCGAACACGCCGAGTACGGCAAGTGGGAACTTGAGCGCAGCTGCATCTACCTCGGCGGCAGCCGACGTTACTGGCTGCGCCGAAAAGTGCTGCGGGTGGAGCGCACCGCCTAGTTCTCCAGCGGGCCCAGCCACGCCGTGGCCACCGTGTTGTGGGCCGAATCCTCATTCGAAGGATGGAACTGCCCGGCGAGGGCGTCCCGGTGCAGCCGGGCGATCTCGCTCGTTGCCGCATATCCCGACCCACCGGAGACCTGCAGCCCCGTCTCGGTAAGGCGGCGCGCGGTGTCGACGGCCGTTGTCTTCAGCCCGACGAGCTTCGCGAACCAGAACGGGCCATGGTCGGTCCCCGCATCAAGATCCGCCGTCACGGCCCTGAGCTGCGCGTCCAGCGCGTCCACCCGCATCGCCCCGGCGGCGATGCGGTGGCGCATCACCGGGTCCTGCGCCGCGCTGATGCCCCGTACCCGGGAGGTGCGCCGGCGCGCGGCCTCCACGGACAGCTCGAGGGCCCGGTCGGCGATGCCGGCGTAGACGGCGGAGATCAGGGTCTCGAAGGCGGCAAAGACCGCGAAGACGAACGGGTCGGCATTCGGTCCCACCGGGAGCCGTCGGAAAACGGCGGAGGAAGGCACCCGCACCCCCTCCAGCCGCGTGGTGTTCGACTGGGTGGCGCGCATGCCGAGAGGGTTCCAGTCCTCGATGATGGAGACGCCCGGGGTGTCCCGCGGGACGAAGGCGTGGACGAGTTCACCCTCTCCGTCGGCACCGGCTCCGGCTTCCTTTCCGAACACTCCGAGGCGCGTCCACGCCGGGGAGAGGCTCGTGAAGATTTTGGTGCCGGTGAAGGTGAGCGAACCGTCCGGGCCCGGCTCCGCGGCGGTCGTGGAGTCGAAGAGGACCGCGTCGTTGCCCGGTTCAGAAATGCCGAAGGCGAAAACCTCCCCCGCGGCGGCCTCGGAGAGGATGAAGCCGAGGGAGTCGTCCCCGCGGTCCCTCAGGAGCACGGCGATTGCCGTCCAGACCAGGTGCATATTGATGCCAAGGGCCGTCGCCGGAGCGGCGGCGGCCAGCCGACGCTGGGCGGCGGCCGCCTGCCGCATTCCCGCGCCGGATCCGCCGTCATCAACGGCGCAGAACAGCCGGAGGTACCCGGCTGCCTTGAGGTCCGCCAGGTCCTCCGTGAAGAAGGTGTTCTCGGCGTCGTACCGTGGGGCGCGCTCCCGGAAACGTTGGAGGAGGGCGTCGGTCAGGAGGTCGGCGGGTTCCACGGCCGCCCTAGTAGGTGCTCAGGAGGCGGGCGAGCACCCGCGTGCCGAAGCGCAGCGAGTCGGCCGGCACGCGCTCGTCGACGCCGTGGAACATGCCCGTGAAGTCCAGCTCGTCCGGCAGCTGCAGGGGCGCGAAGCCATACCCGGTGATGCCCAGGCGGCTCAGCGACTTGTTGTCGGTGCCGCCCGAGAGCGTGTAGGGCAGAACCTTCGCCCCGGGGTCCTCGCCGTGGAGGGCATCGATCATCGAATCAACGAGGTTGCCCGAAAACGGCACTTCGAGGGACACGTCCTGGTGCGCATAGGAGACCTCGACGCCGGCTCCGGCGAGTTCGCGGACGATGTCCAGCACCTTCTCCTGCTGCCCGGGAAGGGTGCGCACGTCGATGAGGGCCTCTGCGGTGCCCGGGATGACGTTGTGCTTGTAGCCGCTCTTGAGCATTGTGGGGTTCGCGGTGTTCTGCAGGGTCGCCCCGACGAAGCGCGCCACAGTGCCGAGCTCGGCCAGCAGCAGCTCGGGGTTGTCCGGATCGAATTCGACTCCGGTGAGTTCGGTGACACCGTCGAGGAACTGCCGGGTGGTGGGCGTCAGTTCGATCGGCCAGGGGTACTCCCCGATCCGGGTGACGGCCCGCGCCAGCCGGGTCACCGCGTTGTCGGTGTTGATCTGGGAGCCGTGGCCGGCCCTCCCATGGGCGAGCAGGCGCAGCCAGGAGATGCCCTTCTCGGCTGTCTGCAGGAGGTAGGTGCGCTGCCCGCCGATGGTGGCGGAAAATCCGCCCACCTCCGAGATCGCTTCGGTGGCCCCGTCGAAGACTCCGGGTTTGTTGTCAACGAGCCAGGACGCGCCGTACTTGCCGCCGGCTTCCTCATCGGCGAAGAAGCCGAAGATGAGGTCCCGCCGCGGCCGGGTGCCGCTGCGCTGCAGATGGCGCAGCACCGAGAGGATCATCGCGTCCATGTCCTTCATGTCGACGGCTCCGCGGCCCCAGATGAGCCCGTCGCGTTCCTCTCCGCTGAAGGGGTCGACGCTCCAGTCCTCCTTCTGGGCCGGCACGACGTCGAGGTGGCCGTGAACCACCAGGGCCGACAGGGAGGAATCAGTCCCCTCCATGCGGGCGATGACCGACGCCCGCCCTGGGGCGGCCTCGAAGATTTCCGTCGCCAGTCCGACCTCTTCGATCAGCCCCGCCGTGTACTCGGCGGCCGCCCTCTCCCCCGGGCCGGCGTTGTCACCGAAGTTTGAGGTGTCGATCCGGATGAGCTCCTGGCAGATGCGTACAACTTCGTCTTCGGGCGTGATCGCCATCGCTGGGTCCTCCTCGGGTGCGGTTGGTCCCAGCCTACCGAGGTGCCCGGTGTGCCGGGCCAACCCGGGCCGAGCCGCTGCACCGGGTCGCCGGTCTGCGGTGCTCAAAACCCCCGGAAAGTCAGGACCGAGCGGGCGCACCGATCCCCCGATTCAACTTCTGGGCCGATGTCGTGTTAGAGTTTTTTTCGCCGCTTTCGAAGGTTTTCAACCGGGAAAAGCCCACCCGCGCGGGTGGCGGAATGGCAGACGCGCTAGCTTGAGGTGCTAGTCCTCTTATTGAGGGTGGGGGTTCAAGTCCCCCTCCGCGCACAGCGAAGGCTCCGGTCAGAGACATCTGACCGGGGCCTTTTTTGTTGCCGTTTTTCTGGGTTGGTTCTTTGGGTGGCAGCAATCTTCCGGGCGCCGCTCGTCCCTTCCCAGTCGAACAACTTCGAGCCCAGCCGAACATCCGGAAGATGTGAAAACGCCACGGCCGTCCAGTCCAACCGATGGGAGGCCTGCCCCACCCGAAGGGAGGCCTGCCCCGGTTGAAGGTGAACGTGTTCCACCTGAAGGTGGAACTGTTTCAACTGCAGGTGAACCTGTTTCAGCTGATGGTGGGCCAGGTGATGATGGGCCAGGTGATGATGGGCTTGTTCAGTCGATGGCCGGCCAGTCCTCGGTGATGGTGGATTCGATTCAGCCGATGTCGGAGCTGGGGGGCGGGTCGACCCCGCATCAATCTGATTTCGATTGCCCTCAATCAGTGTCTGGCGCACGAGGCGTAACGCTTCCCGTTAGCCGGGGACGGGTTCGGGCAGGGTCTGGTATTTGCGGCCGGCCGGGGAGGTTGCGGTGATGATTCCGGGCTCGGGTTGTTCGTAGTGCCACAGCCCTTCGCTTTTGAGCATGTGGTGTCTGCGGCACAGGTGGGCCAGGTTGTTGTGGGCGGTGGTGCCGGCCCGGGACCACGGGATGGTGTGGTCGAGTTCGGTTGAGGCGGCCGAGCGGTTGCAGCCCGGGTGCCGGCAGGTGCGGTCCCGGACACGCAGCCACTTTTTCAGGTCCGCCGGCACCGTGTAGGTGTCCCGGCCGACGCTGAGGACCGCTCCGGTTTCGGGGTGGGTCAGCAGCCGGGTGAAGGAGGGGGCGTGGGCGGCCAGCCGGCGGGCAAGGTCCGGGGCGATGGGCCCGTAGCCTTCGAGTTCGCCGGGGGCGTCATCGACATCGAGCAAGGTCAGCACCGGGACGGTGACGTGCACCTGGGCCTGGATCCCGTTCCACCCGTGGGGCTCAACCGGCCGGCCCGGAACCCTACCCGCACCGCCCGCATCTGCGCTGCCCGCGCCCGCCCGGGCCGCATCTGCACGGCCCGCGCCCGCGGGAAGGGACGCGGTGTTTGCGGGGCCGGGGCAGGTGTGGGTGAGCAGGTCGGTGAGCACGTCGGTGCGCAGCTGGGTGAGGGTCCGGGTTTCCTCGGTGCACTGCAGCGCCCGGAAGAGCCGGGTCAGGCGCCCGTCGATGGCCACTGCCTTTTCCGCCGGTAGGTACACGTTCAGCCAGGCCATCCCGTCGTCGTCGGGGTGGAACTCCACCCGGCGGTGCGTCTGCGCCGACTGGGTCCGCTTGCTGATGGCCTCCGGATGAATTTCCGCACGCAGCCGGCGGGCCCGATACGCCAGCCGCGCGGCCGTCGTATCCTGCGCGACGGGGAGAAGTTTCTGCTCGAAATAGGGCAGGGCGAAGTCCGGGATCCCGGCGCACTCATCGACCAAGGTGAGCGCGTGCCGCCAGGAGATGGCCCCGGTTTCCAGGGCCTCGAGGGTCGCAGGGAGATGTCCGGTGAGCACGAAGGCATGCTGGATCAGGGACCCGGCGGTGCGCTCGGGGATCCGCAGGGCGCACGCCACCTCCGAGGCGGCCAGGGTATCGGCCAGGGAGCCGGCCCGCATGCCGCGTTCCTGGAGGTGTTCTTCGGTGAGGATCCGGACCCGCTCGGTGAACCTCACGGTCTGGGCATCGGCCCAGTTCTTCAGCCGCGCCATGGCCTGCAGCCCGCCGATCGCCTCATCGAGCCCGGCGGTGTCCGCGGCGCCGCCGGTGAGGAACCCGGCACCGAGGATCTCCGCGGCCGCCTCAAGCCACCCGGGGTCCTGCGCTGTGGGATCCACCCCCGAATCGGGGGAGCCTGCCCTTTCCATAACCCAAGAATGTCACCCCCCACCGACATTCTTCGGTCGGAAAGTCAGCAGGAAAACCACCCGTAAACCAGCCGAACCGCCCGACTTCAAGGCGGCACCACTGGCCCGCCCATCAACAGGGAAGCCAGTCCGGACACTAAGGCAGGAAGCCGGCCCGCCCATTAGCAGGAAAGCCAGTCCGGACATTAAGGCAGGAAGCCGGCCCGCCCATTAGCAGGAAAGTCAGCCCGGACAATAAGGCAGGACGCCAGCCCGCCCATCAACAAGGAAGCCGTCCCGGACAATAAGGCAGGAAGCCAGCCCGGACAGCAAGGCGGAAGCAGGGGCGACAGCTGACAACCGGGCTGAGAACCCGCCGGAGAACCAGCCCCCGGGGCCGAAGCGTGCCAGACGCCGATGACCGGTCCGGTAGGCGTTCACCACCTCCGGCGGGTACTGCTGGGCGCTCGACGGTGGCGTCACCGCGCCCGGTTAAGCTGGGACTATGCTGCCGTCCGCCACCACTCCGCCCGACCCGGTCAGGGTCGACGTCATCTCCAACGGCACGCCGTGGTGGGAGGTGGTCAGCTCGTTCGGACCATTGGCGATCCTCCTGACGGCGGTCATCACCGGAGTGATCGCGTGGCGCAACGTGCGGGACCGCCGGGAGGCGGACCAGCGTTCCCAGTGGTGGGCCCGGGCCGAATGGGCGCTTGATGCGGCCATGTCCGAAGACCCTCCGCGCCAGGAGATCGGGCTGGGCGTCCTGGACAGCCTCGCCGCCAGCGACCTCGCCGGCCCCGAGGAGGTCGCAATCCTCGAGGTCGCCTGGGCCCGGTTCCTCCCGTCGGAAGTGGACGGGGTTGACGGCGTGGGAGACAATGGAGCAGCAGGGGAACCGATCGTGGAGGAGGCAGGGCAATGAGCGCAACCACAAGCCGCAATGTGAACGCTGGACGCCGCCAGCCCGCCGATCACCCCGCCCAGGGCGACGAGCAGCGGGTCCGGATCCGTGCGGCACGCCTGCGGCTGACCACTGACCGGAAGCTGGGCAAGGAAACGCCCTCCTGGGTGAAGCAGCTGGCCAAGAAGCCGCTGTAGGACGCACCCCGGGCGGACCGGACAGCACGTCGGCTGTGCTTGGATGATTTCATGGCTTTCACACCCCTGACGCTCACCGGTTCCCGGGTTGTCCTCGAACCCCTCGCCCACCGCCACTACCAGGGGCTGGTGGATGCCGTCCGTGACGGTGAGCTGTGGAAGCTTTGGTACACGAGCATTCCCTCTCCCGAAGGCATGGCGGAGGAAATTGACCGCCGGCTAGCACGTCAGGCGGAAGGAGAGATGCTTCCTTTTGCGACCTTGGACGCACAGACCGGCGCGGTGCTGGGGATGACGACCTTCTGCGACATCGACAGGGCGACGCCGCGCGTGGAGATCGGCTACACCTGGAACCGGTTGTCGACCCAGCGGACCGGGACCAACGCCGAAAGCAAGCTCCTGATGCTGACCCACGCCTTCGAAACCGAGGGCTGTGCCTCCGTCACTTTCACCACCCACTGGCACAACCTCCAGTCGCGGGAGGCCATCACCCGGCTGGGGGCCCGCCAGGACGGTGTGCTCCGGGCGCACAGCCGGATGGCCGACGGCACCCTGCGGGACACCGTTGTCTTCTCGATCACCGCTCCCGAATGGCCGGCGGTCGCCTCCGGCCTCCGGCACCGCCTGGAGCGCGCCAGCTGACACCTCCAGGCGGAAGGCTGTCCGCCGTCCCGAGCGTCAACGCCCTCAGGTCCGCCTGACCGTCGCCGTCAGTCGAAGGCGGCGGCCACCACGAAGCTGAACACTGGACGCGGATCGGCTTCGTCGTGCCGGGCGATGCGGTGCAGCAGGAGACCTTCGAAGCAGGCCATAACCGCTGCGGCGGAGGTGCGTGGGTCCCGCGCCCCCAGCCCTGCGAGGGCCGGCAGTAGCGCTGACTCCATGGCGGCCCTGCCCCGCACGACGGCGTCCCGGATGGCGGTATCGTGCCCCGCCTCCATGAACAGGGCCAGGCGTGCCGCCGTCAGGGTCCGGTTGGCGCCGCTTGTCTGCTCGAACAGGAGGCAGAGCCCGTCGACGAATTCGGGCGCGGTGCCCGGAGCGAGCTGCGGGCCGTACGCATCGAGTTCCCTCTCCACGATGCGGTCCACCACGCCCGCCAGCAGCGCCCGGCGGGTCCGGAAGTAGTTGGAGGTCGATCCCCGAGGCAGCCCCGCCCGCTCATCGACCCGGGCATGCGACAGCGCGCGCAGGCCGGAGGAACCCAGGAGGTCGACGGCGGCGTCGAGGGCGCGGAGACGGATCGGTTGCATGAACCTACTATAAACATAGTGATTTTCCACTATGAAAGTAGTAACCTGCTTCCATGTCATCCGATGCGATGCATCTCCCCCAGCCGGACTCCTCCAACGCTGGCAACCCGGAGGCGCCGAATTCCGGCGTGTACTCGCGGCTTCTCGGGGCGCTTGAGCATGCAGACGGCCTGGACAGGTACGTCGACGCCGCGGCCCCCGCAGCCCAGCGCATCATCGTCCGCGAGCGCGCACGACGGCTATTCCACGGCGACACCTCGGGCATTCCCCTGCACATCATCGTCAAGGACCTTCCATTCGGCGCATGGTTCATGGCCCAGTTCCTCGACCTGTTTCCCGATCCCGGCTCACGGCAGGCAGCCACCCGGCTCGTGGCGCTCGGGCTCGCCTCCTCCGGGGCGGCGGGGATCACCGGCTGGGCCGAGTGGGCGATGGCCGACCGGCCTACTCGCCGCGTGGGAATTGTGCACGCGGCAGCCAACGGCATGGCCGTCCTCGTCTTTTTCGGTTCCTGGTATGCGCGCATACGGGGCCGGCATGGCATCGGCGTGGGTCTGGGCCGGGTTGGCGGAGCGCTCCTGGTGATTGGCGGCTTCCTTGGCGGACATATGGGCCGGGGACGGGCGGCCCGCCCGTAGCATCAGGGTCCCGGGCGTGGATGGACCCCGGCCGGGGCCGCGCACCTCCTCTGGTCGGACGTGTGCCGCCTATAGGCTCCGTCCATGCACATCACCTTGAGGGCCATGGGTTCCGGCGATGCCGACGCCGTGGTGGAGTTCCTCGCCTCCAACACCTTCCCCTTCCACGTCCTGGCCTCCCCCACCCCCGGCGGCCTCCCTCCCGGTGTGGAGACGGGCCGCTTCTGGAACGAGGAAACCCAGGGTTACTGGATTGACGATGCCGGACACTGCATCGGCATGGCCGTCCTCCAGGACCTGCGCGATGACACTCCGATGTTCGACCTGCGCCTGGGCGACTCCCACCGGGGACGGGGTGGCGGGACCGCGGCCCTGCGGGCGTTGTGCGCGCTCGTGTTCACCTCAATGCCGGACGTCGTCCGCTTCGAGGGCCAGACGCGCGAGGACAACATCGCGATGCGCAGGACCTTCCTGCGTGCCGGCTTCCTGAAGGAGGCGCATTACCGCCTGGGGTGGCCAACCGCCGATGGTGAGAGGCTCGCCTCCGTGGCGTACTCGATCCTCCGGCAGGACTGGGAGTCGAACACCGTGACCCCGTTCGACTGGAATGACCTCCCCGACTGAAAGAAAGGCTGCCGGCGGGTTCAGCTGCGAGCGGCAAACCTCTGGCGGAGCCAGCCGAGGACGGCGTCCCCCTGCTGTCGCTGGAAGGTCCGCAGCGTGGGCAGTCCGGCCGGTGGCGGCTGGCGGGCGGCGTCGGTGAAGTAGGCACCGAACCCCGAAAGGACACCGTCGATGCTCTCGGGTGCCACCCCGTCGAAGATCGGGTGGCCTGACAGGATCGGCTCCACCTCAAAGGCCGGGTCGAAGACCCTGGTGTTGATTAGGACACTCAGCGCGTCGAACCACGCGGCTCCGACGCATGCCCACGGCCAGTCGACCAGCACCGCCGCGTTGGCCGGGGTGATCAGGATGTTGTCCGCCCTCAGATCGGTATGTACGAGGCACTCGCCCCGGAGGTCCCCCACTCCGCGCGCCGCCACCCGTTCGAGGACATCGAGGTTCTCCAGAACCCAGCCGGCGGCGTCCTGCGGCGGATCGGCCCGGACGCGCTCCCACCCGGCGAACGCGGGGCCGACGTCCGAGGCCAGGTCGGGAAGGTGGCCCAGCGCCGGGAGGACAGGTGTCCGGGCTACCGTCAGCAGGGCATCGAGGACCAGCCCCACCTCGCGGAGCTCCCACGGCAGGTGGGGGTGGCGTCCGTCCACGTCGGTGAGCACGAGGGCGATCCATTCGCCGTCGTCGAAGGTGCCGATTAGGGACGCTGTGGGCAGGGTCCCGGGCAGGACGGCGGCGACAGCCGCTTCCTTCCGGTGAATCCCCGGTGAAGCGGCGTTCAGGGCCGGCCCCACAGCTTTGACGAACGCCCTCCGGCCGGTGGGGGTTACCACCCGGTCCGCGCTGCCGGGCGAGAATCCTCCCTGCTGACCGGTGAACCCGGCCACAGGCTCCCCAAGGACTCCTTCGACGCCGGCCCGGACGTGCGCGGGCAGGTCGTTCCAGCCGATCCGGGGGGTCCACTGTGGCTGCATGCGCCTCATTATGCCTGCCGGTTCTCCGCCGGTGAGCAATGTCGACGCGTGGCATCGCCCCCAGCCCACCGAAAGGGACTAGGTTGTGCCAATGGAGTTGGAAGCGGAGGCGTTCTACATCGACGGACGGCGGACCGGTGCGTTGGTGCGTGAGACCGGAGGTGGCGCGCTCCGGACCACGGTCGCGTTTGTGCTTCCGGATGGACAGCTTGTCCACCTAACCCAGGAGACACGCTATGAAGGTGATGTCCTCGGCTGGACCTCATACCGCTATGTGGATCACCGCTCCGACATCGATATCACCGGAGTCCAGGCAGGCGACGCGGGCGGGACAGGCCCCCGCCCGGTGCCGAGCTACGCGGCACACCTGCTCCTGGTGCAAGCGCTGCGGGCGGGGAAGGATCGGCTGGAGTTCAGCCAGTTCGTTGAGGACGGGGACCGGAGGGCTCGCGACGCCGTCTTCGCCGTGCGGGGGCCGGAGACGATCGACACCCCGTGCGGCCGGCACGAGGCACTGAAGGTCCAACTGGAAGTCGAAGGAGAGCCGCGGAACACGTTCTGGTGGGACGGGAATACGGTCGTCAGAACCGACTGGCAGGGAGGCATTTCCTATGCGACCCACGACCTGCCCCTCCTCCTCAGTGGGCTCGACCCGAGGGTGCTGTCCGCTCTGGATTCCGCACTTTCTCGGCCGGTGTGTCCGGAACGCCGGACGGGCTTCGGCGGAACGGGCGCCCCGGAGTGATGCCCGTCAGGGGGCAGGTGCCAAGGGATCCGGGACAGGAAGCGCAGCGATGGCCTCGACCTCCACCAGTTGGTCCTGGTATCCAAGCACCGCGACGCCGAGAAGCGTACCCGGCACGTCCCGGTCCCCCATCCTTGCCCGAACGACGTTCCAGACCTCGGCCAGGTCCTCACGGTCGCTCGATGCCACGAAGACGGTGGTCTTGACGAGATGGGAGAAGTCGGCGCCGCCGGCGGCGAGCGCGAGTAGAAGGTTGACCATCACCTTGGCCGCCTGCCCCCGGTAGTCGCCGACGGCCGCCGTCGATCCGTCAGGATCCAGTGGACACGCCCCGGCAGTGAAGATCAGGTGCTCCCCTATAGGCACTCGTGCTGCCGCCGCATACTGCGCTCCCGTATAAAGCATGGAGCTGCGCAGGAAGGTCGTTTCGCTCATCGCCCTACAGTACAAGTGCCTGCGGAACGGCCGGTCTCGCCCGCGACCTCACATGAGGGAGAGCACGAAGGACAGCAGGAAGCCTGCCGCGGTGCTCAGCGCCACGGCGGGCCCGCCGTTCTCATAGGCCTCGGGCATCAGGGTGTCGGCCAGGGAAGCGATCACCGCGCCGGCTGCAAAGGCAAGCGGGATGGAGATGGTTTCGGGGCCGCTGCCCGACAGCGGTCCGGCCCCAATGAGGACGGCAATCACCAGCAGCGCGGCACACCCCACCCACAGGCCGACGATCGCTGCCGAGGACTTCCCCTGGTCGCGCATCGAGGATGCGCCAACGAGGGCCTCCGGAAAGTTCGAGACGAAGATGGCGGCAAGGAGGGCCAGTCCCCCGGTGCCTTCCCCCAGGGCGACGCCCAGGGCGACGTTCTCGGGAACGCCGTCGAGGGTCACCGCCGCCAGCAGCGCCAGGCCCGCGGCCCCCTTCGTCGAGGCCTTCGAGGACGGACGGTCCTGGGCGGCGGAGTCTGTGTCAAGTTTGGCACTGCCCTGATATTCGTCGGCCGGGGTGTCGTGTGTCCCGGCCTGGGCCCACCGGTCGAGCAGCGCACTGAGGACAGTGAAGACGATGGCCCCTGCGGCAAGCCCGATCGCGGCCCGCCAGATCCCGCCGTGCTCAAACGCGTCCTCGAACAGCTCGAACGCCAGCGCCGTGATCAGCGAACCGGCGGCGAAGGACAGGAGAATGGCCAGCAGTCGCTTGGGAAGGTTGAAGCGCACCCCGATGAGCGCCCCAATCACCAGGGCGCTCGATGCCACGACACCGAACAGGAGCGACATTGCCACACCGAAAGTATAAAAGCCGCCCGCAGAAGCGGTAGGGCTCGCACCTGTTGACTTCCGGGAAAGATCCGGGTTGGCGGACGGCGCCGGCTGGTTCGGCAGGCATCGGAGGCACTCCGCCCGGGTTACCCGGAGGAAGGGTGCAGGGGCACGCCCTGCTGGGTGTAGTGTCAACGCACGGAACCCCCTGGTTCCTCATAGGGAGCAACGATGATCCAGACCTGCCCACATTCGGTCCCACCGAGGCCCTCGACCGCGTCCGCACCGGGAACACGGGATACGGCGACGGCGGCCCCCGCCGGACCCGGGAGGGCGTGAACCATGACGGAACTGCGCCTTGGTGTCCTCTCCCTCTCCAGCAAGCCGGACGAACGACGGCTTCCTCTCCACCCTCACCACTTCGAACGCATCGACGCCGCGATCCGCGGGCGGATGCGCGTTGAGCAGGGCTACGGTGCCCAGTTCGGCCTCTCCGACGCGCAGTTGGAGCCGCTGGTCGGGCCCCTGCTGAGGCGCGAGGAGATCATCGCCTCCTCCGACGTCGTCCTGCTCCCCAAACCGCAGGCGTCCGACCTCGCCTCCCTGGCCGACGGCCAGGTGCTCTGGGGATGGCCCCACTGCGTCCAGGATCGTGAGATCACC
Source organism: Arthrobacter zhaoguopingii (assembly GCF_009828605.1). Lineage (NCBI taxonomy): Bacteria > Bacillati > Actinomycetota > Actinomycetes > Micrococcales > Micrococcaceae > Arthrobacter > Arthrobacter zhaoguopingii. Next base: position 158,990 of record NZ_WIAE01000002.1, on the reverse strand, counting down.
CAGCTGGCCATCGACAAGCGGCTCACGCTGATTGCCTTCGAGGCGATGAACCACTGGACGGAGGACGGCGGGTTCTCCCTCCACGTCTTCCACAAGAACAACGAACTGGCGGGCTACTGCTCGGTCCTTCATGCGCTGCAGCTCTCCGGCCTCACCGGGGACTACGGCCGCAGGCTCACCGCGGCCGTCATCGGCTTCGGTGCAACCGCCCGGGGCGCCGTCACCGCCCTGAACGCCCACGGCGTCAGCGACGTGCAGGTCCTGACAAGCCGCGGCGTGGCGGCCGTCGGGTCACCCATCCACTCGGCACGCATCGCCCAGATCGAAGCCACCGCCGAGGACCCGCAGCTGAGCGAAGTCCTGACTGAGGAAGGCCGCGTGCCCCTGGCCCCCTACCTGGCCCGTCATGACCTGGTGGTGAACTGCACCCTGCAGAACCCCAACGCGCCGCAGATGTACCTCAAGGAAGCCGACCTTCCCCTGTTCTCCAGTGGCAGCCTCATCATCGATGTCTCCTGTGACCGGGGCATGGGCTTCAGCTGGGCCCGGCCCACCTCGTTCGCCGAACCGGTATTCGAGGTCGGGGACCACGTCCGCTACTACGCCGTCGACCACACCCCGTCCTACCTGTGGGACTCGGCCACCTGGGAGATCAGCGAGGCGCTGCTGCCGTTCCTCGGCCCGGTTCTGGAGGGGCCGGAGGCCTGGAATGCCAACGAGACGCTGAGGCGCGCCATCGAAATCCGGGATGGCGCGGTAGTGAACCCGGCCATCCTCGACTTCCAGGGCCGCGGTGCGCAGTATCCGCACCAGGTCCTCGCGGGACGTGGCTGACCAGGGGCCGGAACCCACACCGGGTCAGCAGGACAGGCCTATCGGCTGGTGGCTCAAGGAGGCCGACCGGCAGCTCGACAGCGCCTTCGAACGTGCCCTTGAGGGCCAGGGAAGCGACCGGCGGTCCTGGCAGGTGCTGGCCTCCCTGACACGGCGGCCGGAGAGCCGCGCCGGCCTGGTGGACCTGCTGAGCCCCTTCGATCCGCCGACTGTCGTCGCGGGCGTCGTCGCCGACCTGACGGAGCGCGGCCTGGTTGAGGAAACCGCCGGCCTGCTACGCCTGACGGAGGCAGGCAGGCACGTGCACGAGGCACTCAGCGTGCCCGTCGCCGACGTGCGGCGGCGGGTCGGCGAGTTGCTGCCCGGTGAGGACTACTCCACCCTGCTGCGCCTTCTGGGCAGGCTCACCGAGGGCCTGGCAGGGAAGTCCGGCTGAGCCGGCCGCCAAGGCGCGGCTAGACCTCAAAGTGGGTTTTCGGCGTCGATTTTCCGGTGGAGGCCACGATGGCGGTGGCGATGTCGCGCAGCTTCATGTTCCGGGTGTTCGAGGCCGACTGGAGGATTCCGAACGCCTCATCCTGGCTGCAGCGGTTCTGGCCCATGATAATTCCGACGGCGAGGTCGATGGTGGTCCGTGCTTCCATCGCGGCCTTGAGGTCATTCGCGGATTCGGTCAGCCGGGCGATCCGCACAGCGAGCCGCAGGGCCTTCGACGCCTCGTCCGCGAAGGTCTCGGCCGCGGCGACGGCATCGTCGTCGAACGCGTCGACGTGGTTCGAATAAAGGTTCAGCCCCGCGTTTGCGTCGCCCTCAAGCAGGATCGGGACTCCGAGGATCGAGCGGATGCCGTGCTCGGCGATGGCATCCCGGTACTCGGGGAACCGGGTGTCCCTGGTGATGTCCGGGACGTGGACGAGCTTCTCCTCCCTGGCGGCGCGCAGGCACGGGCCATCCCCGAAGTTGTACTGGATCTCGTCCATGTTCCGGGCGTGCTCGCTGCTGCTGGCCACGGTGCCCGTCCGCTTCGGACGCAGCAGGGTCACACCGCAAAGCATCTCGCCGTGCCGTCCCTCCAGGGTTGCGGCCGCGAGCTTCACCAGTTCGGTCAGGAACTCCTCGACATCGGTGCTGTCGAGCACCATGTCCTGGAGGAGGGTACCCACCTGCAGGGTGGGCGAATCGCCCTTGTCCTCAGCCATGCCCTTGCCTCCGCTTGTCCGCACTGATCAGCCGCCCTCTAACGACGCCCGGCTCCGGTCCGGGCAATAGCCCCACAATAGACCGCCTCGCTCAGCGAGCGACAGGCCCCACCCCTCAAGAAACCATTTTGTCGGCGATGGCGCGGATTCCGACCAACGTCTCCTCGAATGACGTGGTCAGCGGGGACAAGCCCAGGCGGATGCCGGAGGGGTTCCGGTAGTCGGGGATGATCCCCTGCTCCCAAAGGCCGGGCACCATGGTGGCGAACGCCGGATGGTCGATGGTGATATGGCCGCCGCGCTCACCCGGTGCGCGCGGCGAGGCCACCACTACACCGGCCGGCCCCAGGAGGGCGTCGACGGCCTCGATGGCGAAACCGGTCAGGGCCACCGACTTCTCCCGCACCGCCCCGACCCCGGCCTTCTCCAGCACATCCAGCATGTCGCGCAGGGCGAGCATGCCGAGGATCGGCGGAGTGCCGGACACAATCCTGCGGATGCCCGGCGCCGGCTCATATGACCCGCCCATGGCGAACGGATCGGCGCTGCCGAGCCAGCCCTGGATGGGCTGCTCGAAGGAATCGAGGTGCCGTTCGGCGACGTACGCCCAGGCGGGGGCGCCCGGACCTCCGTTGAGGTATTTGTAGCTGCAGCCGGCGGCGTAGTCGACATTCCAGGCATCGAGTTCAAGGGGCACCGAGCCCACCGAGTGGCTCAGGTCCCACAGGACCAGGGCGCCTGCGTCGTGCACCACCGAGGTGACGCCGGGAACGTCGGCGGCGTGGGCGGACCGGTACGCCACGTGGCTCAGGACCACGAGGGCGGTCGAGGGCCCGACGACGCCGGCAACGGCCTCGGCGCTCGCCCCGCCGTCGTAGGGAACGTCGAGCCACCGCACGGTAAGGCCGCGCTCGCGGGCGATGGCCTCCATCAGGAACCGGTCGGTGGGGAAATTGTCACGGTCGATCACAATCTCGGTGCGGCCCGGCCGGGCCGAGACCGCGGCGCGCGCCAGTTTGTACAGCAGGACGCTGGTGGAGTCGGCGACGATGCACTGCCCCGGCGCTGCGCCGAGGACGATGCTCCCCAGCCGGTCACCGATCCGTTCGGGCAGCTCGAGCCAGCCCTCATCCCAGCCGCGGATCAGGCGGGACCCCCACTGGTGCCGGACGAATTCGGCAAGGCTTTGTTCGGTCGCCGCGAGGGGGCGGCCCAGGGAGTTTCCGTCAAGATAGGCGGCAATGCCGTCGGCGTCGTCGATGATGAACAGGTCACGGTACCCGGCAAGCGGGTCCTCGTCGTCGAGTTCGCGGGCGCGCTGCAGGAGCGGATCGTCAACCATGGGCCCAGTCTAAGGCGACGCCGGGCCCACTGCCTGCCCAGTGACCCATCCGGTGAAGGACGGCCGCTTCGCGCCGGGCGCCCAGCCGGTGACCTCGGTGCGCCGGACGGACCCGTCGAGTGGCTCCCCGGGACGGACGGCGACGGCGAGCGTGCCCGGGAGCAGCGCCGGCGACAGGAAGTCCACGCCCCACGACAGCGCCTCCGGCGCCGCCGGCTCCGCCATTTCCACCATGCGGGCGGCAAGGTACACCCCGTGCGCGATGGCACGCTTCATCCCCAGCAACCGTGCCGAGGGCGCGCTCAGGTGGATCGGATTCCAGTCCCCGGACACGGCCGCGTAGGCCCGGCCGGTGTCGGAGGCCAGGTGCCACTGTGCAGTGGGCACCGGCGGGATGAAGGCGTCCCCGCTCCCCGGCAGGGCAGAGTCCCTCCTGTCGCCATCGACCTCCGGGCCTCCCCCCGTGGACCCCTCCGGGGAGGGCGCCGGATCAGCTTCCCGGCCGCCGGGGGTCCGGACGCCGCGGGCAAGGTAGACCGAGCGGCCCGTCCAGATGCGCTGCCCGTCCACGGACACCTCGGTGACGAGGTCCACCGAGGTTCCGGACCGGTGCGGAGTCAGGTTCTCGGCGTAGGCCACCGACTCGAACTCCTCCCCCACGCGCAGCGCCCGGGTCTGCACCACCGTGTTGCTCAGATGGACCATACCCAGCATCGGGAGCGGGAAGTCCGGGCGGGCCATGACGCTCATGGCCACCGGGAAGGCCAGGGTGTGGACGTGGGCCGAGGGGACGGCGTCGCGTGCCGCCTGCCCGACGAGATGCTGGAAGGCGGTGAGCCGCTCCCGGTCCACAGGGCCGCCGGAGGCACGGTGGCGGATCTCCGGCAGCGCCGTCGCGGGCCTGCGGCGGCCGGCCCGGCGCAGCACGGCGCCGAGTGCCGCCTGGCGGTACAGGCCCGCCAGCGCCGGCATGGCCGGCAGGAGGACCTCGTTCATGCTCCCACCAGGTTCTGTCCGCAGACCCGGAGAACCTGGCCGTTGATGCCGCCCGCCGGCCCGGACGCGAGGAACGCGATGGTCTCGGCGACGTCCACCGGCTGCCCGCCCTGCTGCAGGCTGCTGAGCCTGCGGGCCGCCTCACGGGTGAGCATCGGCATCTTCGCGGTCATATCGGTCTCGATGAACCCGGGGGCGACGGCGTTGATGGTGCGTCCGGGCCCAGCGAACGCGGCCGCGGTGGCGCGGACCATGCCGATCACCCCGGCCTTGGAGGCGGCGTAGTTGCTCTGTCCGCGGTTTCCCGCGATGCCGCTGGTTGAGGCGAGGCTGATGATCCGGCCCCCGGGCGAGAACACCGGGGAGGCAAGCAGTTCGTCGTTGATGTGCAGCTGCGAGGAGATATTGACCGCGATGACCGCGCTCCACCGTGCCGGATCCATATTGGCAAGAAGCTTGTCCCGGGTGATGCCCGCGTTGTGCACGAAGATGTCGAGGGTGCCGTGGCGCTCCTTCACGTGGCTCAGGATCCGGGCGGCAGCGTCGGGAGCGGTGATGTCGACCTGGAGTGCCGTTCCCCCGACCCGGTTGGCGACCTCCGCAAGCTTCTCACCTGCCGCGGGCACGTCAACGACGACGACCGTCGCCCCGTCCCGGTGCAGGACCTCGGCGATCTTGGCCCCGATGCCCCGCGCGGCGCCGGTCACCACGGCGGTCCGGCCGGCCAGCGGAGCATCAGAGTCGGCCGGCTCCTCCGGCGCGGGCACGGCGGAGACCCGCAGGAACTGGCCGTCGACGTAGGCGCTGCGCCCGGAGAGCAGGAACCGCAGGGCCCCCAGGGCACCGGGGCTGTCAGCCGCCGCCCCGTCCAAAAGCACGATCCCGTTGGCGGTGGCACCGGCCCGCAGTTCCTTGGCGACCGAACGCACGGCGCCGTCCACGCCCTGGCGGGCGGCGGCGGTGGCGGGGTCCCCGGTCTCCTCCGCCGGCCGGGCGACCGAAACGATCCTCCCGCCGGGCAGCAGGGCGCGGACGGCCGGGCCGAGCTCGAGCAGGGGCGCACCCAGGTCCTCCGGACGCGACACCGCATCGAGGGCCACGACCACCGCTCCGAGCTTCTCCCCCGGGCGCAGGTGCCGGCGGACGTCCTGGTCCCAGCCGAGCAGGGCCTCCGCGAGGGTGTCGGCGCCGGGGCTGCTACCCAGGACCAGCACCGGGCCGGGGACGAGCGGGTCGCCGGGGGTGTAGCGGCGCAGCACCGCCGGGCGTGGCAGCCCCAGCGTCTTGGCCAGCTTGCCCGGCAGCGGCGTGTTGACGAGGCCGAGATAGGTATCCGCCACCTCAGCGCGCCTCGAGGATGGCAACAACGCCCTGCCCGCCGGCGGCGCATACGGAGATCAGGCCGCGGCCCGAGCCCTTCTCCGCCAGCGCCTTGGCCAGGGAGGCCACGATCCGCCCGCCGGTGGCGGCGAAGGGGTGGCCGGCGGCCAGCGAGGAGCCGTTGACGTTGAGCTTGCTCCTGTCGATCTTGCCGAGTGCGCCGTCGAGGCCCAACCGGGTCTGGCAGAACTCCTCGCTCTCCCACGCGGCGATGGAACTGAGGACCGTGGAGGCGAAGGCCTCATGGATCTCGAAGAAGTCGAAGTCGTCGAAGTGCAGACCGTTGCGCTGGAGCAGCCGCGGCATCGCATAGACGGGGGCCATCAGCAGGCCCTCCTGGCCGTTGACGAAGTCCACGGCGGCGGCTTCGGCGTCGACGACGTTCGCGAGCATCGGCAGGTTGTTCGCCCGCGCGTAGTCCTCCGAGCCGAGCAGGACGACGGCGGCGCCGTCGGTCAGCGGCGTGGAGTTGCCCGCCGTCATGGTGGCCGGCGTGTCGAGCCCGGCGCCGAACACTGGCTTCAGCTTCGCCAGCTTCTCCAGCGAGGTGTCGGCGCGCAGGTTCGCGTCCCGGGTGAGCCCGCGGTAGGGGGTCATCAGGTCTTCGAAGAACCCGCGCTCGTAGGCCGCGGCGAGGTTGGCATGACTGCGGTAGGCCAGTTCGTCCTGGGCCTCGCGGGTGATGCCCCAGGCCGCGGTGGTCAGCGCCTGGTGTTCGCCCATCGAGAGCCCCGTTCGGGGTTCACCGGTGGTTGGGGCGTTCGGTGCCAGGTCCCGGGGGCGCAGCCTGCTGACCGCGGCGAGCTTCTGCTTGGGCGTACGGGCCCGTGAGAGGTCGAGAAGCACCCGGCGCAGGCCCTCACTGACCACGATGGGCGCGTCGGAGGCCGAATCGACGCCGCCGGCGATGCCGGAGTCGATCTGGCCCAGCTTGATCTTGTTGGCGAGGCCCACAACGGTCTCCAGCCCTGTGGCGCAGGCCTGCTGGAGGTCGTACGCCGGGGTGTGCGCGGAGAGGGCGGAACCCAGCACCGCCTCGCGGGTGAGGTTGAAGTCCCGTGAATGCTTGAGGACGGCGCCTGCTGCCACCTCGCCGATGCGTTCGCCCTGGAGGCCGAACCGTGCGACGAGGCCGTCGAGGGCCGCAATGAGCATGTCCTTGTTCGACGAATGGGCGTAGGCCCCGCCCGAGCGCGCAAACGGAATGCGGTTGCCGCCGATGACGACGGCGTTGCGGACGGTGGTGGTGCCCGCGCCTGCTCCTGGCTGGTTCGACATGAGGGATCTCCTGGTGGTGGTGGTGGATTACCGATACCCAGCGTACCTGATACGCTGAGTATCATGAACACTTCGTCAACGGTTTCCGCCGTGCCCGCCGGAACGGGGGCGGTGCCCGACGGCCGGTCAAGCCGATGGGAGGAACACCGTGCCGAGCGCCGGCGCGCGCTGATCAGCACCGCCCGCCGCGCCGTCGACACCCTCGGCCACGGCGCCTCCATGGAGGACATCGCGGCGGCGGCCGACACCTCGAAGTCCGTGTACTACCGCTACTTCGGTGACAAGACCGGCCTTCAGCAGGCCATGGCCGAGGTCGTCACGGGCCAGATGCAGCAGAAGATCCTTGCGGCGGCACGGCAGGCCCAGACGCCCCGCGAGGGCCTGCGCGCCATGATCTACGTCTACCTGCAGATGGCACAGACCTCACCGAACGTGTACGCGTTCGTCACACGGGTCGGCCCGGCCGACCTGGCCGCGGGCCCGGCCGATGAGGCCCGGCCCGCCGACCCCCTGACCCACTTCCTCGAGGCCGTCACCGAGATGCTGGCCCGCCCCATGCGGGCCTACCTGCGGTCCTCGCCCCACCTGAGCGGCCCCGCCGACCCCCGGCTCGCGTACTGGCCGCGGGCCGCCATCGGCATGGTCCGCTCCGCGGGTGAGCTATGGCTCGCGACGCCCGCCGGCCCAGGCAAGCCCGGCGTGGAGCAGCTCGCCGACCAGTTGACCGACTGGCTCTTCGAAGGCATCAGCCACCAGGTGCCCACCGGGCAACCGTCCCGCCCGGCACCGGACTCCACCACCTCCTCCCCTGCAAAGGACAACTCATGACGCAGACAGCAGCCGCCCCCCGGCGCGAGGTTCCCGCAGCGGGCACCATCACCGACAACGACGCGGCCGTTCTCGACCCCGCTGTGCTCGGGGAACTGCTCCTCGGCAAGTGGGCCTCGGTGCGCCGGACCGCCCGGGAGCTCGCAGGGCGCCCCGAAGTGCACAAGATCGAAGGACTCACCTCGGCCGAGCACCGCAGCCGCTGCTTCGACCAGCTCCATTACCTGGTGAAGAACCAGGCGGTGCACAGGGCCTTCCCGACCTCGCTCGGGGGGCACGACGACCACGGCGGCAACGTCGCTGGGTTCGAGGAACTGGTGGTCGCCGATCCCTCCCTGCAGATCAAGGCGGGCGTCCAGTGGGGCCTGTTCGGTGCTGCGGTGCTCCACCTGGGCACCGAGGAGCACCACGAGGCGTGGCTGCCCGGCATCATGAACATGGACATCCCGGGCTGCTTCGCCATGACGGAGACCGGGCACGGCTCGGATGTGGCAAGCATCGCCACGACCGCCGTCTACTCCCCCGAGGATGAATCCTTCGCACTGAACACCCCCTTCCGGGCGGCCTGGAAGGACTACATCGGCAATGCCGCCGTCGACGGCCGAGCCGCCGTGGTCTTCGCCCAGCTCATCACCCGGGGCGTCAACCACGGGGTGCATGCCTTCTACGTCGAACTGCGCGACGCCGACGGCGCCTTCCTGCCCGGCATCGGCGGCGAGGACGACGGCCTCAAGGGCGGCCTGAACGGCATCGACAACGGCCGGCTCCACTTCGAGGACGTCCGGGTGCCCCGGACGCACCTGCTGAACCGGTACGGCAGCGTCGCCCCCGACGGCACCTACAGCTCCCCCATCGCCTCGCCGGGCCGCCGCTTCTTCACCATGCTCGGCACGCTCGTCCAGGGCCGCGTGTCCCTCGACGGCGCGGCCGTCGCAGTGAGCAAGATTGCGTTGAAGACCGCCATCACCTACGCCTCCGAGCGGCGCCAGTTCAACGCGTCCTCGGACCTCTCCGAAGAGGTCATCCTCGATTACCAGCGCCACCAGCGGCGCCTCCTGCCGCGGCTGGCCGCCACCTATGCGGCGTCCTTCGCGCACGAGGAACTGCTTGAGAAGTTCGACGGCGTGTTCTCGGGAACCTCCGATACCGACGCCGACCGCCAGGACCTCGAGACCCTCGCCGCGGCCTACAAGCCGCTGTCCACGTGGCTGGCCCTGGATACGCTGCAGGAGTGCCGGGAGGCCTGCGGCGGCGCCGGGTTCCTCACGGAAAACCGTTTCACGTCGCTCCGGGCGGACATGGATGTCTACGCCACCTTCGAAGGTGACAACAACGTCCTGCTCCAGCTCGTCGCCAAGCGCCTGCTGATGGACTATGCCCGCGAGTTCAAGGGCATGGACTTCGGCGTCCTCGCCCGTTACGCGGTCTCCCAGGCCGCGGGGCGGACGGTTCACCGCTCCGGGCTCCGCCGTGTGGTGCAGACCGTCGTGGACACCGGGTCCGAGAAGAAGTCGGCGATCGCCCTGCGGGACGAGGCAACCCAGCACGGGCTGCTGTCGGACCGGGTCGGCACCATGGTGGCAGAGCTCGCCGGCGCCCTGCGGGGGGCCGGGGCGATGCCGCAGGACAAGGCTGCTGCCCTGTTCAACGAACACCAGCACGAACTGATCGAAACGGCCCGGGCGCACGCTGAGCTGCTGCAGTGGGAGGCGTTCACGGCGGCGCTGCACCGGGTCGAGGAGCCCGGGACCCGGCAGGTCCTGACCTGGCTGCGCGACCTGTTCGGGCTGTGCCTGCTGGAGCGGAACCTCGCCTGGTACCTGATGAACGGCCGGCTTTCCTCGCAGCGGGCCCGGACCCTCACGCCCTACATCAACCGGCTGCTCGCCAAGCTCCGCCCGCACGCCCTCGACCTGGTCGAGGCCTTCGGCTATGGGCCCGAGCACCTCCGCGCCGCGATCGCCACCGGAACGGAGAAGCGGCGCCAGGACGAGGCCGCCGCGCACGCCCGGGCGGTGCGGGCAAGCAGCGGCTCCCCGATCGAGGAGAAGACCCTGCTGGCCCGGCAGGCGGAACAGACCAAGGCGCGGCGCAAGAGCGCACCGCGCAAGGCACGGCAGGTGCCCGAGAAGTCATCAGCCTGACCGGCCGGTCTCCAATCCGGCGATGATCCGAGACCGGGAACTGGCGGTCCCGATCCGCCCGCCCGGCGGGCGGATCGGGGCTCCCGGGTTCACAGCACGCTGCGGTACACCTCGAGGGTTGCCTCGGCGATGGAGTCCCACGCGAAGTGCTGCTCGGCGCGGGTCCGGCCGGCCTCGCCCATGCGGCGGGCCTTCGCCGGATCGGAAAGCATCGCTGTGAGTGCGGCGGCGAAGTCCGAGACGAACCGTTCGGGATCGAGGGGGGTGCCCGTGCCGTCGGAGACCTGTTCGAGCGGTACGAGGGTTCCGGTCACGCCGTCCTCGACCACCTCGGGGATCCCGCCGGTGGCGCTGGCCACCACGGCCGCTCCGCAGGCCATCGCCTCGAGGTTGACGATGCCCAGCGGCTCGTAGATGGACGGGCACGCGAACACCGTCGCGTGGCTCAGGACCTGGACCACTTCGCGCCTCGGCAGCATCCGCTCGATGAGCACCACCGAGCCGCGCCGGTCCCGGAGCTCGTTGATCAGCTTCTCGGTCTCCGCGGCGAGCTCGGGGGTGTCGGCCGCACCGAGGACCAGGACCAGCTGCACGTCCGCAGGCAGCTGTGCGGCCGCCCGGAGCAGGTAGGGCACGCCCTTCTGGCGGGTGTTGCGCCCTACGAAGACAACGCTGGGACGGTCCGGGTCGATGCCGAGGGCCCGCACGGCGTCGTCGTCCTCGTCGCGCACCCACTCGGAGACGTCGATGCCGTTGTGCACCACATGCACCTTCGCCGGGTCGACGGCGGGGTAGCTGCGCAGGATGTCGTCGCGCATTCCCGCCGACACGGCGATCACCGCCGCGGCGGCCTCGTATGAGGTCTTCTCCGCCCAGGAGGACAGCGCGTAGCCTCCCGCGAGCTGCTCCGCCTTCCACGGCCGCAGCGGCTCAAGGCTGTGGGCGCTGAGCACGTGCGGGATGCCGTGGAGCAGGGAGGCAAGGTGCCCGGCCATATTCGCGTACCAGGTGTGGGAATGGACGAGGTCGGCGCCGCCGATGTTTCCGAGCATCTCCAGGTCCGTCCCGAGGGTCTGCACGGCTGCGTTCGCTCCGGCCAGCCCCGGGGGCACGCCGTAGGCGCGCACCCGCGCCCCGTGGTAGTCGGAGGGCCGTTCCGCGCCGAAACAGTGGACGTTCAGATCCACCTGCCCGGCCAGCACGCGGCTCAGTTCCGCGACATGGACGCCTGCCCCGCCATAGATTTCTGGGGGGAATTCCTTAGAGACAATATCTACTCGCACTCCCCCAACGTAGTGCAGGAGGCCGCAGTCCTCTAGTGTGAACAGAATTGGACCGACACGTTGGAATACTCAAAGGGGGTTACCCGTGGCACTTAAGAAAGTTCTGGCGGTTGTACTGGCAGGTGGCGAGGGCAAACGCCTGATGCCCCTCACCGCGGACCGGGCCAAGCCGGCCGTGCCGTTCGCCGGAAGCTACCGGCTGATCGACTTCGCCCTCTCGAACCTGGTGAACTCCGGCTACCTGCAGATTGTGGTGCTCACGCAGTACAAGTCGCACAGCCTCGACCGGCACGTCTCCGAGACGTGGCGGATGTCAACCCAGCTCCAGCAGTACATCGCCTCGGTGCCTGCGCAGCAGCGCCGCGGCAAGAGCTGGTTCCTTGGCAGCGCCAACGCGATCTACCAGTCCCTGAACCTCATCCACGACGCCCAGCCCGACATTGTCGTGGTCATCGGCGCCGACCACGTGTACCGCATGGACTTTGAGCAGATGGTCAACGCGCACATCGCCTCGGGGGCCTCCGTCAGCGTCGCCGCCGTGCGCCAGCCCATGAACCTCGTTGACCAGTTCGGCGTCATCGAGGTCGACCAGCAGGACCCGACCCGCATCGCCGCCTTCGTCGAGAAGCCCAAGACCACCCCAGGGCTGCCCGATGACCCCAACAGCTTCCTCGCCTCGATGGGCAACTACGTCTTCACCACCGACGCGCTGCTGAAGGCTCTCGAGGAGGATGCGGCCCGGCTCGACACCAAGCACGACATGGGCGGGGACATCATCCCCCACTTCGTCGACCGCAACGACGCCGCCGTCTACGATTTTACGACGAACCTCATCCCGGGTTCGACCGACCGGGACCGCCAGTACTGGCGCGACGTAGGGACGATGGATTCCTACTACGACGCCAATATGGACCTGATCTCCCCGCTGCCCTTGTTCAATCTGTACAACCTGCAGTGGCCGATCTACACCCGCCAGAGCGTCTCGCCGCCGGCGAAGTTCGTGCGCAGCGCCACCGGCCGCTCCGGAGCTGCCCATGACTCCATCGTCTCGGCAGGCGTCGTCGTCTCCGGCGGCACCGTTCAGGGTTCGATCCTCGCCACCGACGTCTTTGTGGAGGAGAACGCGGAGGTGAGCGATTCGGTGCTGATGGACAAGGTGAGCATCGGCCCCGGCGCCATCGTCCGCCGCGCGATCATCGACAAGAACGTGAAGATCCCGGCCGGGGCACGCATCGGCGTGGACCGTGAGCTCGACCTCAGCCGCGGCTTCGCCGTGACCGAGTCCGGACTGACCATCCTGAGCAAGGGACAGATCGTCCCCGCAGGCTGAGCGGCCGCCCGGGGTGGGTCAGCTGTTCCTGCCCCGGGCCGCCACCGCCCAGCGGTCGACGACCGCGCCGTCCCGGACCACCTGCACCTCGTCCACCAGGTTCACGGGCAGGCAGACGTGGTTGGGGACCACGCGGACGCGGGTGCCGCGGGCCGGCAGGGGTTCTCCGGCGGGCACCTGCACCGTGGCGTGATGTTCCGAGAGGGCAACGATCCGCGCCTCCGGGTGCTCCAGCAGCCTGCCGTAGCCGGTCGCCCAGGCCGCCCGGTCGCTGCCGAGGACCTTGCTGCCGGCATCGAGCAGGAAGCGCCCCGGCTCCCCGGGGGCACGCCGGTGGTGGCTGACCACGGTGGCGGCCACGGTGAGGGCGATGTCGCCGGGGGCGATCGTGCCCAGCTCCCACTGCTGCGCATCGCCGAAGACGTAGACACCCGGGCGCAGCTCGGTGGCGGTTCCTCCTCCCATCAGCGCCGACGGGGTCGACCCGCCGCTCAGCTCGGCAGCAGCGAAGCCCTCGGCGCGGAGCCCGGCGGCCGCTCGAGCCAACGCCGCGTCCTCGTCCCGTGCCGCCGTGACGGGCATTCCCGGGCCGTAGCTGTGGCCCGGAAAGGTGAAGGCGCCGGTGACCTCTAGACCGGCCTCCGCGGCTGCCACGGCCACGCCGGCGGCGTCCCCGGGCGCCACGCCGCTGCGGTGGTGGCCGCTGTCGACCTCAACCCTGACCGCGACCGCGGCGACGGCCGGGCCGAGGCCGCGTGCCAGGGCGGTGGCGCCTTCGACGGAATCCACGCCCACGGTGATCCGCGCCCTTTCCGCGAGCCTACGCAGCCTCTCCCCCTTCGCCGAGTCAACCCACAGCGGGTAGGCGATGAACAGATCCTCAACCCCGGCCCGGGCGAAGACCTCCGCCTCGCCGACCGTGGCCACGGTCAGCCCGACGGCGCCCGCCGCCACCTGGAGCGCGGCGATCTCAGGGATCTTGTGGGTCTTGGCGTGGGGGCGCAGCGCCACCCCGCGGGCCCGCATGGCCGAGGCCATGGCCGTGATGTTCGCCTCCAACCGGCCGGCGTCGATCTGCACGCTCGGAGTGGGTTCGTTCCCGGGAATCGTCGTGTCCATGCTTCGATTCCACCACGACCCGCCGTGCCTGCCGGTGCGCGGCGCGTGATTGAATAACCGGATGCGCAACGAGAACCTGCTCCGTGACGAGGCCGCCGCCCGCTCCCTGCTGATCCGGGTCGAACGCTACGATGTTAGGCTCGACCTGAGCGGCGCCGAGGACCCTTCGGCGGAGGGGTTTCCCAGCGAATCCACCGTGGTGTTCCGCTGCACCACCCCCGGCGCGTCCACCTTCCTCGACTTCATCCACGGCGGCGTCGACGAGGTTCTCCTCAACGGGATGGCCCTCGACCTGGGCGCGGCCGTCGACGGTTCGCGCATCCACCTTCCGGACCTGCTTGAGGCGAACACGGTGACCGTTCGCGGCACCGCACTCTACAGCCGCAGCGGCGAGGGCATGCACCGGTTCGCCGACCCAGCGGACGGCCTTACCTACCTCTACACCCAGTACGAGCCCGCCGACGCCCGCCGGGTCTTCGCCAACTTCGAACAGCCCGACCTGAAGGCAGCCTTCACCTTCACCGTCACGGCCCCGGAGGCCTGGACGGTCGCCTCCAACGCCCCGGCGCTGGGCGCCCCCTCCCCGGTCTCCGCCGGGGCGCTGCGCTGGGAGTTCGCGCCCACGGAGCGCATTTCGACCTACATCACCACGGTGCTCGCCGGCCCCTACCACCACGTCGCCGGATCCTGGACCGGTGCGGACGGCACCGGCTCGCCCGAAATTGCGCTCGGGCTCTACTGCCGCCGGTCGCTGGCGTCCGCGTTCGACGCCGAGGCGATCTTCGACACCACCCGCCGCGGGCTGGACTTCTTCCACCGCCTCTTCGATTACCCCTATCCGTTCGGCAAGTACGACCAGGCCTTCGTCCCCGAGTACAACCTCGGCGCGATGGAGAACCCGGGCCTGGTGACCTTCACGGAGAACTACGTGTTCCGCTCCGCGGCCACGGCCGCCCAGTACGAGGCGCGGGCGAACACCATCCTGCACGAGATGGCGCACATGTGGTTCGGGGACCTCGTCACCATGACCTGGTGGGACGACCTGTGGCTCAAGGAGTCCTTCGCCGACTACATGGGCGCCCTCGGCGTGGCGGAGGCCACCGAGTGGAAGACCTCGTGGGTGAGCTTCGCGAACAAGCGCAAGGCCTGGGCGTACGTGCAGGACCAGCTGCCGACGACCCACCCGATCGTGGCGGACATCCCCAACCTCGAGGCGGCGAAGCAGAACTTCGACGGCATCACCTACGCCAAGGGCGCTTCGGTGCTCAAGCAGCTCGTCGCCTACGTCGGCTTCGACGCCTTCACGGAGGCGGCCCGGAAGTACTTCCGGGCGCACGCCTTCGGCAACACCACCCTCGCGGACCTGCTCGCCGCCCTCAGCGAGGCCTCGGGGCAGGATATGACGGCCTGGGCCCGGCAGTGGCTGCAGACCTCCGGGGTGCCGGCGCTCACCGCGGAGGTTTCCGTCGAGGACGGCGTGTACACCGCCGCGGCGATCCGGCAGGACGCGCTCGACCCCATCACCGGGGTGCCCGAGCCCCGTCCCCACTCCCTCAAGGTCGGCTTCTACAGTTACGACGCCGACGGCTCCCTGGTCCGCACCGAGTCGCACGCCGTCGAGGTCACCGGCGCTTCGGTCCCGCTGGACGGGCTCGTCGGCCGGACCCAGCCGGACCTGCTGCTGGTCAACGACGAGGACCTCACCTACGCCAAGCTGCGTTTCGACCCCCGCTCCCTGGCGACGCTGCTGCGGTCGGTGGACCGGATCGCCGACCCGCTCGCCCGCGCCATCTGCCTCTCCGCCCTGTGGTCCAGCACCCGGGATGCCGATCTGGCCGCCGCCGACTACCTCGGCGCCGTCGAGCTGGCCGCACCGGCCGAACCCGGCGTCGGGGTGCTCCAGGTGCTCCTGCAGAACGCCGGCACCGCCGTCGAACGCTACACGGCACCCGCCGGCCGGGCGGCGCTTCGCGAACGCTATGCACGCTTCCTGGAGCGGGGCCTGCGGGACGCCGCGGAGGGCTCGGACCTCCAGCTCGCGTGGGCGCGGGCACTGGCGGGAGGCGGCCGGACCACCGGCTCGGCGGCGGCCGTGCTGCGCGGCCTGCTCGACGGCGCGGACACCGTGCCGGGGCTGGTCCTGGATGACGAACTGCGCTGGATGTTCCTTGCGGCACTGGCCGCGCAGGGCCTGGCCCCCATCGACGAACTGGAGACCGAGCTGGCCCGCGATAATACGGCGTCGGGCAAGGCAGCGTTCACGCTGGCCTGCTCGGCCGTGCCGGACGCCGCGGTGAAGGACCTCGCCTGGCGCGAGGCGGTCTTCGGGACCCGGCTGTCCAACGAACTGCTCAGCGCCACCATCGAGGGGTTCACCCTCGGCGGGCCGGAGCTGACGGCCCCCTACAACGGACCGTACTTCGAGGCGCTCCGGGAGGTCTGGGAGGCCCGGGGGATCGAGATGGCAACCCGCGTGGTGCGCGGCCTCTATCCCGGCCGCCAGGACCTCCAGGGCCGCCCGGAAGTGCACCCGGTGCTTCTGGCCACAGACAGCTGGCTCGCCGCCAACCAGGATGCGCCGGGGGCCCTCCGGCGCATCCTGGTGGAGGACCGCGACCACCTGCTGCGCTCCCTCACCGCCCAGGCCTACGGCACCCGGTAGAGCCACTCCTCGGTGCCGAACTTCTCCTCGACGAGTTCGCGGCCGCGCCGCAGCTCGTCCTCGCTCAGGCCGGCGTCGACGGCGCTGAAGCGGCGGCGGAAGGTTTCGATCATCACCGCGATGATCTCCTCCCGGGCCAGCCCGGTCTGGCGCCGGAGCGGGTCGACGCGTTTCTTGGCACTCTTCGTGCCCTTGTCGGAAAGCTTTTCCTTGCCGATGCGCAGCACCTCGAGCATCTTGTCGGCGTCGATGTCGTAGCTCATCGTGACGTGGTGCAGCATCCCGCCGTTGGCGAGCCGCTTCTGCGCCGCCCCGCCGATCTTGCCCAGATCGGTGGCGATGTCGTTGAGCGGCTGGTACCAGGCATTGATGCCCAGGGCGGCCAGGGCCTCCATCACCCAGGCATCGAGGAACGGGTACGAATCGGCGAAGCTCATCCCGTCCACGAGCGTCTGCGGGATGTACAGCGAGTAGGTGATGGCGTTGCCGTGCTCCATAAACATGGCACCGCCGCCGCTGATCCTGCGCACGACGCTCACCCCGTGCCGGGCGACGCCGTCGGGATCGACCTCGTTGCGCACCGACTGGAAGCTGCCGATCACGACCGAGGGCGATTCCCACTCCCAGAACCGCAGGGTGGGGTTGCGGCGCCCGTCCCCGACGTCGCGGGTGAGCACTTCGTCCATGGCGACGTGCATGGCGGTGCTCAGCGGCGTCGGCGGGACGATCTCCCACGTGTGGTCCGCGATGCCCGTGGAGTGCCCCAGGGCGCGGCGCACGGCGGTGGCCACGGCCTCCGGGGAGAACCCGAAGAGCTGGGCCGAGGGGTCGAGCCCGGCCCGGACGGCCTCCGCCAGCTCGGACGGGGGCGTGTCGACCGCCAGGCCCTCGAGGGCGGCGTTGATGTCGTCGAGGGCTTCGTCGGGCTCGAGGAAGAAGTCGCCGTTCACCGACACCTGGGCCAGACGTCCGTCCACCACCGCGAGGTCGACGGCGGTCAGTTTGCCCCCCGGCGTCTTGTACTCGCCGTGCCGCCGTCCGCCGCTCGTTTCCTGGCCCTGACCCATCCGGGGTTCCTCCTGCTTGGTTGGCTTAACGCAGTGAAGCCACGGCGTCGTGCGCGCGTGGCTTCACTGTCGAAACTGAGGTGCTGAGAAGAGCCGGGACTACTTCTTGCCGAAACCCTTGAAGCGGGCGTTGAAGCGCTCCACGCGGCCGGCGGAGTCCATGATCCGCTGCTTGCCGGTGTAGAACGGGTGGGACTCCGAGGAGATTTCCACCTCGATCAGCGGGTAGGTGTTTCCGTCTTCCCATTCGATGGTCTTCTTGGACGTGGCCGTCGACTTCGTCAGGAACGACTTGTCGGAGGCGAGGTCGCGGAAAACGACGGCGTGGTACTGGGGGTGGATATCAGACTTCACAGGAATACCTTCTCTGGTTGCCTGGATTTTGCCAGGCACTGGGATTGAAAGCGGAAACGGTCCTTCGGGACCAGCTAGTAATCCTAGCGCAATCCGCCCAGCTGCGCTAAAGCGGGGGCCGTAATGGCCTGGGGCATGCCCCAGTCGGAGAATCCGACCTCCACCGAGCTGAGGATCTCATGTTCGAACCCGCTGATACTCAGGTGCGCCGGGCGCATCAGTTCGTCGAGCTCTATGTCGAGGGTGGCCATCTTGACGCCCTGCAGTTCGGGCCCGGACACCGCCGACAGCCGGGTATAGAGCATGCCGTCCCGTTCGCTGCGCGGTGTCACCAGGAACTCTCCGGAGTCCGCCAACAGGGCGCCGACGGCGGCCGGGTCGGCCGTGGCGGAGGCCGCCTCCACCAGGACCGCGGCGAAGCGCTCCTCCGGCCCGCCCTCGGCGTCGGCCGGTGTTCCTCCCTCCGGCGTGAGCAGGTACCCCTCGCCGCCGCTGACGATAATCTCCACCCCGTGCTCCCCGTTGCGCAGATGCAGGCCGAACTCGGGCGCCGTGCTCAGCACCGAGGTGTGCTCTCCGGCGGGAAGGCCGGTGGCGCGGGTCGACAGGGTCTGCTGCGCTCCGGTGCCGGCGCGCATCGACGCTTCGACGCAGGCACCCGCCTCCGCGGCGGGCAGCCGTTCCGGGAGCGTGCCGGTGAGCAGGGCACCGCAGGCCTTCACCACCTCGGCCGGCAGGGACTGCTGGCTCTGGGTCAGGGACAGCTCGGGGGCCTTCGTCGGCGCCGGCGTGGGCTTCGGGGCCGCGGAAGGTGCCGGTGCGGTGGCCACGGGTGCGGGCGATGGGGTCTTGACCGGCGCGGTCGCCAGGGGGGCGGGGGCGGTCAGCGGAGAGGATTCCGCTGCGTCGATCTGTTCGGCGAGCCGGCCGCATCCGCTCAGCGCGACGGCCGCGCCCAAGAGGAGCGCCGCGGCCACGGGGACGGTCCGTGCGCCGGGAGCCTTGAAGCGGGCCGATGGAGCGGTCACCCTCCCAGTGTTGCATCGGGTATCGGCGCCCGCTACTGCCGTTTTCCCGCGCCTTCCCCGCTAGGGGGTGCGGTAGCGGCACTCCCAGAAGGCGACGGCGGCCGCTGCGGCCACGTTGAGCGAATCCACTCCGGCGTGCATGGGGATCTGAAGCGACAGGTCGGCCTCGGCGAGGGCACCGGCGGAAAGGCCCTCGCCCTCGGTTCCAAGGACCAGCGCCAGCCGCTCGTGTCCGGCCGTTCCGACGTCCTGGACGGGCACCGAATCGGGCCCCAGCGCCAGCGCCCCGACGGTGAACCCCGCCTCCCGGAGGGCCGCGAGCTGCCCTGGCCAGTCCGTGAGGCGGACCCAGGGCACCTGGAAGACGCTGCCCATGCTTACGCGGATGGCACGGCGGTAGAGCGGGTCGGTGCACCGGGGGCTGATGAGGACCGCGTCGATGCCCAGCGCCGCGGCGGACCGGAACAGCGCCCCGAGGTTGGTGTGGTCCACAATGTCCTCGAGCACCGCCACCCTGCGGGCCCCGGCGAGGACCTCGTCGAGGGTCCTCGGGGCCGGGCGGTTCATGGCGGCCAGGGCCCCCCGGTGGAGGTGGAAACCGGTGATCTCCTCGAGCGTGGCCTCGTCGCCGATGAACGCCGGAACCTCCGGGAACCGGTCGAGGACGTCCGAAAGGCCCGGCAGCCACTTCTCGGCGAGGAAGAAGGACCGCGGTGAGTGTCCGGCATCGATGGCGCGCCGCAGCACCTTGGAGCTCTCGGCGATGTACAGGCCGTTGGCGGGCTCAACACGGCGGCGGAGCTGGGTGTCGGTGAGGTTGCGGTAGTCCGTGGTGCGCGGGTCCCCCGGGCCCTCGAGCCGGATCAGGCCCACGCGCCCGCTCCCGGCGGAGCCGTGCGGTGCTGCGCCCCGGCCTCCGGCCTACGCGGTGCGGGCGACAGCACTGTAGCGGCCGTCGGCGCGGCTGACCTTCAGCGGCAGGCCGAACGCCTCGGAGAGATGTTCCTCGGTGAGGACGTCCTCGAGCGGTCCGGCGGCGACGATCCCGCCGTCTCGCATCAGCATCGCGTGGGTGAACCCGGGAGGAACCTCCTCGAGGTGGTGGGTGACCAGCACTGTGGCGGGGGCCTCCTCATCCTGGGCGAGTTCGGTCAGCCGGCGGATGAGGTCCTCACGCCCGGCGAGGTCGAGACCGGCGGCCGGCTCGTCCAGCAGCAGCAGTTCGGGATCTGTCATCAGCGCTCGAGCGATCTGCACCCGCTTGCGTTCGCCTTCGCTGAGCGAGGCGAAGGGGCGGTTCAGGAAGGTCGACATGCCCCAGGTGTGGAGCAGCCGGAAGGCACGGCGCTCGTCGAGCTTCTCGTACTGCTCACGCCAGCGGCCCGTCACACCATAGGAGGCGGTGACAACGACGTTGAGGACCGTTTCGTGCTCGGGGATCTGCGCGGCCAGGGCCGCCGAGGCGAGTCCGATCCGGGGGCGCAGGTCGAAGACGTCGACGGCGCCCATCACTTCGTCGAGGATCCCTGCCACGCCCGTGGTGGGGTGCAGGCGCGCTCCGGCGATCTGGAGGAGTGTCGTTTTTCCGGCTCCGTTGGGGCCCATGATGACCCAGCGTTCGCCCTCCTTGACCTGCCAGTCGACGCTGTTCAGCAGCGTTTTTCCACTCCGAACGAGGCTCACCCCGGCCAATTCAAGAACGTCACTCATAGCACTAGACACTAGGCTAAGACCGGGGTAGTTGGCGAAACCAGCACCGCCGTCCGGCCCCGCCCGTGGCACCCGTCCCGACCCACTGGGCACCCCTGCATCCCTGGAGGTTTAATGACCGCGCCGTTCCGAGTCGTCAGCTACGGTTTGAACGATTCCGAGGCGGGCTTCCTGGCCGTCGAGGACGCCGTCCGCGCCGCCGGCGCGAGGATCCTGGCGGCCAGTGACGGCGGTGACTCCCGGTACCGGGTGCGGACGCTCACGGTGGAGTACACCGGTCCGGTGGCGGACCTGCGTGCGGTCCTGCCGGGAGCGGGCGATGCCGCCGCCGGAGCGCCGGTGCGGCCGGTCGGGACCGCGGTGGTTCCCGGTGCGGTTTTCGGCCCGGGGCGCACGTTGCTGGTGCTCGACGTCGACTCGACGCTGATCAAGCAGGAGGTCATCGAACTGCTGGCCGCCTTTGCGGGCCGCGAGGCGGAGGTCGCCGCCGTCACGGAAGCCGCGATGCGCGGTGAAATCGACTTCGCCCAGAGCCTTCATGCCCGGGTCGCCGTCCTGGCAGGACTGCCCGAGGCGGTTCTGGACAAGGTCGGCGCCCAGATCGAGCTGAGCGAGGGTGCCGAGGTGATGGCGGAAGCGTTCCTCGGGGCAGGCCACCTTGTGGCGGTGGTCTCCGGCGGGTTCAGCCAGATCCTCGACCCGCTGGCGGCGCGCCTGCGCCTGACCCACGCCAAGGCGAACGTGCTGGAGATCCGCGACGGCCTCCTCACCGGTCGGGTGTCGGGCCGGGTCATCGACCGGGCGGAAAAGGAGCGCTCCCTGCGGCGGTGGGCGCAGGACGCCGGCATTCCGCTTGAGCGGACCATCGCGGTCGGCGACGGAGCGAACGACCTCGACATGCTCGGCGCCGCCGGGCTCGGGGTGGCGTTCAACGCGAAGCCCGCCGTGCGGGCAGCCGCGGACGCCTCCGTCGATCTGCCCTACCTCGACATTGTGCGGAACTTCGCGGGGATCTAAGGCCCGCACCGGCACCGTTCCCTGGGATCCCCAGCGGCGCGTAACAGGTCCAGCCGGCGCAGCGACAGTGTCGGTGCCGGTCACTACACTGGGACGCATGACCGGGCACGAACCGGCCCAGCCCCGGGCCGCTGCGGATCCCCTCGACGGCACGCGCGTGGACGCAGCCGTCCCTCCGACGCTGGACGGGGCGGATGCGGCGCCGCCGCCTGCGGACAGCGACGCCATCGACACCTCCCTGCGCACCCCGGCGGAGCGGTCCCGCACCTTCGCCGGGATCCTGATCAACACTGCCCTCGCCAATATCACCACCAGTTACCTGTGGTTCGCGCTGACGTTCTGGGTGTACCTGGAGACGCGCAACGTGATCGCCACCGGTGTGGTGGGTGGGGCGTACATGCTGCTCATCGCCCTCTCCAGCATCAGCTTCGGCACCTACGTGGACCGCTACCGCAAGCTGGCCGTGATGCGCTTCGCCGCGGGCTTCACCCTCGTCATGTTCGTGCTGTCCGGGATCATGTTCGCCCTGGCGCCCACACCCGCGCTGCTTGCCCTGACCCGGCCATGGTTCTGGGTCTTCACCCTGATTATCCTGATCGGCGCGGTGGTGGAGAACCTGCGCAACATCGCCCTCTCCACGACGGTCACCATCCTCATCGAGCCGGACCGGCGGGCCAATGCCAACGGGCTGGTGGGCATGGTGCAGGGCCTGATGTTCATCGTCACCTCGGTGCTGTCCGGGCTGTCGGTGGGGCTGCTGGGTATGGGCTGGACGATCGTCGTCGCCCTGGTGTTCACGGCGCTGGCTTTCGCGCACCTGCTGACGCTGAGCATGCCCGAGGAGGTGCGCGCGGCAGCGACGGACGCCCACGGCGGCTTCGATTTCCGCGGCTCACTGGCCGCTGTGCTCGCCGTGTCGGGGCTGTTCGCGCTGATCCTGTTCTCAACCTTCAACAATTTCGTCGGCGGCGTCTACCTGGCCCTGATGGATCCCTATGGGCTTGAGCTTTTCCCCGTGGAGCTGTGGGGCACCTTCTTCGCGCTCGGTGCCACCGGGTTCATCGTGGGCGGCGCGCTGATTGGCAGGTTCGGGCTGGGAGCCAACCCGCTGCGCACCATGCTCCTCGCGGTGATCCTGATGGGGGTCCTCGGCGCGGTGTTTACGCTGCGGGAGTGGGCGTGGCTGTACATCGCCGGCATCTGGCTCTACCTGGTGCTCGTGCCCTTCGTCGAGGCTGCCGAGCAGACGGTCATCCAGCAGGTGGTGCCCCTGCAGCGGCAGGGGCGGGTGTTTGGGTTTGCCATGGCGTTCGAGTCCGCGGCAGCCCCTATCACCGCGTTCCTCATCGCCCCGATCGCGCAGTTCTGGATCATCCCGTATGCACGCTCCGACGAGGGCGCCGCCCAACTGGCTCCGCTGCTGGGAGAGGGCACCTCCCGCGGCATCGCCCTGGTGTTCTTGGTGGCCGGAATCATCCTGATTCTCGCCGCCCTGCTCGCCTTCCTGACGCCCGTGTACCGCCGCGTCTCGGCATCGTATGCGAAGACCGCGGCGGAGGCCAAGAGCGCCGCCAGCGCCGCTCCGACGTCCCCGCGGTGAGGCGCAGTCCGGGAGCCCGGCCAGCCGGTCACCCGCTGGTCGCACAGCTGCACCCCCCGTACTGTCGATGGAGTCGGCGGTGGTCCGCCGCACCATCAGGGATCCGCGACAGGGGGACCTGATAGCCTCGATCGCTAGTTGGACGGCTCTGGAGGGGGTCCTGAATGTGGTTTGACTCATGGGCGCAGATTCTGAGGGTGCTGCTCATCGGCTCGGTTTCCTATGCCGCCCTGGTGCTAGTGCTGCGGGCCTCGGGCAAGCGCACGCTGGGGCAATTGAATGCCTTTGACTTCATCGTCACCGTTGCGTTCGGGTCGACGCTTGCCACGATCCTGCTCAGTTCAGACGTCGCCTTCCTGGAGGGGGTCACGGCCCTGGCACTGCTCGCGGCACTTCAACTGGTCGTCGCCTGGGTATCGGCGCACTGGCCCCGGGCGCGCTCCTTCGTCACCGCGCAACCGGTTGCCCTTGTCATCGACGGAAAGCTTCAGCACAGCCAGCTGCGTCGAAACCGGCTGACAGAGTCCGAGGTGCTGCAGGCGGTGCGCGGCAGCGGGTTCGGGGACCTCTCCAGCATCGCCGCCGTCGTGCTCGAGACGAATGGGACGATCAGCGTGATCGCCCAAGCCAAGGCCGGCAGCGGGTCGGCCCTGGATGGTGTGGCCAACCGTTTCGGGGAAGAATCGCCGTGACGGGGCCCGCCGCCGGGCCCGGCACCGCTCCGGCGGCGTCCGACAGACTCCGCAGCGCGGAGGTCCTCGCCCGCCGGCTGGATAAACCCATGGGGATCCTCGGCGTGATCTTCCTCTTCGTGGTCCTTGGGCAACTCCTCGCCGAGGACCCGGCCGTGGTCCTGGCCTTCAGCATTGCCGGTTGGGTGTTCTGGGCCGTTTTCGTCGCGGAATTCCTGCTGCGGGCCTATCTTGGCGGCTTCAGCAGGGCGTTTTGGGCGAAGAACTGGTGGCAGCTTGTCTTCCTGCTCGTGCCGTTCCTGCGGTTCTTCCGTGCGCTCCAGGTCCTCCGGATCGTCCGGATCGCGCGGTTTGCCCGCTTCGGAGGGATCCTGTCCGCGGGAATCCGGGGGTCCCGGTCGGCGGGTCGACTGCTCTCGAGCCGGATCGGCTGGCTCGCGGCCGTGACCGCCGTCGTGATCCTCGCCGCCAGCCAGCTGCTCTACGCAACCGGTTCCCACACCTCCTACACCGAGGCGCTTTTCGAAGCCGCGATGGCCACCATCACCGGGAGCGGACTGACCCCGACGGATCCATTTGCCCGCATTCTTCAGGTGCTGCTGGCGGTCTACTCGGTGGCCGTGTTCGCGACCCTTGCCGGATCCCTTGGGGCTTTCTTCCTACGGGACCAGGACCGGGCCCGGGCCCCGGAGGCACCGGTGGCGGATGAGGCCGGACACCGGGCGCGCCCCCGGCGGGAAGGGTGAGCGTGCAACCGACCGTGGCACAGAGTGTGGTGGGCGCACTCCTGATCGCCGTGCTCCTCGCGGCGCTGCACCTGGGCGCCCCGCATATCCGCAAGCTGCCGCTCGTTCCCGAGCGGTACACCGGCTCCTTCGCGGGAGGCCTCGCCGTCGCCTATGTCTTCCTGCACCTGCTGCCCGAGGTGGCCGAGGGCAGCAATGCCATCGGAGAGGCTTTGGAGGATTCCCTCACCGTCACTCCCCTGCTCGACCTGGGCATCTTCGTTGTCGCGCTCACCGGATTCACACTGTTCTACGGGCTCGAGCGCATGGCCGCACGCGCCGGGGACCGCAGCGGTGGGACAGACTCCGGCTCCGCGGGAGTCTACTGGCTCCACCTTGCGTCCTTCATGGCGTACAACGTGCTCATCACGTACACCATGGCGCTGCGGGTGCGCACCGGAGTCCTGTTCGCCGTTCTCTTCACGGTCGCGATGGGTCTTCACTTCATCCTGACGGACCGCGGCCTGGAGGAGCACTACCCGCGGCGCTTCAGGTCAACCGGCCGCATCCTGCTGGCCGGGTCCCTGCTGGCGGGATGGGTGCTCTCGGCCCTGTTTGCGCCGACCAGCACCCTGGTCGTGGCGTTGCTGACCTCCTTCCTTGCCGGGTCGGTGCTGCTGAACGTCTTCAAGGAAGAACTGCCCTCCAACCGAAACTCAAGCTTCGCCTGGTTCGCCGTGGGCCTCGTGCTTTACGCAGTCCTCCTCACGGTCATCACCGCGCTCAGCGAATAGCGGGGGAACGCGCGCTGTCCTGGTGGTGCCGCACAGCCAGGCGCACGATGCTGCCTGCCACCCGGTCCACCGCATCGAAGGACTCGAAGAAATCCGTGCTGGAACGGTCGCAGTCGATGCGGATGAAACCGTCGTGGAGCAGGCGGTCGCGGCATGCCATCGGCAGGTCGGCGACAGGGGTAGCGAACGCTCCGCGCAGCCCCGATACCCTGCCGCCTCCGCCGGCCTCCATCTGCGATGACGGTACGCGGTCGCGTCCAAGCTCCACGGACCTCACCACACCGACCCGTTCGCCCGCCCGATCGAAAACCTGCATTCCCTCACGGATCCTGCCGAAAATGTTTATGCTTCCAGTCCCAACTCCTCTGCCCCCGGGTTTCCGAGGAGCACAATCGTCGGATCTGTTGCGTGTTCTGGGCAGTGCCTGCCGCTTATCTGCTTATGTCGGGGCCACCTCATAGGCCTCGGTTTGTCCGCCTGCGTCCGGCGCGGTGCCCGCCGGTTATCGCTGCGCTCCCGGCGCGGGGGCGGACCGAGCGGCCCCGCCTAACTGCGGCGGTAGCCGGCGGCGTCTGCGGGAGGATGGCGCCGCTCTTCTCCCAGCCTCGGCAAGCATCCGGTGCGTGGGACCCCTGGTCTATTCCATCGTTACCCGGGACCGGTCCCTGCGACCCAGCTGTGACCGGAACGTCACCAAGCTGTGGTGCGGGCCCCGAGGGGCGGAGCGGAGTGCCATCGGGCACCGGAACCTCCACAGCCTTCCGGTCGCCGCCTGCCCGTATCATCAGTTCCGTCCGTGATCCGGGCGGGGCCGACCGTCGGTCCGGGCGTCCTGGACCGTGTTTGGGGCTAGGGCAGCGAGTCCGGCGCGGCGGGCGAGGTCACCCGGTTGGCGCCTGGGGGCGTTCGACCGGCCGGCCCGTTCTGGCGGATTTCCAGCCGACCAATGCAACGCCTGCCAGAAGCGCTCCGAGGCCTCCGACCGCGAGGTCGGCCATGGTGTCGTTGTATCCGACGTGGATCTCCTCGGTGAGATAGGCATTCGCCGCCCATTCGAAGAACTCCCAGACAACCGCAGCGGAAAGTCCCAGGGCTAAGGTCATGGCTGCGATGGAACGGCCGCGAAGCACCTGCCCATCAGCGGTGCCCGGGGTCAGACCCGTGCGGGCCAGCACAAGGAACAGTGCCGCCGCCGTTGCTCCGGCCGTAATGAAGTGGATCAGCAGATCCCACCAGGAGATGGCCCGATAGAGCCCGGCGATCCCGCTCCAGGTCGCCACGAAAATATTCAGGCAAAAACCGAAATCGAAGGGACCGGGCAGGCGGGTGATCCGTGGAACGAGCAACCCAAGAAACACGATGGCAAAGCCCAGTGTGTCGGGCTGCCCCATCCCGGCCGCGCACACGCTGATGCTGAGTGCAGCGAGCAGTCTGACGACGTCGGCGGCCCGGCGGGTGCCGTGATGCCATGATCGGGCCGCTGTCGGCGTACTCTCTGCCATGGTGTGTCCCTTCCCGTTGTTCGGCGCGGCCCCGTCCGGCGCTCCGGACGGGGCCGCGCATCCAGTTGACGGTCAGCTGTCGGCGGGGACAGCGGTATCGACGCTCTTGGCCTCGACGTAGGGTTCACCGTCCCAATCTTCGAATGCCTCATCATCAAGGTCGATTCCCATTTCCTCCTCGACTGTTGGAAGGTCAAACGCCTCACGGACGACCCCTGTGACGCTGACCGTCAGTTCCGGGGCCACCTCGGGCAGTTCCATGTCATGCACAACCAGCAGAGCCTCGACGGTGGTGTCGTCGGTGCCGGCGATGGTGAATGACATCGGAGACATCACCTCGTTCACATCTGCGGACAGGGTCACTTCCTCCCCGACATAACTCTCCCGATCGTCGAAGAACGTGCTGTCATAGACCCCGTTGTAGGGTTCGACTCCACCCGGCGCCTCGGTGCCATCGGCCTCCTCGTCCACGATGTCTTCCACATCGGCGCCCTCCTCGGTGCCCGCGGTGCTGTCGCAACCCACGAGCCCCAGTGCGGTAATCGGCAGCATCGACATCGCAGCAGCCCGCATCGCCCATCGTTTCCTGGTCATCGATTCCATGACTCCTCCATATCGCTGGGGCCGGCAGCGCATCCGGTCCGCATTGTGGTTGGTTCCCCGCGCCGTCCAAACAACCTAGGCAGCACCGCTTCCGGTCCCCAACCGGCTTCATGGGTCTGTGACCTCGAGACGGGGCGCGAGACCGGGTTGTGGCGCAACGTATACCGGACCGACGCCCGAGGTGGACCGGCCCAGCCGGGGCGTTTACCGGATTGTGAGGTTCAAGCCGCCGAGATGGTGTACATAATGGGTCGATGGCATCGAACCCACATCAGCCCCGGCGGAGCAGGCGTGCACCCGCCGGATCCGGATTGCCCGCGGCGAGAAGACCGGGGAGAGCAGCCCTGCTGATCATTGCCGGCGTCGTCGTGAGCGCCGTTCTGGCGGCCATCAACGGCCTGCAACTCGCCTCCCTGCAGCGCGCAACGGGCGGCCTGGCCATGCCCGATACCCTGTTGACCGGGTACGACAGCGACTACATCACCCGCGTGCAGTCACGCATGACCGACGAACTGTACGAGCGCTACGGAGCATCCCACTACCTTTGGGATGTCCTGTTCCCGGTCGTCTTTGCGGCCACTGTCATGCTTCTGATCTCCACCATCACCCGCGGCAGGAAAATCCGGTGGTTTCTGCTGCCCGTCCCGGTGGTCTACGTCGTGGTCGACATCACTGAAAATCTGCTCCTCGAGGCGGTCTTCGCGGCGGAGTCTCTGGGGCCCGGCGCCGTTGCCGCCGCGTCGACGTTCACCATCCTGAAATTCGTTCTTTTTGCCGCGGCTGTGGCCGCGGGTCTTGCCGCTCTCCTGACCAGACCGAAGAACGCGGCGCCGCCGAAGCGCTGACACCAGCTGAACAGGGGGCAGCGGCGCGCGTCGTTCTGATCCTCCGCACCGAGCGGATCGGTGCATGTTGACCCGCAAGGTGCGACAGGCAGGCCCGCCGGGGACATCGGCGCGAACCCCGGAATGGAAGACGCCGCCTTCCGCACCGGCGACCCGGAGATCCCGTTACGGCTGATGCCTGGGAGCGGTTAGTCTTCTGGCATGACGTGCACCGAGGAAGACCCAGGAGCCCGCCCCCGGACCCGGAGTGGGCAGCAGTGAGCGGGCAGGTCTCCCGGAGCACCCTCCGGGATTCGCTCCGCACCCAACTCTGGCCCATTCCCCTGCTGGCGCTGTTCGTGGCCCTCATCCTGGGTCAGCTACTGCCACTCCTTGACCGTGCCATCCAGGACCGGGTTGCACCGCTGTTGTCGGGTCTGCTGTTCAGCGGAGGTCCCGAGGCGGCCAGATCGCTCATGGAAACCATCGCGGGGTCGCTGGTCACGGTCACGTCGCTGACCTTCTCGCTCACGGTGGTGACGCTGCAGCTGGCCAGCAGCCAGTTCTCTCCCCGCCTGCTGCGCACCTTCACCCGCGACCGGTTCGTCCACAACACGCTGGCCCTGTTTCTCGCCACGCTGGTGTTCGCGCTGACCGTTCTTCGCAGTATCAGGGCGGAGACCTCGACGGACCCCGGATTCGTCCCCGAGATCTCCGTAACGTTCGCCTTCGTTCTTGCCGTGGCCAGCGTCATCGCCCTCGTCCTTTTCCTGGCGCACCTGTCACGGCAGATTCGGGTTGAAACCATGCTGCGGGACGTCCACGCGGAGGCCAACGTGGCCATCGCCCGGATCTTCCCCGAGGATGACCAGCCCCGGCCGGACAGCGGATTCGCTGGGAGACCGCACGGCGTGGTTCTGGTCAGCAGTTCATCCGGGTTTTTGACGGGAATCGATGAGGACCGGGCGTTGAGTGCCGCAACCGATACGGGGGTCCTCATCTCCGTGGACGCCGCCCCGGGCAGCTCCCTCATCGTCGGAATCCCCTGCGCGAGGGCCTGGGACCCCGACGGGACGGCCATTGATCCGGCAGTGCGGGAAACCGTGGAAAAGAAGCTGAACGCCGCCCTCAGGACAGGCTTTGAGCGCACGTCCGTACAGGATGCCGGATTCGGGCTCCAGCAGCTGCTCGACGTCGCCAGCCGCGCGCTCTCCCCGGGGGTCAACGATCCGACGACGGCCGTTCACGCCGTGGCCCACATCTCCGCGGTTCTGTGCTCGCTGGTATCGCGGAATGCCGGCCCCAAGACCCTGCAGGACGAGGACGGCACGCCCCGGGTGAGGTTGACGTACCCAGGCTTCCCCTCCCTGTTGGACCAGGCCATGGGACAGCTGCTCACCTATGGCATGACCGACCCCCGGACCGCGGAGCGCACGGTCCAGATGCTCCGGGAAATCGCCTGGACCGACACATCCGGGCGGCACCTCGACGCTGTGCTCCACCAGCTCTCCCGGACCCGCGCCGTCCTGGCCGATTCCGGCTTGAGCGACTACGAGCGGAAGCGGCTGGAGGAGTGCTGCGGCACCGTCGAAGCGGCCACAGCAGGGGTGTGGCCCGCGGGACCCACGATGGACCGCTGAGATCCCGTACACGGCTCTTTCACCGCAGTACCGACCGACCTGGACGGCGAAGGCGCAGCGGCCAGGGTGGGGCGCGCAGCCCGCCGCATCTTCAGCCCTGCGGCACGAAGCCGCGCGCTCCCCCGACCAGTTCGGTGTGGCCGGTCGGCACGTCGGCGGTGACCATCTTCACGATTTCCGCAGCGAACTCCGCCACTGAGTACAGCTTGCCTGCTTCGCTGCGCCGCGCCTCGATCGCACCGGGGGCCGCGCGGTCCAGCAGGGTTGCGGTCACCGTGCCCTCAATCATGTCGCCGGAGACGATGACAAGGCGGATGCCCTTCTCCTCGAGCATCGGGATGAGGTCGCGCAGCGCGTCCTCACCGGCGCGCTTGCTGCGGGCCACCGGCTCGTAGGCGTCCATGGTGGGCACGGTGTCGATGAAGTGCGCCTGATGGCTGGTGACAAACACCACGCGGGAGCCGGCGGGCATGACCTCCGCGGCGGCCTTGAGCATATTGACCTGGGCATCCCGGTTGAGCTTCAGCGCATAGTCCTCGCCGACACCGCTCTCCATGCCTCCCGACGCATTCAGCACCAGCAGGCCAAGCCCCCCGAAGCTGCTCACCGCGGCGGCGACCAGTGCGGCCGGGCCCTCGGAAGTGGTCAGGTCGGCGCCGACGGCGACGGCCCGGCCGCCGGCACCCTCGATCCCGGCGACCACCTTGTTGGCCCGGGGGGCCTTCTGCCGGTAGTTCACCACGACGGCCGCGCCTTCGGCGGCGAGCAGCTGGGCCACATCGGCCCCGATGCCCCGTGATGATCCGGTGACGATTGCTCCAATGCCGTCCAAAGCACCCATGACTACTCCTTCTTGGCGCGGGCTGGTTCCCACGCATCGTGACTTCGCGTTTCCCGTGCGGCGGCAGCGGACGCTGCCGCCGGAATGCTGATGGGGCCTAGTGGCCCATGCCGAGGCCGCCGTCGACCGGGATGACGGCGCCGGAGATGTAGCCTGCCTCCTCGCTGGCGACCCAGCGCACCACCTTGGCCACCTCGTCCGGGGACGCGAAGCGCCCGGCGGGAATGGTGGCCAGATAGCTCTTGCGGGTGTCCTCGGGAAGCTCCGCCGTCATGTCGGTGTCGATAAATCCCGGGGCGATGACGTTCGCGGTGATGCCGCGGGAGCCCAGTTCG
This sequence comes from Arthrobacter zhaoguopingii, assembly GCF_009828605.1. NCBI lineage: Bacteria > Bacillati > Actinomycetota > Actinomycetes > Micrococcales > Micrococcaceae > Arthrobacter > Arthrobacter zhaoguopingii. Next base: position 127,863 of record NZ_WIAE01000002.1, on the reverse strand, counting down.
CGGGTAAGCGAGCGGGCGATGCCGACCAGCCCGGCCTTGGAGGCGGAGTAGTTGATCTGGCCGGGGGCGCCGTAGAGACCGGTCACAGAGGAGATCAGGATGACGCGCCCGCGGCGCAGCCGGATCATGCCCTTGGAGGCGCGCTTGATCACCCGGAATGCACCGGTGAGGTTTGTATCAATGACGTCGGTGAAGTCGGTTTCGCTCATGCGCAGCAGCAGCGTGTCGCGGGTGATGCCGGCGTTGGCGACGAGCACCTCGACGGGCCCGTGGGCGGCCTCGACCTCGGTGAACGCCGCGTCGAGCTGCTCCTCACTCGTCACGTCGGCCTTCACGCCCAGCAGTCCCTCCGGCACCTCGCCGCTGCGGTAGGTGATCGCCACCTTGTCCCCGTTGGCAAGGAACGCATTCGCGATGGCAAGCCCGATGCCCCGGTTCCCACCCGTGACGAGGACGCTGCGTCCGGGCCTGTCTTCATCGCTGCGACTTGTTTCCTGCACAGGGATCCTCCGCTTCTCGCTACACGTTGTTACTTAACGAACTCATGTCAAAGTGTCCCGTCGATCCTAGCCGTGAGGCAGCCAACTTTAACAACGGGCGGTGGGATGAGATGATGGATGAAGCCCCTTGGGAGTGGAATGAGCAAGCAGACCAGGCACAGCAGGCACGACACCGACGTTCACAGCATTTCCGACGCCCGGGAGTCCCACACCGACGAAATGCGCTCGCGCATGATCAAGTACTCGATCTCAATGGGCATCCGGATGGTATGCCTCATCCTCGTCTTCTTCGTCGAAGGGTGGATGGTGTGGGTTGTGATCGCGGGGGCGGTGCTCCTGCCCTACTTCGCCGTCATCATCGCCAACGGGGGCAGCGACACCAGCGACATCCGCCACACCGACGCCCTGCTCGACCGCGCGCCGGTGCGCGAAATTGAAGCCCCGACCAGCCCGGTCGAGACGGAGGACCCCGGTCCAGACGTCCTGACCGGAGAGATCATCGAGGAGGAGCGTTTGGCACCCACCGATGACCACAATGAGAACGACGATCCGCTGCGCGGAAGGACGGACACCGCCGCGTGAGCACACCCGGTTTCAACATTCTCGACTCCCTCTCGGGTGCCCCTCAGCAGGCGGCCGAATCGACGGTCTGCTCGCGGAAGGGCTGCCGCGAGGCGGCCGAATGGCAGCTGCTGTGGAACAACCCCCGCATCCACACCCCTGAGCGCCGCAAGGCCTGGGCCGCCTGCGCCGCCCATGTCGACTGGCTGCAGGACTACCTCCAGGTCCGTGGGCTCTGGAAAGAGACAATAACGCTGGCTGGCGGTGCGTCCTAGGTGTACCGGTTCCTGATCTCCCGCCGCTGGCTCGGCTGGTTCGCGCTGGTGATGGCACTGGCGGCGGCCTGCGCCGCACTGGGCATGTGGCAGCTGGAGCGGCGCAATGCGGTGGTGTCCGACATCGGACGCATCGAGGCGAACTACGAGAAGTCCCCCGTGCCCTACGCAAAAGGCACAACCGACTTCGCCACCTACGATCCCCTCCGGGAATGGACTCCGGTTCGGCTCACCGGCGAGTACGACACGGCGGGGCAGGTCGTGGTGCGTAACCGCCCGATGAACGGCCAGCCCGGCTATGAGGTGCTCACTCCGCTGCGCCTGGCCGACGGCACGGCTGTCATCATCGACCGGGGCTGGCTGCCCATCGGCAATGACCGGGCGGGGAGGCCGGATTCGATCCCCGCACCGCCGGAGGGAACCGTCACGGTCACGGCGCGCATCAAGCCCGGTGAGCCGGCAGTGAATCGGGGCGCCCCGGAGGGCCAGGTCGCCTCGATCGACCTCAAGGGGTACGCCGCGAAGCTCGGCTACCCCGTACAGACCGGCGCGTACGGGCTCATGGCCGCCGAGGACCCCGCGCCGGCGGTCGCCCCCTCGCAGTTCCCCAAGCCGTCACTGAACGAGGGACCGCACCTTTCCTACTCCCTGCAGTGGTTCGCCTTCGGCGTGCTGCTCTTCGTCGGGCTCGGCTATGCCGCCCGGCAGCAGGCCCGCCTGGACCGCGAAGAGGCGGGAGGCCGGCCGGAGGCGACCCGGCGTCCCGGGCGGCGCCCCACGGCCGAGGAGGCCGAGGACGCGCTCCTGGACGCCCAGGGCTACCGCTGAGCCGCTAGGCCAGCGTCACGAGGTCGAGGTAGTCCTCGTTCCACAGGTCCTCGACGCCGTCAGGCAGCAGCACGACCCGCTCTGGCTTGAGGGCCTCGACGGCCCCCTCGTCGTGGCTGACCATGACGACGGCGCCGGTGTAGTTGGCTAGTGCCCCAAGGATCTCCGCCCGGCTGGCGGGGTCGAGGTTGTTGGTTGGTTCGTCGAGCAGCAGGACGTTCGCCGAGGACGCCACGATGGTCGCCAGCGCGAGGCGCGTCTTCTCACCGCCGGAGAGCACCCCGGCGGGCTTTTCGACGTCGTCGCCGGAGAACAGGAACGACCCCAGGATGCCGCGCACCTCGGCGTCCTTCATGTCCGGTGCCGCGCTCTTCATGTTCTCGAGGACCGTCCGCTCGGTGTCGAGTGTCTCGTGTTCCTGCGCGTAGTAGCCGACCTTGAGGCCGTGGCCCGGGATCACCCGGCCCGTGTCGGGGGTGTCGACGCCGGCGAGCATGCGCAGCAGGGTCGTCTTCCCCGCACCGTTGAGCCCGAGGATGACCACCTTGGAGCCGCGGTCGATGGCCAGGTCCACGTCGGTGAAGATCTCGAGGGACCCGAAGGACTTGCTGAGGCCCTCGGCGGTCATCGGAGTCTTGCCCGAGGGCGAAGGGTCGGGGAACCGCAGCGCGGCGACGCGGTCGCTGGCACGGACCGCATCGAGGCCGCCCAGGAGCCGCTCGGCGCGCTTGGCCATGTTCTGGGCCGCAACGGCCTTCGTGGCCTTGGCGCGCATCTTATTGGCCTGGTCCATGAGGACCTGGGCCTTCTTCTCGGCGTTGGCGCGCTCCCGCTTGCGGGCGCGCTCGTCGGTCTCACGCTGCAGCTGGTACCGCTTCCAGCCCATGTTGTAGATGTCGATGGTGGCCCGGTTCGCGTCGAGGTGGAACACCTTGTTCACTGTGGCCTCGAGCAGGTCGACGTCGTGGCTGATCACGATCAGCCCGCCCTGGTGGGTGCGCAGGAACTCGCGCAGCCAGGTGATGGAGTCGGCGTCGAGGTGGTTCGTCGGTTCGTCAAGGAGCATCGTCTCGGCGCCCGAGTACAGGATGCGGGCCAGTTCCACCCGGCGGCGCTGGCCGCCGGAGAGCGTGCGCAGCGGCTGGTTCAGGATGCGCTCGGGCAGGGCGAGGTTGGAGGAGATCGCCGCGGCCTCGGCCTCGGCGGCGTAGCCGCCGCCGGCGAGGAACGCCGCCTCGATCCGGTCGTAGCGGTTCATGGCCTTGGACCGGACCGAGGTGTTCTCGCTGGCCATATCCTCCTGCGCCTGCCGGAGGTCGCGGACCACGGTGTCGAGGTTGCGCGCGGAGAGAATCCGGTCGCGGGCGAGCTGGTCCATGTCGGGTGTTCGGGGGTCTTGCGGCAGGTAGCCGATCTCCCCGCTGCGTGAGACCGAGCCGGCCGCCGGCAGGGATTCGCCGGCGAGGACCTTGGTCATGGTGGTCTTGCCGGCGCCGTTCCGGCCGACGAGGCCGATCTTGTCGCCGCGGTCCACGCGGAAGGACACCGACTCCATCAGCAGCCGGGCTCCTGCTCGCAGCTCAAGGTTCGATACGGTAATCAATTCCGTGGCCTTTCGGTGCCCCTGTGCGCTGCACAGGGGCATTTTTTGTCGATAATCTACAAAGGAATGTTGCGGTTCCGGCGCTATTCTCGGGATGAGACGCAATGCGGTTGTCACATTGCCACAATGCCGCATCCACTCTGGATGCTGCCTCGATCCAATACCGCGAGGAAGAAACCATGAGCCAGGCCCACCCGAGTTCCTCCGGGGCAGCTGTCGTATCCCGTCGGCGCGCCCGGAAGCGGTGGAGTTCCACCGATCTGTCATTGATCGCAGTGTTCGCCGCGCTTATTGCCGCCCTCGCAATCGTACCCGGTATCCCGGTCGGCGCGCTCGGGGTGCCGATCACGCTGCAGACGCTCGGGGTGATGCTCGCCGGGGTGGTCCTCGGTCCCGGCCGGGGTGGGGCCGCCGTCGGGCTGTATGTCCTGGCGGGACTGGCCGGCCTTCCGATCTTCAGCGGCTTCCGCGGCGGCCTTGCCGTCCTCGCGGGACCGTCCGCCGGCTACCTGATCGCCTTCCCGCTGGCCGCGATGCTCGCCGGCTTCCTCGCCACCGTGCTCCTGCGCCGGACCCGCAGGTTCCGCGTGGGCGTGCTGTTCATTGCCTGCTTCACGGCGAGCCTCCTGCTCATCCACCCGCTCGGAATCACCGGGCTGGTGGTCAACGGCGGGCTGAGCGTAGGAGATGCGATCGCCGCGGACGCCGTCTTCCTGCCCGGAGACGTTCTAAAAAACCTGCTCGCGGCCGGCATCGCGGCTGCGGTGCACCGGGCGTTCCCCCGGCTGCTGCCGCGCGCAGGCGCCGCTGCGTCGGGCCATGATGGCGCCGAAGGAGCCGCACGCACGGCATGATCCGTTTCACCGATGCGTCAGTCACTGCCCCCGGAGAGGACGGCGGCAGCCGCACCATCCTGCACCCGGTCACCCTCGAGCTGGGCGAGCACCGCATCTCGGTGGTCGGCGCCAACGGCTCGGGGAAATCGACGCTGCTCAAACTGATCAACGGGCTGACGCTGCCCACCTCGGGCAGCGTCAGCGTCGACGGCCTCGACACTGCCCGGCGCGGCAGGGAGGTCCGCCGCAAAGTCGGCTTCGTATTCACCGATCCCCTGTCCCAGCTGGTCATGCCCACGGGCCGCGAGGACGTCGAGCTGTCCCTGCGCGGCCGGATCCGGCGCGCGGATGAGCGCCGGGCGGCCGGCATGGAAGTGCTTGAGTCCTACGGCATCGGCCACCTTGCGGACCGCTCGATCTACGACCTTTCCGGCGGTGAGCGCCAGCTCCTGGCGATCGCGGTGGTGGCGGCAGTCGATCCCGAAGTCCTCGTCGCCGACGAGCCAACCACCCTGCTCGACCTCCGCAACGAGCAGACCATCCGCACCGTGCTCCGCGGACTCCCCCAGCAGGTGCTCTTCACCACCCACAACCTCTCCTTCGCCCAGGACAGCGACCGCACCCTCGTGCTCGACGACGGCCGCGTGGTGTTCGACGGCGACCCGGTCGACGCCGTTGCCTTCTACCAGGAGCTGTGCCTCCGGTGAGGGGCCATGGCCAGCTCCTCGGCCTCTACGTTCCCGGGCAGTCGCTGCTGCACCGCGCTCCGCTGGCGCTCAAGGCCCTTCTCTGCGTGGGGGCCAGCACCCCGGTGGTGCTGATCCGCCAGCCGCTCACCACCGCCGCCGGGCTCGTTCTGTTCCTTCTCCTGATGACCCTTGGTGCCCGACTGCCGCTGCGGAAGGTGCTCGGCGCCCTGGTGCCTGCGCTGCCCGTGCTGGCCCTGCTCGCTCTCTATTCCGGGTTCACCCGCGGCCCGGAGGCCGCCTTCGTGGTGCCCGGAGGCATCGCCGTGTGCATCCTGGCGGCCCGTCTGCTGACCGTCACCACCCCAGGGCAGGAACTGCTCGACGGGCTGGTGCGCCTCGTGCGTCCGCTGCGGCGGCTGGGAGCCGACCCCGAACGCTTTGCCCTCGCCCTGTCCATCATGGTGCGCAGCATCCCGTACCTGGTGGGTTCGCTGTCGGACCTGCGGGACGCGGCGAAGGCCCGCGGCCTGCAGCGCAGCCCGCGGGCCGTCGTGGTCCCGGTGGTGGTCAACGCCGTCGCCTATGCCCAGGCCACCGGCCAGGCCCTGGCCGCCCGGGGCCTCGGCGAGCACACGGATAGTGATGACGAGCCCTAGGGCGCCGCACCTCGGAGGGAACTTTTGGAGAATTCACCGAGGTGGTGGAGGGCTTGTCTGCCGCGAGGACCTCTTGCGTGGCGGCTGTCCCTCAGGTTCCGAGGACGGCAAAGGGGCGGCTCCATGGGAGCCGCCCCTTCTCGCTTACATGCGCGCCGGAGCGCGGACCTGCGGTCGTCCTAGATGTTGAACCCGAGGGCGCGCATCTGGTCGCGGCCGTCCTCGGTGATCTTCTCCGGGCCCCACGGCGGCATCCACACCCAGTTCAGCCGCCAGTCGTCGACCACGCCGTCGAGCGCCTGGCCGACCTGCTCTTCGAGCACATCGGTCAGGGGGCACGCGGCGGTGGTGAGCGTCAGGTCGATCAGGAGGGCGCCGTCCTCGGCGTACTTCAGCCCGTACAGCAGGCCCAGGTCAACGACGTTCACCCCGAGCTCGGGATCGATGACATCCTTCAGCGCCTCTTCGACGTCTTCGAGCGCTGTCTGCGCTGCTTCTACTTCACTCATCGTTTTTCCTTTCCCGGACGGGGACGTCGGGCCTACGCCTCGACGGCGGGGGTGGTTGCTGCGAAGCGGTCGTAGCCCTCTTCTTCGAGCCGGTCGGCGAGCTCGGGGCCGCCCTCTTCGGCGATGCGTCCGTCAACGAACACGTGCACGAAGTCGGGCTTGATGTAGCGGAGGATGCGCGTGTAATGGGTGATCAGGAGCGTGCCCATCTCCCCCTTTTCGTGCTCGCGGTTCACGCCCTCGGAGACGACCTTGAGTGCGTCGACGTCGAGGCCGGAGTCGGTCTCGTCGAGGATGGCGAAGCGGGGGCGGAACAGCTCGAGCTGGAGGATCTCCACGCGCTTCTTCTCGCCGCCGGAGAAGCCCTCGTTGACGTTGCGCTGGGCGAAGTCGGCGTCGATGCGCAGCTGGGACATCGCCTGCTTGACGTCCTTGGTCCAGTGGCGCAGGCTCGGTGCCTTTCCATCGAGGGCCGTCTTGGCGGTGCGCAGGAAGTTGGTCATGGTCACTCCGGGCACCTCGACCGGGTACTGCATGGCCAGGAAGAGCCCGGCGCGGGCGCGCTCGTCGACGCTCATGGCCAGGACGTCTTCGCCGTCGAGGGTGATGGAGCCGCTGTCGACGGTGTACCGGGGATGGCCGGCGATGGTCGAGGCCAGGGTGGACTTGCCCGAGCCGTTGGGGCCCATGATCGCGTGGGTCTCACCCGTGTTGATGGTGAGGCTGACGCCTTTGAGGATCTGCTTGGAGCCCTGCTCCGTCACGATGCTGACGTAGAGGTCCTTGATTTCAAGGGTGGACATCTGTTTTCCGTTCTCCTTTGCCCTGGCGGCCAGGGCGTCGTCTAAGTGTGCTGGTGCCGGGCCGGTCAGCCGAGCTGGGGGGTGGGTGCTCCGTTGGTGACCGTGGTGATGTCCACGTACACATTGTTGTCGCGGATCTCCAGGGCGAACACCGGAACCGGCTCATAGGCCGGCAGCTGGAGGGGAGCGCCGCTGCGCAGGTCGAACTGGGACCCGTGGCCCCAGCATTCGATGGCGCAGCCCTCGACGTCGCCCTCAGCAAGGGAGATGTCGGCGTGGGAGCAGGTGTCCCCCAGAGCGTGGATGTCACCCTGGGAGTCCCGCACGATCGCGACTGGGTAGTCATCGATGAGCACGCGCAGGGCCTGCTTGATCTCGATGTCGTCGACGCTGCAGATCAGTTCACCCCTCGGGGTGGCCTCCGCGCTCACAGGTTGCCTGCCGCGAGCTCGTTCTCGAGGGCCAGCGCGAGGCGCTCCTCGAGGGCAGGGACCCGAATCTGCTGGATGACCTCGGTGAGGAAGCCGCGCACCACGAGGCGGCGGGCATCCTGCTCGGGGATGCCGCGGGCCATCAGGTAGAACAGGTGCTCGTCGTCGAAGCGGCCGGTGGCGCTGGCGTGGCCGGCACCCTCGATCAGGCCGGTCTCAATCTCGAGGTTGGGCACCGAGTCCGAACGCGTCCCGTCGGTCAGCAGCAGGTTCCGGTTCACCTCGTAGGTGTCGGTCCCTTCGGCTTCCTTGCGGATCAGCACGTCGCCGACCCAGACGGTGTGGGCGCCCTGTCCCTGGAGCGCGCCCTTGTAGGTCACGCGGGACTTGCAGTTGGGCACCGCATGGTCCACCAGGAGGCGCTGCTCAAGGTGCTGGCCGGCGTCGGCGAAGTACAGCCCGTACATCTCGACCTCGGCGCCCGGCGCGGTGAACACCGAGGACGGGGTGAGGCGGACAAGGTCGCCGCCGAGGCTGACGACGACGTGCTTGAAGCGGGCGTCGCGTCCGATCTTCGCCTGCTGCGAGGAGACGTGGACGGCGTCGTCGTCCCACTCCTGCACGCTGACAACGGTGAGCTGGGCGCCGTCGCCGACGACGATCTCGACGTTCTGCGCGAGCGTCGCCGAGCCGGAGTGGTCAAGGACCACCACTGCGGTGGAGAACGCCCCGGCCTCGAGAATCAGGTGCTGGGCCGCCGGTGCCTTGTCGGCGCCCAGGACCGTGACGGTCACCTCGGCGTCGGCCACGGTGTTGGCGGGGATGGTGACGACGGTGGCGCCCTCGGCCGCGGCCCAGGCCGCCGCCGAGATGCGGTCCTCGGGGGTGGCGGCGGAGCCGATCCGGGAGTCGGACCTCCCGACAGTCTCCACCTCGATATTGGAGGCGCCGGAGACCCGCACTGAGGGACCGGTCCCGGTGAGGGGGTCGGCATGGAGCCCGCGCAGGCGGTTCAGCGGGGTGAACCGCCAGTCCTCCTCGCGGCCGGTGAGCGGGGCGAAGTCCTCAAGCCGATAGGACTTCAGCCGCTCCCCGCGGGAGGCCTCAGGGACCACTGGGGCGTTGCCGTGGCTGTGCCTCTTCAAGCCGTGCTGAATGGAGCCGGTGTTCAGCTCCGAGAGGCTCTCGCCCTCCTCGCTGAAGCCCGCGATCGCTGCGGGCGCCGAGGACGGCGCACCGATCCGTGCCTTCTCGGCGGGCACTGCGGCGCCGGCCGGTCCGGTCTGGGGCGCTTCGTTGTTCATCTTGGTCGCTTCAGCCATTGCTAGCCTACGGCCCCTTCCATCTGGAGTTCGATCAGGCGGTTCAGTTCGAGCGCGTACTCCATGGGGAGCTCGCGGGCGATCGGCTCGATAAACCCGCGCACGATCATGGCCATGGCCTCGTCCTCGGGCATGCCCCGCGACATCAGGTAGAACAGCTGCTCCTCGCTGACCTTGGACACCGTGGCCTCGTGGCCCATCGTCACGTCGTCCTCGCGGATATCGACGTACGGGTAGGTGTCCGACCGGGAGATGGTGTCGACCAGCAGCGCGTCGCAGCGGACCGTGTTGGCGGAGTTCTTCGCGCCCTCACGCACTTGGACCAGCCCCCGGTACGCGGCGCGGCCGCCGCCGCGGGCCACCGACTTCGAGATGATCGAGGACTTGGTGTTGGGTGCGATGTGGACCATCTTCGACCCGGTGTCCTGGTGCTGACCCTCACCGGCGAACGCGATGGACAGGGTTTCGCCCTTGGCGTGCTCGCCGACGAGGTAGACCGCCGGGTACTTCATGGTGACCTTGGAGCCGATGTTGCCGTCGATCCACTCCATGGTGGCGCCCTCGTGGGCCACGGCCCGCTTGGTGACGAGGTTGTACACGTTGTTCGACCAGTTCTGGATGGTCGTGTACCGGACGCGGGCGTTCTTCTTCACGACGATCTCGACGACGGCCGAGTGAAGCGAGTCGGAGGTGTAGATCGGGGCGGTGCAGCCCTCGATGTAGTGGACGTAGGAGCCCTCGTCGGCGATGATCAGGGTCCGCTCGAACTGGCCCATGTTCTCGGTGTTGATCCGGAAGTAGGCCTGCAGCGGGATCTCGACGTGGACGCCCTTGGGCACGTACACGAAGGAACCGCCCGACCAGACCGCCGTGTTCAGCGAGGCGAACTTGTTGTCGCCCACCGGGATGATCGAGCCGAAGTACTCCTTGAAGATCTCCGGGTGCTCGCGCAGCGCGGTGTCGGTGTCGAGGAAGATCACGCCCTGGCGCTCGAGGTCTTCACGGAGCTGGTGGTACACCACCTCGGACTCGTACTGGGCCGCGACGCCGGAGACCAGGCGGGCACGCTCGGCCTCGGGGATGCCGAGCTTCTCGTACGTGTTGCGGATGTCCTCGGGGAGGTCCTCCCACGTGTTGGCCTGCTTCTCGGTGGAGCGCACGAAGTACTTGATGTTGTCGAAGTCGATCCCGGAAAGGTCCGCGCCCCAGGAGGGCATGGGCTTCCGGTCGAAGTACTTCAGGCCCTTCAGGCGCAGGTCGAGCATCCACTCGGGCTCGTTCTTCTTCGCCGAGATGTCGCGGACGACCTCTTCGCTCAGGCCGCGGCGGGCGTTGGCGCTCGCCTCGTTCTTGTCGGCCCAGCCGTACTGGTAGGTGCCGATGCCCTCGAGTTCCGGGTTCTTTTCCAGGATGTCGCTGATGACCGACTCCGGGACGGGGGTCGGGGTCAGTGGCTTCTGGTCTACTTGATCCGTCATCACGGCCTTCCTTGCTGATGGTTTGGCAAATTCGAGGAGCGGGGTGCGGCGCCGGGCTCGGCGCGGGAGGCACCCGCCGGGGGCGCGGCTGATGTGCGCCCGAGGGGAATGTGGGTGGTGCAGACATGGCCGCCGCTGGCCAGGGTGGAGAGCCTGCGCACGTCGACGCCGAGCAGCCGGGAGAACGCCGCCGTCTCCTGGTCGCAGAACGCGGGAAAATCAGCGGCGAGCTGCTGCACGGGGCAGTGGCCCTGGCAGAGTTGGACACTGAGCAGGGTGCCGCGCGGGGCGGCTCCCCCGGCGGCCGGCCGAGCGGCGCCGGCCGAGCCAACGACCCGGGCCGAGCCGACAAATCCGTCGGTGCTCAGTGCCTCGGCGAGTGCGCGGGCGCGGGCCTCGAGGTTGGGCCCGGCGGCCTCGATCAGCGGGCGGTAGCGCTCCTCCATGCCGGCGAAGCGGGACCGGGCGAACTCCGCCACCGCGTCGGGGCCGGCGGCCGCCCCCAGCTGCTGAAGGGCGGCACGGGCGATGTCGAGGTAGTCGTTGCCGAGCCGGCTCTGCCCGCGCTGGCTGAGCACGTAGCGCCGCGCGGGCCGTCCGGCGCCCGTCGCGGTGCTTCCGCCGCGCTTGACTTCGATGAGCCCGTCACGGGACAGGGCGTCGAGGTGGCGCCGGACGGCGGCCGGGGTGAAGCCGAGCCCGCTGCCCAGTTCCGCGGCGCTGACCGGCCCGCGCTCGAGCACGGCCGAAAGGACCCGGTCGCGGGTGCGCTCGTCGGTGTCGCCCGCAGCGGGGGAAAGCCCCGCCCGCCCGGCGGTATGGTCAACCACACTCATGTCGTCATCCCTCCCGCCCGCGTCAAAAAATACACAACACAATCATGACGTAATGTGCCTTCCGGTGCCAGTAAGGGCAGGCTTCCCCCGCAGTCGACCTCTACAAGGGCGGTTACTACGTACCGTAGAATAGCCGGGTGCACCATACAGCCGCCGCCCTGGTGATCGAGGGCCTCACCAAGGATTTCGGGCCGGTCCCCTCGCTCGACGGCCGGATGGTCCGGGTGCTCGACGGGGTCCACCTCGAGGCGGCGATGGGCAGCGTCACCGCGATCCTTGGCGCCAACGGGGCCGGCAAGACCACGACGCTCGAATGCGCGCAGGGCCTCCAGCGCCCCACCGCCGGCACGGTCCTGCTCCTCGGCGAGAACCCGCACCGCGCGAGTCCCCGGCTGCGCGCCCGTGTCGGAGTCATGCTGCAGGACGGCGGGCTGCCTCCTTCGGTGAAGCCGATGGCCCTGCTGCGCCATGTCGCCTCCATGTACGCTGATCCGCGGCCGATCGATGAGCTCGCCGAACGGCTGGGGATCGACGACTTCGGCGGCACGGCCATCCGCCGCCTCTCCGGCGGCCAGAAGCAGCGGCTCGCCCTCGCGTGCGCCCTGATCGGGCGGCCCGAGGTGCTCTTCCTGGATGAGCCCAGCGCCGGGCTCGACCCCCAGTCACGCACCATCGTGTTCGAACTGATTCAGGAACTGCGCGCGGCGGGACTCGCGATCATCCTCACCACCCACCTGCTCGACGACGCCCAGAAGCTTGCCGACTACGTCTACATCATGGAGGGCGGGCGCACCGTCGCCCAGGGCACCGTGGCCGACCTGACGGCCGGAGCAGCTCCGGAGAACTTCAGGGAACTGCGATTCCAGACCGTGCCCGGCCTTCAGATTCCGCCCGGAATTCTGCCGCACCTTCACCGCGCGGAACCGGAGCCGGGGCACTACCTGGTCAGCGGCGCCCTCACCGCGGCCGACTTCGCGGCCCTGGCCCAGTGGTGGGACTCCGAGGGGATCCTGCCGGTATCCGTGACCATGGCCCCTCGATCCCTCGAAGACGTTTTCCTCGACATCGCCGGACGGAGCATCCGATGACCTCTGCCGCCCCCCTCGCCCGGAGGGTGCTGCGCCACGGCGGCTACGAGGCCGCCGCGATGCTCCGCAACGGCGAACAGCTCGTGCTCGCCGTCGCCCTGCCCCTGCTGGCCCTCGCCGGCCTCGTGGCCACGCCCCTCCTCGACGGCTACGGTCCCAGCAGGATCGACACCGCGGCCCCGGGGGTGCTCGCTCTGTGCGTCATGTCGACGGCGTTCACCGGCCAGGGGATTGCGACCGGCTTCGACCGCAGGTACGGGGTGCTCCGGTTCCTCTCGACCACCCCGCTGGGCCGCTCCGGCCTGGTCTTCGGCAAGGCCGCGGCCGTGGCCGTGGTGCTGGCACTGCAGGTGGTGCTCATCGGCGGCGCCGCGGTTCTGATGGGCTGGCGCCCGGAGCTGGCGGGGATGCCCTGGGCGGTCCTGACCTTCGCCCTCGGCGCGGCCGCCTTCACCGCACTCGGCCTCCTCGTGGCCGGGACGCTGCGGCCGGAGGCGACGCTCGCGGTGACGAACCTGCTGTGGATCCTGCTGGCCGCCGCCGGAGGGATCATCCTTCCCGCCGCCGGACTTCCGGCCGCCGTCGAGCCGTTCGTGCGGATCCTGCCGTCTTCCGCGCTGGGCGACGGGCTGCGCGCCGCCTTCCTCGAGGGATCCTTTCATCCCCTGTCCTGCCTGATTCTGCTGGGCTGGGCCGCGGTGGCCAGTGCCGCCGCCGTCCGCTGGTTCCGATGGAGTTGAGAACATGCCGTCTTCTGCCCTGACCCGCCTGCGCTCCCGGCTCCCCGCCACCGAGACCCCCCTCGTCCGGCGGTTGGCCATCGCATCCCTGGTGTCCCAGATCGTCATCGTCGTCACCGGCGGAGCGGTGCGGCTCACCGCGTCGGGCCTTGGCTGCCCCGAGTGGCCGCGGTGCACCGCCGACTCGATCGTGAGCACCCCGGAGCTCGGCCTGCACGGGGTCATCGAGTTCGGCAACCGCCTGCTCACCTTTGTGCTGGTGGTGATCGCGGTCGCCATGCTGGTGTCCGTGCTCAACCTGCGCCGTCAGCGCCGGGATCTCTTCCGCCTCTCGGTGGCGCTCCTGGCGGGCATCCCCGCGCAGGCCGTGATCGGCGGCGTCACCGTGTGGACCGACCTGAACCCGTGGGTGGTCGGCTGGCACTTCCTGGTCTCCATGGCCCTGGTGACCGTCGCGACGGTGCTGGTGAACCGGACCCGGCTGACCACCGCCCAGAGCCGGGAGCGCCTGCCGCAGGCGGCCCCGCGGATCCTGCGCCAGCTCCTGGCGGTGATTGCCGTACTGACCGGGCTCGTCGTCGTGCTCGGGGTAATCGTGACCGGTTCGGGCCCCCACGCCGGAGATCACGGAGCCGCCCGGAACAACCTCGACCCGGAGCTGATGACCCGCATCCACGCCGCACCGGTCTACCTCCTGGTGATGACCGTGGCGCTGGCCGTGGCGCTGGCCTTCCGGTACCGGGTGGCGCCGGCCCTTCGCCGGTCGCTGGTGCTCTTTGCCGTCGTGGTCCTGGCCCAGGGCGCCGTGGGGTACGCCCAGCATTTCCTTCACCTGCCGGTGGGGCTGGTGGCCCTGCACCTGCTCGGTGCCTCCCTGCTGACCGCAGCGGCGGTCCACGCCGTCTACACGGGGTATACCCGGCAGCCGGCCGGCGCCGCTGCCGGGACTCCAGGGCAGGTCAGGACACCGGTCCGCTGAGGGCCAGCGCTTCCTCAACCACGTCAACGAGCCGAGCCAGTTCGCGCTGTTCGCTGCCCGGGACCGGGAGCAGCGGCAGGCGGGGATCCCCCGCGTCGATGCCGCAGACGCGCGCGAGCAGGTGCAGCCCGCTGATTTTGCGCAGGTTCACCACGTGCTGCACCACCGGTAGGAGCACCCTGCGGCACTCCGCCACACCGGCAGCGTCCCCCGCGGTGACCGCAGCGCGGAACCGGGCGTAATAGGCCGGAAGCAGCGCGGCCGGACCCGTGTGCCAGGCGTCCGCCGCCAGCTCCCCCGAGGCGATCAGCAGGTCGCCGCTCAGGCCGTGGCTGAAGCTGGCGTCCGTCAGCGAGCGGAGGCGGTCATACCGCTTCTGGAAGGAGTTAACGTCCGCGGCGGTGTCCTTGAACGCCACCACCGAGGGAAGCGCAAGGAGTTCCGCCACCAGTTCTAGCCCGTAGCTGAACTGGGTGGTGCTGGGGTTGTTGTAGAGGCAGATCGGCAGGTCGGTCGACTCCGCGACGGAGCGTACCTGGAAGGACACCTCATCCTCGGTCAGCGGCACATAGGAGACCGGCGAAAGGACCAGACCCGACGCTCCGGCACGTTCGGCGGAGCGGGCGGCCGCCAGCACCTCGCGGGTTCCCACGGAACTGATGCCGACCACCACCGGCACTGTACCTGCGGCCGCTTCGACGGCGGTGCGGGCCACCGCGTCGCGTTCGGCCGAACTGAGGAAGGCGAAGCTCCCGGAGGAACCGAGGACGGCGATGGTGTCGGCTCCCGAGACCGCCAGGGAGGAGACCAGGGCCGCGAGTTCGGGGGTGTTCACCCCGCCGTCGGCGGTGAAGGGCGTGATGGGGTAGGCGACGAGCCCGGTGAAAGTCATGCCCCCATGCTAACGGCGCAGGTCTCCCGCGCTAGAAGACGGGGCCGCCGACGAACGGGTCGATCGCCAGGGCGAGGAAGAGCACCGTGAGGTAGCTGATCGACCCATGGAAGACCTTCATGGCCGCCCGGTTCTCAAGGGTTCCCCGGCGGGCCTTGGCGTGAAGGCGGTGGGTCTCCCGGATGAACCAGGCGCCGGCAGCCGCGGCGGCCACCGTGTAGACCCAGCCGGCTCCGGCCGGCACCAGCAGCAGCGAGCACGCGACGGTCGCCCACGCATACAGGACGACCTGGACGGACACGACGCGCGCCCCGGCAATTGCCCCGAGCATCGGGACGTTCGCGGCGTTGTAGTCGTCGCTGTACTTCATCGACAGCGGCCAGTAGTGCGGGGGCGTCCAGAGGAAGATGATGAGGAACAGCACGACGGCGGGCCACTCAACCGAGTTCGTCACCGCAGCCCATGCGATCAGCACCGGCATGCAGCCGGCGGCACCGCCCCAGATGATGTTCTGCGCGGTCCGGCGCTTGAGGATGAGGGTGTAGACAACGACGTAGAGGAAGATCGCGGCGACGCCCAGCCAGGCCGCCAGCGGGTTCGCGCCCCACCACAGGATGCCGATGGCCGCGGCGCCGAGCGCCCAGGCGAAGACCAGCGCCTCCCGGGGGGTGACCTCCCCCGTCACCAGTGGGCGGTTCGCCGTCCGGTGCATCACCTTGTCCATGTCGCGGTCGATGTAGCAGTTGAAGGCGCCGGCGCTGCCGGCTGCGAACGCCCCACCCACCATGGTGGCGAGGATCAGCCCCGGGTGCGGGAACCCGCCGTGGGCGAAGATCATCGTGGGAAGGGTCGTCACCAGCAGGAGCTCGATCACCCGCGGCTTGGTCAGGGCGAGATAGGCCCTGGCTTTGCGCCCGACGCCCCGTCGGGCCCGGGGCGGCCGTGCCGGCGCAGAAACCTGCTGGGTCTTCACAAGGCAACACTTTCATTTCTTTTGGGGCAAAAGACAGAATCATCATACCCTTTTACGCCGCGTAGAAATCGGGCCCTATCTACCCCGCCGCGCGGGGTGGATGCCGGAAGCAACCACCCGTGATATTGCTCACCAACGTTTCGTGACTTTTTGGGGAATGGACGGCAACATCTCTGACTTGTTACCCAGTGAACTTCCTTTGATGCGAGGAAGGGATATGGTTGGTTTTGAAGCCCAAGGGGCCCTCCTGCGGGGGTGCCTGCATCACTGGGAATATACGGATAAATGCAGGATTCAACGGTGAACGGCCAGCAGGCTGCGGGTGCCTCCGCGTACCCCTGCCCCCAGCTCCCCACGGCGCCGTGGCGCTGGCCGACCTGGACAGAGAAAGGCCCGGTCAACGTGGCACAGATGCAAGAGCAGGAACTTAACTGGAGCGAACTGGACGATAAGGCGGTGGACACCATCCGCGTCCTCGCCGCGGACGCAGTGGAAAAGGTGGGCAACGGCCACCCGGGTACCGCGATGAGCCTTGCTCCCGCCGCCTACCTGCTCTTCCAGAAACTGATGCGCCATGATCCGTCCGACCCGGAATGGACCGGCCGCGACAGGTTCGTCCTCTCCCCCGGCCACACGTCGCTGACTCTCTACATCCAGTTGTACCTGGCCGGTTACGGCCTGGAACTCGATGACCTCAAGGCGCTGCGCACCTGGGGATCGCAGACCCCGGGGCACCCCGAATACCGCCACACCAAGGGCGTGGAGATCACGACCGGCCCGCTGGGCCAGGGCCTGGCAACCTCCGTCGGTTTCGCCTTCGGCCAGCGCCGCCAGCGCGGCATGTTCGACCCCGAAGCCCCCCAGGGTGAGAGCCCCTTCGACCACACCATCTGGGTCATCGCCTCCGACGGCGACCTCCAGGAGGGCGTCACCTCCGAGGCCTCCTCGCTGGCCGGCCACCAGGAGCTCGGCAACCTCGTGGTGATCTATGACGAGAACCACATCTCCATCGAGGATGACACCGACATCGCCTTCACCGAGGACGTGCTGAAGCGCTATGAGGCGTACGGTTGGCACGTCCAGCGGGTCGACTGGACGAAGACCGGGGAGTACGTCGAGGACGTCGCCGAGCTGTATGCCGCCCTGGTCGCGGCGAAGAATGAAACCTCGAAGCCCTCGATCGTGTCCCTCCGGACGATCATCGGCTGGCCTGCCCCCAACAAGCAGAACACCGGCAAGATCCACGGCTCGGCCCTCGGCAAGGATGAGGTGGCCGCGCTGAAGCAGGCCCTGGGCTTCGACCCGGAGAAGCACTTCGACGTCGACCCCGAGGTCCTGGCGCACGCCCGGAAGGTCGTTGAACGCGGCACCAGCGCCCACGCCGACTGGGACACCACGTTCGACGCCTGGCGTGGAGCCCACCCGGACGAGGCGAAGATGCTCGAGCGCATCGCCTCCCGCACCCTCCCCGAAGGTTGGGAGGAGGCACTGCCCGAGTTCCCCGCCGGCAAGGACATGTCCACCCGCGCCGCCTCCGGCAAGGTCCTCACCGCCATCGGCCCGGTCCTTCCGGAACTGTGGGGCGGCTCCGCCGACCTCGCCGAGTCGAACAACACCACCATTGAAGGCTCCCCGTCATTCGTGCCGACGAGCCGGCAGACCGAGGCATGGTCGGGCAACCCGTACGGACGGGTGCTGCACTTCGGCATCCGCGAGCACGCCGCCGCAGCCATCGTCAACGGCATCGTCATGCACAGCAGCACCCGCGCGTTCTCCGGCACCTTCCTGATCTTCAGCGACTACCAGCGGCCGGCAGTGCGCCTCGGCGCCCTGATGGGCGTGCCGGCGATCTACGTCTGGACGCACGACTCCATCGGCCTCGGCGAAGACGGACCGACCCACCAGCCCGTTGAGCAGCTCTCCTCGCTGCGCGCCATCCCCGGCCTCGACGTCGTGCGCCCCGGTGACGCCAACGAGGTCGCCGTGGCCTGGCGGACCATCCTGGAGAACACCCAGAACCCCGCTGGCATCGTGCTGACCCGGCAGAACATCCCCACGTACGAGCGCGGCGACGGCGCAGCCACCGGTGACACCTTCGGTTCGGCCGAAGGCGTGGCCAAGGGCGCGTACATCCTCGCCGAGGCACGCAACGGCGCCCCCGAGGTCATCCTGATGGCCACGGGTTCCGAGGTGCAGCTGGCCGTCTCGGCCCGCGAAACCCTCGAAGCCGAAGGCATCGCCACCCGCGTCGTCTCGGTGCCCTCGCTCGAGTGGTTCAACAGCCAGGACGAGGCGTACCGCGAGTCGGTGCTGCCGCGCAGCCTCCGCGCCAGGGTGTCCGTCGAAGCGGGCGTGGCCCAGAGCTGGCAGGGCCTGCTCGGGGACGCCGGCCGTGCCGTGTCCCTCGAGCACTACGGTGCCTCGGCCGACTACAAGACCCTCTACCGCGAGTTCGGCATCACCGCGGAGGCCGTCGTGGCCGCCGCCCGCGACTCAATCAGCGCCGCCGCCGGCACCCCGCTGGCAGCCAACGGCACCCCGGCGATGCCGTCGGGCGCCCGCGCCACCGAGACCGGCGACCACCAGTAGCCCGTCCGCTTCCGTCCGACACAAGTGTCCGTGAACGCGGACTCAAAGGAGAATCAAATGACTTCCAACCCAACGGCCGACCTTTCCTCGGCCGGCGTCTCGATCTGGCTCGATGACCTGTCCCGCGAACGCATCAACTCCGGTGCCTTCAAGCGGCTCATCGAAGAGCTCAACGTCGTCGGTGTCACCACCAACCCCAGCATCTTCGCCGCCGCACTGAAGCAGGGCGAGTCCTACGCCTCCCAGGTCGGCGCCCTGGCCCAGGCCGGCGCCACGCTCGACCAGGCGGTCTTCGACATCACCACCCACGACGTCGCCCAGGCCTGCGACATTTTCGCCGAAGCTGCGAAGCGCACCGGCGGCTTCGACGGCCGCGTCTCGATCGAGGTCGACCCCCGCCTGGCCCGCGATACCAAGGGAACCATCGAGGAGGCCAAGCGACTCCACGCCAAGGTCCAGCGCACCAACGTCCTGATCAAGATCCCTGCCACCGTCGAAGGCCTTGAGGCGATCTCGGAGACCATCGCGGCGGGAATCAGCGTCAACGTCACCCTGATCTTCTCGCTCGAGCGCTACCGCGAGGTCATCAACGCTTACCTGGTCGGCCTTGAGAAGGCGAAGGAGAACGGGCACGACCTGAGCAAGATCCACTCCGTCGCCTCCTTCTTTGTCTCCCGCGTCGACGCCGAGATCGACG
Source organism: Arthrobacter zhaoguopingii (assembly GCF_009828605.1). Lineage (NCBI taxonomy): Bacteria > Bacillati > Actinomycetota > Actinomycetes > Micrococcales > Micrococcaceae > Arthrobacter > Arthrobacter zhaoguopingii. Next base: position 108,578 of record NZ_WIAE01000002.1, on the reverse strand, counting down.
GACGCCTCGACGCCCTGGGCACCCCCGAAGCCAAGGCCCTCAAGGGCAAGGCCGGGCTCGCCAACGCCCGTCTGGCCTACCAGGTGTACGAGGAGCAGTTCGCCACCGAGCGCTGGCAGGTCCTCGCCGGTGCCGGCGCGAACCCCCAGCGTCCGCTGTGGGCCTCCACCGGGGTCAAGGACCCGTCACTGCCCGACACCCTGTACGTGACCGGCCTTGTCGCGCAGGGCGTCGTCAACACGATGCCGGAGAAGACCCTGGAGGCGACTGCCGACCACGGCGTCATCGAAGGCGACACGGTCACCGGCACCTACGAGGAGTCCAACACCATCCTCAACGACCTCGATGGCCTGGGGATCTCCTACAAGGAGGTCGTCGAGCAGCTCGAGACCGAAGGCCTCGACAAGTTCGTGACCAGCTGGTCCGAACTCCTCGAGACCGTCCAGACCGCACTCGACACCGAAGGACGCTGATAGCGATGGGTTCATTCGAGCTCGCCGCCTCCGGCGCGGCCGCGGACGCGATCGACGCATCACTTTCCACCCTGGTCGAGGACAAGGTCGCCTCCCGGCTCATGGCCAAGGACGCCACCCTCTGGGGCCCCGACGCCGAGCCTGAGGCCTCCATCCGCCTCGGCTGGATCGACCTGTTTGACGAGTCACGCGCGCTGATCCCGCAGATCGCACAGCTCCGCGGGGAGCTCGCGGCCGAGGGCGTCTCCCGGTTCGTGCTGTGCGGCATGGGCGGGTCCTCCCTGGCCCCCGAGGTCATCACCCGGACCGCGGGGGTCGACCTCGTGGTCCTCGACTCGACCGACCCCGACCAGGTCAGCGCCGCCCTCGCGGAGCGCCTCGCCGAGACGGCGATCGTGGTGTCCTCGAAGTCGGGCTCCACCGTTGAAACCGACTCGCAGCGCCGGGCCTTCGAGAAGGCGTTCACCGACGCCGGCATCGATGCGAAGTCCCGCATCATCATCGTCACCGATCCCGGTTCGCCGCTCGACGGTTCAGCGAGGGAGGCCGGCTACCGCCAGGTCTTCAACGCCAACCCGCACGTCGGCGGACGCTACTCGGCCCTGACCGCGTTCGGACTGGTCCCCTCGGGCCTTGCCGGCGCCGACATCGAAGCCCTCATGGCCGATGCCGAGGAGATCTCCGAGTTCCTCAGTGAGGACGGCCCCGACAACGCCGGCCTGCGGCTGGGCGCCGTGCTCGGCGGCACCAAGCCGCTGCGCGACAAGATCGTCTTCGCCGACGGCGGCTCCGGCCTGCCGGGCTTCGCCGACTGGGCCGAGCAGCTCATCGCGGAGTCAACCGGGAAGCTCGGCACGGGCCTGCTGCCCGTCGTGGCCTCCCTGGACTCCCCCGAGGTCGCCACGGTGGCCGACGACGTCGTCCCGGTCGTCCTGGCCGGTTCCGACGCCGAGGTGTCCGCCGACGGACAGACCCGCGCGGTGGTGAGTGGATCGCTGGGAAGCCAGATGTTCGTCTGGGAGTTCGCCACCGCGGTCGCGGGCCGGCTGCTGGGAATCAACCCCTTCGACCAGCCCGACGTGGAGGCGGCGAAGAAGGCCGCCCGCGGCCTACTTGACTCCCAGCCCGCTCCGGCTCCGGCGAACTTCGTCGACGGCGCCATCGAGATCCGCGGCGACGCGGAACTGCTCGGTGACGCCACCACCGTCGGGGACGCCCTCCAGGCTCTCCTGGGCACCCTCGAACCCACCGGCTACCTGTCGGTTCAGGCCTACCTGGACCGGCACGCCCAGGCACCGCTCGAGGAACTGCGCAGCCCGCTGGCCGCCCTGACCGGCCGGCCCGTCACCTTCGGCTGGGGCCCGCGGTTCCTCCACTCGACCGGCCAGTTCCACAAGGGTGGCCCGGCCTCCGGGGTGTACCTCCAGATCACCGGCGCCGCCGGCTCCGACCTGGAGATCCCGGGACTGCCCTTCACCTTCGGGGAACTGATCTCGGCCCAGGCCGCCGGGGACGCCCAGGTGCTCGAGACCCACGGCCGGCCCGTGGTCCGCCTGCACCTGACAGACCGCGCGGCGGGGCTGAGCCAGCTCAGCGGCGTCATTGACTTCCTGGCCGGAGCCGGCCGGGAATCCCAGCAGAACGGCTAGCCATGCACGAGACCCTTCCCCCCAAACAGGCAAACCCCCTGCGGGATCCCCGCGACCGGCGCCTGAGCCGGATCGCGGGGCCGTCGTCGCTGGTGCTCTTCGGAGTCACCGGTGACCTCGCCCGCAAGAAGCTCATGCCCGCCGTGTACGACCTCGCCAACCGCGGCCTGCTCCCGCCCAGCTTCGCCCTCATCGGGTTCGGCCGGCGCGACTGGACGCACGAGCAGTTCGCCGAGGAGGTCCGAAACTCCGTCAAGCAGTATGCGCGCACCCCGTTTAACGACACGGTGTGGGAGCAGCTCGAGGCCGGAATCCGTTTCGTCCAAGGCAACTTCGACGACGACGACGCGTACGTCCGCCTCCAGGAGTCGCTGAGCGAGCTTGACGAGACCCGGGGAACGCGCGGAAACCACGCGTTCTACCTCTCGATCCCGCCGAAGGCCTTCGAGATTGTGTGCCAGAAGCTGTCCGAGCACGGGCTCGCCGAGCCCCGAGACGGCCAGTGGCGGCGCGTTGTCATCGAAAAGCCGTTCGGACACAACCTCGAGTCGGCCCGGGAACTGAACAACATCGTCGAGCAGGTCTTCCCGCCGGACGCGGTGTTCCGCATCGACCACTACCTTGGCAAGGAGACGGTCCAGAACATCCTGGCCCTGCGCTTCGCCAACCAGCTGTTCGAGCCGCTGTGGAACGCCAACTATGTCGACCACGTGCAGATCACCATGGCCGAGGACATCGGCATCGGCGGACGCGCCGGGTACTACGACGGCGTCGGCGCCGCTCGGGACGTCATTCAGAACCACCTGCTGCAGCTGCTCGCCCTCACGGCCATGGAGGAGCCCATCTCCTTCAACGCCGAGGACCTGCGCGCGGAGAAGGAGAAGGTCCTCGCCGCCGTGCGGCTCCCCGAGGACCTGACCTGCTACTCCGCCCGCGGCCAGTACGACAGCGGCTGGCAGGGCGGCGAGGAGGTCAAGGGCTTCCTCGACGAGGACGGCATCCCGGCCGATTCCACGACGGAGAGCTTCGCCGCGATCCGCCTGGACATCAACACCCGCCGGTGGAGCGGTGTGCCGTTCTACCTGCGCGCCGGCAAGCGCCTTGGCCGCCGCGTCACGGAAATCGCGGTCGTGTTCAAGCGCGCCCCGAACCTGCTTTTCCTCGACCACAACGAGGACGACTTCGGCCAGAACGCCGTCGTCATCCGCGTCCAGCCCGACGAGGGGGCGACGATCCGGTTCGGTTCGAAGGTTCCGGGCACGCAAATGGAGGTCCGCGACGTCACCATGGACTTCGGGTACGGCCACTCCTTCACGGAGTCCAGCCCCGAGGCCTACGAGCGGCTGATCCTCGATGTGCTGCTGGGCGAACCGCCGCTGTTCCCGCGCCAGCAGGAGGTCGAACTGTCCTGGCAGATCCTGGATCCCTTCGAGAAGTTCTGGGCGTCGCTGGACGAGCAGCCCGAAAAGTACAGGCCGGGCAGTTGGGGTCCATCCTCCGCCGATGAGCTGCTGGCCGCCGATGGCAGAAGCTGGAGAAGGCCATGATCGTAGATCTTCCGAATACCACCACCTCGAAGGTCTCCAAGGAGATCACGAGCCTGCGCGACCGGGGCGGCGTCGTCGCCCTCGGCCGGGTGCTCACCCTCGTGGTGATCACCCGCGCCGGGGCCGAGGAGGAGGCGATCCGGGCAGCGAACGAAGCGAGCCGGGAGCACCCCTGCCGCATCATCGTGCTGGCCCAGGGATCGCCCGATGACCCCACGCGCCTCGACGGCCAGATCCGGGTGGGCGGTGACGCCGGCGCCTCCGAGGTGATCGTGCTCCGCGGCTCCGGGGACCTGGCAAACGAGAATGAGTCCCTCGTGTCGGCCCTGCTGCTGCCGGACGCCCCAATCGTGGCCTGGTGGCCGCACCACATGCCGGCGGCGGCGGCCCAGACCTCCATCGGGGCCATCGCCCACCGCCGGATCACCGATTCCTCCAACGAGGCGGACCCGGCCGCGGCGCTGTTCACCCTGCAGAAGACCTATTCAGCAGGCGACACGGACCTGGCCTGGACGCGCCTGACGAACTGGCGCATTCAGCTCGCGGCCGTCCTCGACCAGGCCGAACCGTCGACGATCACCGAGGTGACGGTCGAAGGCGCCGAGGATTCCCCCAGCACGGTCCTCCTGGCCGCGTGGCTGACCCAGGCACTGGATGCGCCGGTGACGATTGCCGCCGGTCCCGCCGGTACCGGGCTGCACCGGGTTCGGCTCGCCCGGGACAACGGGGACATCGAGCTTCACCGTCCGGGCCGGGATGTGGCCGAGCTGCACCAGCCCGGCCAGCCGGTCCAGCGGATTTCGCTGCCGCGCCGCAGCCTTGAGGAGTGCCTCGCCGAGGAGCTTCGTCGACTTGACCCGGACGACGTATTCGGGGAAGTTATCACCGAAGGCCTTGCGAAAACGAACCTAAGGAGCGTACAGACCAGTGAACGCTGAGCCAAAGATCAGTATCCACCCCGGCCCGACCCTGCTTGCCGCCTCAGTGGCGTCTCGCCTGATCACCCGACTCGTCGATGTGCAGAACGAGCGCGGGACGGCCACGGTGGTGCTGACCGGAGGCTCCATCGGCACGGCTGCCCTGAAGGCCGTGTGGGACTCCCCCACCTGCCGGACGGTGGACTGGTCGCAGGTGCACTTCTGGTGGGGCGACGAGCGGTTCCTGCCGGCCGGTCATCCCGACCGCAATGCGGTGCAGGCCCGTGAGGCACTGCTGAACCACCTTGCCGTGGATCCGGCGAAGGTCCACGAGTTCGGCTCCAGCGACCAGTTCCCCGACCAGGACGCCGCCGCCGCCGATTACGCGGCACGGCTGCAGGAAGCGGCCGACGCGGAAGCGTTGGACGACGCCGCCGATCCGCGGCTCCCGCGGTTCGACGTGCTGATGCTCGGCGTCGGCCCGGACGCCCACATCGCCTCGCTCTTCCCGGAGCTGGCGGGGATCCGGACGAAGGGCTCGACCGTCGTGGGCGTCGCCGACGCACCCAAGCCGCCGCCGGAGAGGATCTCCCTCACGCTGGAGAGCATTCGCTCGGCGGAGGAGGTCTGGCTGGCGGTGGCCGGTGAGGACAAGGCCGGAGCGGTGGGCCTGGCCCTTGCCGGTGCCGGTTCTGTCCAGGTTCCCGCCGCCGGTGCCCGCGGCCGGAACAAGACCCTGTGGCTGATCGACCAGGAGGCTGCCGTGCAGCTCCCGGGCCGCCTGATCAACCGCGAGGACGCCGAGCAGTAGCAGGCCCTCGGGCGGACACGCTCGCCCGCTGACGACAAAGCCCCGCCGCTTCCATCCGGAAGCGGCGGGGCTTTCTCGTTAGGGCTTGACTGTTCGTTCCGGTGACGTGCGGTTCATTCCGCACGCTGCGGGGTCGGGGCGGTCCTGAGGGTCAGGAGTCGCCGAGGAACCGCTGGATCAGTCCAAGAGCGATGATCACGGTGCCCCAGGCCAGGCCCAGCGCCACGGTGAAACGGTTCAGGTTGCGCTCGGCAACTCCTGAGGAGCCCATGCTTGAGGTCATGCCGCCGCCGAACATGTCGGACATGCCGCCGCCGCGGCCCTTGTGCAGCAGGATCAGCAGCGTCAGGAGCAGGCTGGTGACGCCCAGCAGTACGAGCAGGATGATTCGGAGAATTTCCACGGGGCCCTTTCAAGGCTGAGACCCGCCGGTGGCGGGGAGGCGCGACTAGCCTGTGACCAGGTGCTGTTCGAACCTGACAATACTAGCAAACTCGGACACGTCGAGGCTCGCACCGCCGACGAGCACGCCGTCGACGTCGCGTTCCTTGAGGATCGCTCCGGCGTTGGCGGCCTTGACCGATCCGCCATAGAGCAGGCGGACCTTCGCGGCCGTGTCGCCGTCGAAGAGTTCGCCCAGTTCGGCGCGGATCGCCGCGCACATCTCCTGGGCGTCCTGCGGTCCGGCCACCTCGCCGGTGCCGATCGCCCAGACGGGCTCGTAGGCCACGACAAGCCCGGCGGCCTGACCGGCGTCGAGGCCGGCCACGCCCCGGCGGAGCTGTTCGAGGGTGTGCTCCACGTGGGTGCCGGCCTGGCGGATCTCAAGGCCCTCCCCGACGCAGAGCACGGGCACGAGGTCGTGCCGGTACGCGGCGTGCACCTTGGTGTTGAGCAGCTCGTCGGATTCGGCGTGGACAGTGCGGCGCTCGGAATGGCCCACCAGCACGTACGTGCAGCCGAGGCGCTTCAGGAACTGCCCGGAGATGTCCCCGGTGTAGGCGCCGGAGTCGTGCGGGGAGAGGTCCTGCCCGCCGTACACCACGGGCAGGTCGTCGCCCTTCACGAGGGTCTGCACACCGCGCAGGTCGGTGAACGGAGGGAACACCGACACCTCAACCCTGCCGAAGTCGTGGTTGGCGTCGTCGAGGGTCCACGCGAGCTTCTGCAGGAACGTGATGGCCTGGACATGGTCAAGGTTCATCTTCCAGTTACCGGCGATCAGGGGGCGCCGGTCGAATACGCCGTTCGTCGAGGTGGTCATAGCGAACTCTCTTTCAGTCGTCAGGAGCCGCAGGACCCACCCGTGCGGGCGGGTCCTGCGGCGGAAATGTTCCCGTGCCGGTGGCCTCAGGCGCGCTCGAGCGCCGTCAGGCCGGGAAGCTCCTTGCCTTCGAGGTATTCGAGGCTTGCCCCACCTCCGGTGGAGATGTGGCCGAACTGGGAGTCCTCGAACCCGAGGCCCCGGACCGCGGCGGCGGAGTCTCCCCCACCCACCACCGTCAGGGCGCCGTTGTGCTGCGCCTCGACGAGGGCCTGCGCAACCACGCGGGTCCCCTCGGCGAACGCCTCGAACTCGAACACGCCCATGGGCCCGTTCCAGAACACGGTCTTCGCCTGCGCGATGTGCGCCGCGAAATCGGAGCCGCTGGCCGGTCCGATGTCGAGGCCGATCCCGCCGGCGCCGTAGGGGCCGGACTCGATCGCATCCGCCGCCAGCACACTGGAGCCGGCGTCGGCCGCGAACTTCTCGGCGACCACGATATCCGTCGGGAAGACGAACTCGGTGCCCGCCTCGGCCGCCCGGTCGAGGTAGCCGCGCACCGTATCCAGCTGGTCGGCCTCAAGCAGGCAGCCACCCACCTTGTGCCCCTGGGCGGCCAGGAATGTGAAGACCATTCCTCCGCCGATCAGGAGCCGGTCGGCCTTGCCCAGCAGGTTCTCGATGACCGCCAGCTTGTCGGAGACCTTCGATCCGCCCAGGACGACCACGAAAGGCCGCTCGGGGTCCGTGGTCAGCCGCTGGAGCACCTCGACCTCCGCCTTTACCAGGTCGCCCTGGTAGGAGGGAAGGATCGCGGCGAGGTCGTACACGCTTGCATGCTTGCGGTGCACGGCACCGAAAGCGTCGTTGACGTACGCCCCCGAGCTGCCGGCGAGCCCCGCGAGCTCGTGTGCGAGTGCTGCGCGTTCGCCCTCGTCCTTGCTGGTCTCGCGCGGGTCGAACCGCACGTTCTCGAGCACCAGGACCTCACCGTCGGAGAGGGCCTGGGCTGCTGCCCGTGCCTGCTCGCCGGCGGTATCCCCCGCGAGCGTCACGGGGAAGTCCGCAAGCTCGGCCAGGCGGTCGACGGCGGGGCGGAGCGAATACTTCGCCTCGGGCGCACCCTTGGGACGCCCGAGGTGAGCCATCACGATGACGGCGGCGCCTGCCTCGCTGAGCTTGCGCAGCACGGGAAGCGACGCCCGGAGGCGCCCGTCGTCGGTGACCCGCTGGGAGCCGTCAAGGGGAACGTTGAGGTCCGAGCGGACCAGGATCCGCCGGCCGCGGACCCCTTCCGCCAGGAGGTCGTCAATCGATGCGTAGCCCACCGGGTCAGGAGAGCTTGGAAGCGACGATTCCGGTGAGGTCAACGAGGCGGTTCGAGTAGCCCCACTCGTTGTCGTACCAGGACACAACCTTGACCTGGTTGCCGATGACCTTGGTCAGCCCGGAGTCGAAGATCGAGGACGCCGGGTCTCCGACGATGTCCGAGGACACGATCGGGTCCTCGGTGTAGGTCAGGTAGCCCTTCAGGGGGCCTTCGGCGGCGGCCTTGTAGGCGGCGTTGACCTCGTCGACGGTGACCTCCCGGCCGACCGTGACGGTCAGGTCGGTGGCCGAGCCGGTGGGTACGGGGACGCGGATGGCATACCCGTCGAGCTTGCCCTTGAGCTCGGGCAGGACCAGGCCGATGGCCTTGGCGGCTCCGGTGGAGGTCGGCACCATGTTGATGCCGGCCGCGCGGGCGCGGCGCAGGTCCTTGTGCGGCCCGTCCTGGAGGTTCTGGTCAGCCGTGTAGGCGTGGACGGTGGTCATCAGACCGCGTTCGATGCCGAATGAGTCCTGGAGGACCTTCGCCAGCGGGCCCAGGCAGTTGGTGGTGCAGGAGGCATTGGAGATGATGTGGTGGTTCGCCGGGTCGTAGTCCCCGTCATTGACGCCCAGGACCACGGTGAAGTCCTCGTCGGAGGCCGGAGCCGAGATCAGGACCTTCTTCGCCCCCGCGTCGATGTGCTTCTGCGCATCGGAGGCCTTGGTGAAGAACCCCGTGGATTCGATCACGATGTCAACGCCCAGGTCGGCCCAGGGCAGGCTTGCGGGGTCGCGCTCGGCAAGGACCTTGATCCGCTTGCCGTCGACCACGAGGTCCCCGCCGTCGGCCTCAACGCTCACGCCCAGGCGCCCTGCAACGGAGTCGTACTTGAGCAGGTGGGCCAGGGTCTCGGGGCTGGTGAGGTCATTGACCGCCACGATTTCCAGGTCCGCGCCCTGATCGAGCACCGCCCTGAAGTAGTTACGGCCGATCCGGCCAAAGCCATTGATTCCAATACGGGTAGTCACTGGTTTCCATCTCCTTATTAAGTGAGGCTGCCGGGCCTCCGGCCTGTCCGGCCGGTCCGGCAGCTGCTTGCGCTGCACGCCGTTGTGCGGGTCCGATGATCCTTTTCGGTCCATCAGGTTCTGCGGTGCGTCGGGGCGGGGGCCTGCGCCCCCACCCCGACGCGCGTGCCCGACCCGCAGGGGCGGGCACAGGCGGAACGCAACCGGGCGTTAGACGCCGGGGACGACCAGGCTCGATGCGCCGGACCGGGCGCGGTCAAACCGTGCCGCGACGTCGGTCCAGTTCACGATATTCCAGAAGGCCTTGACGTAATCGGCCTTGACATTCACGTAGTCGAGGTAGAAGGCGTGCTCCCACATGTCGAGCATGAGCAGCGGAATGGTTCCGACCGGAACGTTGCCCTGCTGATCGTAGAGCTGCTCGATCACGATGTTGCCGCCGAGCGGCTCGTAGGCGAGGACCGCCCAGCCGGAGCCCTGAAGGCTGATGGCGGCGGCGTTGAAGTGGCTGCGGAAGGCCTCGAAGGAACCGAACGCGTCGTCGAGTGCGGCAGCCAGCTCACCGGTGGGGAGGTCCCCTCCGTCCGGGGAGAGGTTCTTCCAGAAGATCGAGTGGTTGGTGTGGCCGCCAAGGTGGAAGGCCAGGTCCTTCGACAGCTTGGGAATATTCCCAAATTCACCCTTTTCGCGGGCCTCCGCCAGCTGTGCCAGCGCGTCGTTGGCACCCTTGACATAGGTGGCGTGGTGCTTGCTGTGGTGCAGCTCCATAATCCGCGCGGAGATATGCGGTTCAAGGGCCGCATAATCATAATCAAGGTCGGGCAGCATGTACTGGCTCACGAATTTCCTCCATCTAATGGTGTACCTTTCCGGGGCCGCTTCCGGGCCGGTGAAGGCCGGAGAAGAACCGCCGTGGTCCCGCCGCCGAAGCGGCAGGCTTGCCCTCCCATCCTATGCAACGATTCACTCGTCCAGCATGTCGGCGGTGACATTGGCGTCGGTTCCCGGAATCCCGATCTCCTGCGCCCGCTTGTCGGCCATGGCCAGCAGCCGGCGGATCCTGCCCGCGATGGCGTCCTTCGTCATCGGAGGGTCGGCGAGCCGGCCGAGTTCGTCGAGGCTTGCCTGCTTGTGGCCGACCCGCAGCTCCCCCGCGTACCGGAGGTGCTCCGGGACGGACTCGCCGAGGATCTCCAGCGCCCGCTCCACGCGGGCCCCGGCGGCCACCGCTGCCTGCGCGGACCGGCGCAGGTTGGCGTCGTCGAAGTTCGCCAGCCGGTTCGCCGTGGCACGGACCTCCTTCCGCATCCGCCGTTCCTCCCACACCATGAGGGCGTCGTGGGCGCCCATGCGGGTGAGCAGCGCCGCAATGGTGTCCCCGTCGCGGATCACCACGCGGTCCACGCCCCGGACCTCCCGCGCCTTGGCGGCGATGCCGAGGCGGCGGGCGGCGCCCACGAGGGCCAGCGCGGATTCCGGGCCCGGGCAGGTCACCTCGAGGGAGGACGAGCGGCCCGGCTCGGTCAGGGACCCGTGTGCCAGGAACGCGCCGCGCCAGACGGCCTCGGCGTCGGCCGCGGAACCGTTGACGACGGCGGAGGGCAGCCCGCGCACGGGCCTGCCGCGGGTATCGAGCAGGCCCGTCTGACGGGCGAGGGACTCACCGTCGCGCACCACCCGAACCACGTAGCGGTTGCCGCGGCGCAGGCCGCCGCCGGACACAACGATGATTTCGCTGTTGTGCCCGTAGACCTCGGCAATGGCCGAGCGGACCCGGCGTGCCGTCGACGCGAGGTCGACCTCCGCTTCGATCACGATCCGGCCCGAAATGATGTGCAGCCCGCCGGCGAACCGCAACAGGGCGGACACCTCGGCCTTGCGTACCGAGGACTTTTTAACTTCGAGGTGCGAGAGCTCCTCTTTGACGTCCGCAGTCAGCGCCACCAGTTCACTCCTAGTTCTCCCCAAACATGTCTTTGTACGCCGTTGCGAGACGAAGCGGATCATGGACGGGTTTTCCGGTTGAAGAACCCACTTTACCCAGAACGGCCCGGCCCCCCATCCCGGCGACCGCCGCCTCGAACTGGGCACGGTCTCCCACGACCGCAGGATCGGCCAGCACGACGTCCACGGTGAACTCCGGCGCGTAGCGCTTGATCACGGCGAGGTGGTCCACGGCGGTCATGCCCTGGGTCTCCTTGGTGTCATTCGTCATATTCATCGTCAGGCACCGTTTGGCGGAGGTGCGGCAGAGCGCGTCACGGAGCTCGGGAAGCAGCAGGTGCGGCAGCACCGAGGTGTACCAGGAGCCCGGGCCGAGGATCACCCAGTCGGCCAGTTCGATCGCCTCGAGGGCGTCCTTGCAGGCCGGCGCCGCCTCCGGGAGCAGCCGGACGTTGCTGACATTCCCGCCCTCGGCGGCGACCGCCAGCTGGGCCTGCCCGACGATGGTCTTCACCCGCAGCCCTCCCCCGGACTCGGTGAGGATATCCCCCTCGATGGTCAGGGGCACGCTGGCCATCGGCACGACCTTGCCGCGGGCCCCCAGCAGCGCTCCGGCCCACTGCAGGCCCGCCACTGGGTCGCCGAGCAGCTCCCAGAGGGTCACGATGAGCAGGTTTCCCAGCGCGTGGTTATCGAGCGAGCCGTCGACGCCCTCGGTTGAGGTGAAGCGGTGCTGCATGACGTCGCGCCAGGTGCGGCCCCAGTCCGTGTCATCACACAGGGCGGCAAGCGCCATCCGCAGGTCCCCGGGCGGAAGCACCCCAAGTTCCCTGCGCAGCCGGCCGGAGGACCCGCCGTCGTCGGCGACGGTGACCACGGCGGTGAGGTCCTGGGTCAGCAGGCGCAGCGCGGACAGCGAGGCGGACAGCCCGTGGCCGCCGCCGAGCGCCACCACCGAGGGCGTCTTCTCCACCGGCTCCCCGTCGCGCCGGTTCGCCGTCGGAACAGGGATCAGGGGCAGCGGCCCCGAAAACAGTGCCACTATTCCCGCCCCAGGTCCCGGTGGTGGGAGGCCACCTGCACCCCGGGCAGCTGGGCGAGCCGCTGGGCGATCTCCTCGGTCACCGCAACGGAGCGGTGCTTGCCTCCCGTGCAGCCGACCGCGATCGTGGCGTAGTGCTTGTTCTCGCGGCGGTAGCCGTCGAGCACCGGGATCAGGGCGTTCACGTAGCGGCTGACGAAGTCCGCGGCGCCGGCGGCACCCAGCACGTACTCCCGCACGGGCTCATCGAGCCCGGTCTGCGGGCGGAGCTGCGGCACCCAGTGGGGGTTGGGGATGAACCGGACGTCGGCCACAAAGTTCGCGTCGACGGGGAGGCCGTACTTGAAGCCGAAGCTCAGCACATTGAGCCGCAGCACGATCGGCCCGGACTCCGAAAAGAGTTCGGTGACGGCGGTGGCCAGCGCGTGGACATTGAAGTCGGTCGTGTCCACCACGATGTCGGAAGCGTACTTCACCTCCTTGAGCACGTCCCGTTCGGCGGCGATGCCGTCAAGGATCCGGCCGTCGCCCTGCAGGGGGTGGGGGCGCCTGCCCTGTTCGAACCGGCGGACCAGTTCGGCGTCGTCGGCGTCAAGGAAGAGCACGCGGTAGTTGACCCCGGCCGCACGCAGCGCGGCGAGGGCGGCCTTGATGTCGTTGAACAGCTTCTTGCTCCGCACATCGATCACCACGGCGAGCTTCGGGATGGACTGGGGCATGCGGGCCACCAGCTCGGTCAGCGTCCCGAGCATCTGCGGCGGCAGGTTCTCGACGACGTACCAGCCGTGGTCCTCAAGCGCGTGAGCCGCCGTGCTGCGTCCGGCACCCGACATGCCTGTGACGACCAGCAGCTCCGATTCGGTGGGTTTGACCGGGGTCAGGCTGTCAGCCTCAGTCATGTATGCGTCCGTTCCGGCGTAGGTGGTGCGGATATGCTGCGCCGCAGGCAGCGGGCGCCGTCCTCAGCCTAGCTAAGAATCGAGGATCTCGCCCGTGGTCAGGTTCACAGCGGGAGCAGCGTCCTGCACCGCCCCGCCGGCCAGCCCGTTCCGGATGGCTTCGGCCATGGCCGGACCGATGCCCGGGACCTCCAGCAGGTCCTCCACCGAGGCTGCCTTCAGCTTCTTCACCGAACCGAAGTGCTTCAGCAGGGCCTTGCGTTTCGACGGCCCAAGCCCCGGGATTCCGTCGAGGGCCGACTCGGTCATCGACTTCCCGCGCTTCTGGCGGTGGAAGCTGATGGCGAAGCGGTGGGCCTCGTCACGGATGCGCTGCAGCAGGAACAGTCCCTCCGAGGCCCGCGGCAGGATGACGGGGAAGTCGCTGCCGGGCACCCACACTTCCTCGAGCCGCTTGGCGAGGCCGACGACGAAGACGTCGTCGATGCCGAGGTCCGCCAGCGCGCGGGAGGCCGCGGCCACCTGGGGCGGGCCGCCGTCGACGACGACCAGGTTCGGCGGGTAGGCGAACCGGTTCTTCGTCGTCGCCGTCGTGGTGTCCGCCAGTGGAACGGCCTCCGCCCCGTCATCCGCGCCGGGGGCCGCCAGGGAACCGGTGCCTTCCCCGTCGGCCGGGGAGCCGGTGCCGTTGCCGGTGTCCTCAGGCATGCGGCCGGCGAGGTAGTTCCGGAACCGGCGGTAGATCACGTCGTACATCGAGGCGGTGTCGTCGCGGGCGGCGTCGCCGGTGATGGAGAAGCGGCGGTATTCCGACTTCCGCGGCAGTCCGTCCTCGACCACCACCATGGAGGCGACGACATTGGTGCCGGAGACGTGGGAGATGTCGAAGCATTCGATGCGCATCAGCGGCTGCGGCAGCTCGAGCGCCTCCTGCAGTTCGGTCAGCGCCGCCGACCGCGTCGTAAGGTCCCCGGCGCGCCGGCTCTTGTGCAGGCGCAGGGAGTCCGCGGCGTTCTGCTGGACCGTGCCCATCAGGGTGGCCTTGTCGCCGCGGACCGGTACCCGCACGTCGACGCGTGCCCCGCGGAGTCCGCGCAGCCACTCTAGGACCTGCTCGGAATTGCTGGGCATCACGGGCACGAGGACCTCGCGTGGAATCCGGTCGTTGCCGGCTCCGCCCTCGCCGTACACCTGCTGCAGGAGGTGCTCCACCAGGTCGGGGGTATCCATGTCCTCGACCTTCTCCACGACCCAGCCGCGCTGGCCGCGGATGCGCCCGCCGCGCACATGGAAGACCTGCGCCGCGGCCTCGAGCTCGTCCTCGGTCAGGGCGAAGATATCGGCGTCGGTGTCCTCGCTGAGGACGACCGTATTGCGTTCGAAGACCCTCCGGAGCGCGGCGATGTCGTCCCGGGTCCGTGCCGCGGCTTCGTAGTCGAGTTCGGCGACCGAGGCGGCCATTTTCGATTCGAGCCCGGTGATGAAGCGCTTGGCCTCGCCCGACATGAATGCCACGAACTCTCCGGCGAGGGCCTTGTGGTCCTCCGGGGAGATCCGCCCGACGCAGGGCGCCGAGCATTTGTCGATGTAGCCCATCAGGCAGGGCCGGCCGGAGCGTTCGGCACGCTGGAAGATGCCGGTGCTGCAGGTGCGCACCGGGAAGACCCGCAGGAGCGTGTCAACGGTCTCCCGGATGGCCTTCGCGGGGTAGAAGGGCCCGAAGTACCGGGTGTCCTTCTTCTTATCGCCGCGCATCACCTGCACTCGGGGGAACTTCTCCCCCATTGTCACCGCCAGGTACGGGTAGGACTTGTCGTCCCTGAACATCACGTTGAAGCGCGGGTTGAATTCCTTGATCCACGTGTATTCGAGCTGGAGGGCCTCGAGTTCGCTTCCCACGACCGTCCACTCCACGCCGGCGGCGGTGTGGACCATGGCCCGGGTGCGGGGCATCAGCCCCTGCGGGTTCGCGAAGTAGGAATTGAGGCGGGAGCGCAGGTTCTTCGCCTTGCCGACGTAGACGACCCGGCCATGCTCGTCGCGGAACCGGTACACTCCGGGGTCCTGGGGTATTTCCCCCGCCTTGGGGCGGTAGCTTGCTGGGTTTGCCACAGCTCAATCCTATGTTCTTTGACCGGGCGGCCCTGACGCTTCAGCCCTGCGCGCACCGGTGCTGCGGTGCGGGCGCACCGGGCGGCGGAGCGGTGGGGCCCGCTATTCCGCGGGCGCGCCCTTGTTGTAGCTGGCGGAGCGCTGCTGCCCGCTGAGCGCGGCGATGGAGTCCATGATGGTGTCGGTGGCGCTGCGCCGGGCCGGCAGCGGATGGCCCGGTCCGGTCTTCTCGAAGTACAGGGGTGCGCCGATCCTCATGGTGAAGTGCTGGGGCCGGATGCCGTTGCTGCCCGCCGGCTGCAGCGCCTCGGTCCCGATCAGGCCCACCGGGACCACCGGCGCTCCGATGGTCAGCGCCAGCCAGCCCACGCCGGTCCGTCCCCGGTAGAGCAACCCGTCGCGGGACCGGGTGCCCTCCGGATAGATGCCGACGCCGCTGCCCTCCTCGAGCAGGTCGAGCAGGGTCTTCAGGGCCTGCACGCTGGCCGCCTGTTCGCCCCGCTGCACCGGAATCGAGCCGACACCCTCGAAGAAGGAGCGCATCATCGCCCCCTTGACGCCGGTGCCGGTGAAGTACTCGGCCTTCGCGAAGAACGCCACCCGGCGCGGCATCAGGGCCTGGATGAGGACGCTGTCGAGGAAGGAGAGGTGGTTGGCCGCGACGATGAACGGACCCTCGGCGGGGACATGCCCGAGCCCTTCAACGGTAGGCCGGCAGAGACCGGCAATGAGGCCGCGCGTGGTGCTGCGGGTGAGGTCATAGATTCCCACGCAGCACCTCCAGGAGCTTGTCTGCGCTGTCGACGACGGCGATCGCGCCGGCCTCCTCGAGCTCGCCGGGAGCGGCGAAGCCCCAGGACACCCCCACGCAGCCAAGCCCATTATCGGCCGCCCCGAGCACGTCGTGCGAGCGGTCCCCGACCATGATCGCGCGGCCGTAGCGGCCTGCGTGTTCCGCCAGCGCCGCAGCGATGATGGGCTTCTTTCCCGGAAGTGCAGCAGCGGCGCGTTCGTCCCGCGGTGCCCCGTGCACCGAGTCGAACAGCCCGATCATTCCCTGGGCCGTCAGCAGTTCCTCGGCGAGCCACTCCGGCTTCTGGGTGGCCACGGCCACCCGGGCCCCGTCCGCGCGCAGCGCGCGCACGCAGTCGGCGATCCCCGGGTAGGGGCGGCTCTGGGCCATGCCGATGGAGCGGTAGCCGGCGCGGTAGGCGCCCATCACCGGGTCGATGAGGTGCTCGGGTACGCCGGCGATGCTCCGCAGCGAGGTGACCAGTGCGGGGCCCACCATGCTCGAGAGCACGCGCGGGTCCGGCACGGGCAGCCCGTGCTCCCGCAGGGCCGCTTCGATGCCTCCGGTGATCGACCCGGCGGGGTCGATCAGGGTTCCGTCGAGGTCGAAGAGGACGAGCGCCTGCGAATTAGTCACCGGGCAAGTTTGCCACAACGCCCCCCGCCCCCCGCACTCCTATTCCCCGCGGGGAATGTTCAGGAGGACGCCGGGAGGATCTCCGCGAGGAAGGTGCCGGTGTGGCTCCTCTCGCTGCGCGCCACCTGCTCCGGAGTGCCGGTGGCGATGACCTCGCCGCCGCCGGAGCCGCCGTCGGGCCCGAGGTCGATCACCCAGTCCGCGCTCTTGATCACGTCGAGGTTGTGCTCGATCGTGATCACGGTGTTCCCCTTGTCCACCAGGCCCTGCAGGACCAGGAGGAGCTTGCGGATGTCCTCGAAGTGGAGGCCGGTGGTCGGCTCATCGAGCACGTACACGCTGCGGCCGTTGGAGCGCTTCTGCAGCTCGCTGGCGAGCTTGACGCGCTGCGCCTCCCCTCCCGAGAGGGTGGTGGCGGGCTGGCCCAGCCGGACGTAGCCGAGGCCTACCTCGACCAGCGTGTTCAGGTGCCGGGCGATGGGGCTGAACGCGGCGAAGAACTCGGCGCCCTCCTCGATCGGCATGTCGAGCACGTCGGCGATGGTCTTGCCCTTGTAGTGCACCTCGAGGGTTTCCCGGTTGTACCGGGCGCCGTGGCAGACCTCGCAGGGCACGTAGACGTCGGGCAGGAAGTTCATCTCGATCTTCAGGGTGCCGTCACCGGAGCAGGCCTCGCAGCGCCCGCCCTTGACGTTGAAGGAGAACCGCCCGGGCAGGTAGCCGCGGACCTTCGCCTCGGTGGTCTCGGCGAAGAGCTTGCGGATGTGGTCGAACACCCCGGTGTAGGTTGCGGGGTTGGACCGTGGCGTGCGTCCGATCGGGCTCTGGTCGACGTGGATCACCTTGTCGAGGTGGTCGAGGCCGTCAATGCGCTTGTGCCGCCCCGCGACCTGCTTGGCGCCGTTGAGCTTGTTCGCGAGCACCTTGTACAGGATGTCGTTCACGAGCGTCGACTTACCGGAGCCGCTGACCCCGGTGACCGCGGTCAGGACGCCGAGCGGGAAGGAGACGTCGAGCTTCTTCAGGTTGTTCTCGCGCGCGCCGACGACCTTCAGCTGGCGCGACCTGTCGATCTTCCGGCGCTTGGCCGGGATCTCGATCTTCCGGCGGCCCGAGAGGTAGTCGCCGGTGATTGACTTCTCATTGGTGAGCAGGTCCTTGAGCAGGCCGGAGTGGACCACCTCGCCGCCGTGTTCACCGGCGCCGGGGCCGATGTCGACGATCCAGTCCGCCTCGTGGATGGTGTCCTCGTCGTGCTCGACGACGATCAGGGTGTTGCCGAGGTTGCGCAGACGCGTCAGGGTCTCGATCAGGCGCCGGTTGTCACGCTGGTGCAGACCGATCGAGGGCTCGTCGAGCACGTAGAGCACCCCGACGAGGCCTGAGCCGATCTGGGTGGCCAGGCGGATCCGCTGGGCCTCCCCGCCGGAGAGGGTTCCGGCGGCGCGCTCGAGGTTGAGGTACTCGAGGCCGACGTCGAGCAGGAAGGTCAGGCGGGCCTGGATCTCCTTGAGGACCTGGTTGGCGATCTGCGCCTCGCGCCCGGTCAGGACGAGGTTGTTCAGGAAGTCGCTGCAGTCGCGCATCGGCATGGCCGCCACCTCGGCGATGGACCTGCCGTTGATGAGCACCGACAGTGACGCCGGGTTGAGCCGCGCGCCGCCGCATTCGGGGCACGGGATCTGCCGCATGTACTCCTCGTACCGGTCGCGGGCGTGGTCCGACTCGGTTTCGAGGTGCTTGCGGTGAATGTACTGCACGGCCCCCTCGAAACCCGTGCTGTACTTGCGCTCACGACCGAAGCGGTTGCGGTACTGCACCACCACTTTGTGGTCCTTGCCGTACAGGGCCGCCTCGCGGGCACGGTCCGGAAGCTTGCGCCACGGGACGTCCATGCTGAAGTTCAGTTCCTTCGCCAGTCCTTCGAGGAGCCGGGTCCAGTATTCGAGGGTGGCGGTGCCGAGGGACCAGGGGGCGATGGCGCCTTCGGCGAGGCTGAGGTCAGGATTCGGGACGACGAGTTCCTCGTCGACCTCGAGCTTCGTTCCGATGCCGGTGCAGACGGGGCAGGCACCGAACGGGTTGTTGAAAGAGAAGGACCGCGGCTCGATCTCGTCGATGGCCAGCGGGTGCTCGTTGGGGCAGGCGAGGTGCTCCGAGAACGCCCGGACCCGCTTGGCGTCGTCGTCGGGCAGGTCGACGAAGTCGGCCAGGACGCGCCCCTCGGCGAGCTTCAGGGCGGTCTCGACCGAATCGGTGAGCCGCTGGGAGATGCCCTCCTTGACCACGAGGCGGTCGATCACCACCTCGATGGTGTGCTTGAACTGCTTGCCAAGCTTCGGCGGGTCGGTCAGCTGGATGAGTTCGCCGTCGACGCGGGCGCGGGAGTAGCCCTTGGCCGAGAGTTCCTGGAACAGGTCGACGAACTCGCCCTTCCGGCCGCGGACCACGGGCGCGAGGATCTGGAAGCGCGTTCCCTCGTCGAGTTCGAGCAGCTGGTCGACAATCTGCTGCGGGGTCTGCTTGGCCACCGGCTCGCCGCAGATGGGGCAGTGCGGGCGGCCCACTCGCGCCCAGAGCAGGCGCATGTAGTCGTAGATCTCGGTGATGGTGCCCACGGTGGACCGCGGGTTCTTGCTCGTGGACTTCTGGTCGATCGACACCGCCGGCGAGAGGCCCTCGATGAAGTCGACGTCGGGCTTGTCCACCTGGCCCAGGAACTGGCGTGCGTAGGCCGAGAGCGACTCGACGTACCGGCGCTGGCCCTCGGCGAAGATCGTGTCGAAGGCGAGGGATGACTTCCCCGACCCGGAGAGCCCGGTGAAGACGATGATGGCGTCCCGGGGCATGTCGAGGTCGACGTTCTTGAGGTTGTGCTCGCGCGCACCTTTCACGACGAGGCGCGACAGGTCAGGGTGCGGAATCAACGGGTCAGCAGAGTGCTGTTCCAGGGAGTTGGCTATAGACACCGTTCCACTGTAATTCAATCCCGCTTCGAAGACATATTCGAATACGGTTTAATTCGCGCCACACCGGTGCGACGCGCCGGACCGGTTCACGCTCGGCGCAATGCCGCCCGCAGATAGGCCACGGCTTCGTCTTCCTTGAGCCCGCTGGCCTTGACGATGCGGGCGTAATCCGCCGCCCCCTCGGCGGCCCGCCGCCGGGCCTCATCCCCGGCCGCGGCGATCACCGTTCCGGCGCGGGATCGGGTCACCACGATCTGCGCCCGCTCCAGCTCGCGGTACGCGCGGGCGACGGTGTTTGCCGCGACTCCCAGATGCGCCGCGAGGGTCCGCACCGGGGGCAGGCGCACGCCGACGGCAATGCGCCCGCTGTTCGCCGCCTCGACGATCTGCTGGCGCAGCTGCTCATAGGGCGGATACGGGCTCGAGGGATCGAGTTTCAGCCATTCGGGTATTTCACTCTCCACTGCTGCCCCCTTCCGCCGGGCGCGGCGGCCCCTGAAGTGCCGCGCATGCCGAACCGCCCCTCCGGGGCCCTGTTACGTGCACAATACCGCGAACGGGACGTCGGCTGAGGTGCTCGGCCGCTATGCGCCCCAAGGTGAAGCCCGCCCCCATCGGAGCGTTCGGGCCGCCGCTCCTGGCCTAGGGTGGGTCCATGATTCTTGCCGAGCTTTCATCAGTGGTGATCCGCCGGCTCGTGGTGGGCGAAATGGACAACAACGTGTACCTGCTCACCGCCCGGGGATCCGGGCAGCAGGTGCTGATCGATGCGGCCGACGATGCGCCCGCCCTCGCCGGCCTGCTGGCGGAGGGTGCCCGGGACACCCCCGCCGCCGCCCGGCTTGTCCTCGTGGCTACGACGCATTCTCACTGGGACCACGTGCGGGCGCTGGCCGCGGTCGTGGAGGCGACCGGGGCACGCACGGCCGCCGGCGCCGCCGACGTCCCCGCCATCGAGGTGCCGACCGACGTGCCGCTCGAGCACGGCGACGTCGGCACCTTCGACGGGTTCGATCTGGAGGCCATCCACCTCCGCGGACATACGCCGGGCTCCGTGGCCCTGCTGTACCGCGACCCGGAGGGCCCGGCGCACCTTTTCACGGGCGATTCGCTCTTCCCCGGCGGGCTGGGCAACACCCAGGGCGACGCCGACCGGTTCGCTTCGCTGTTCGCCGACGTGAAGGAGCGGGTGTTCGACTTTCTTCCCGATGACACGTTGGTCCATCCCGGCCATGGGAAGGGGACGACGCTGGGCGCCGAGCGGCCGCACCTCGCGGAGTGGTTCGAGCGCGGCTGGTAGAGGTGCCGCCGGCCTCACGGCTGCGGAACGGCAGGCGGGGCCGGCCGAACGCGCTCCGGGCCGGATTTACGGCCGGAGCCATTCCAGCCGGCGCGGGCTGAACCCGAACTCCTCCCGCGCGCGGCGGTTGCTCGCACCCCTCATCTTCGTCGCGTAGAACACCCCGTCCGCGTCTGTCGCCTCGGTGATCGGGTACTCGGCCGGCTCGACACCCCCGGCGAAGGCACTGAAGGTCCGCATGACGTCCCGCATGGGAAGGGGGTCGCTGTCGGTAACGTTCACCACCCCGGTCGCCTGGGACTCGACGGCGACCCGCGCCGTGAACTCCGCCGCGTCGTCCACATGGACAAATGACCAGATCCCGGAACCGGAGCCAAGCACGCCCAGCTGCCCGGCCCGTGCCTGCTCGCCCATGTCGCCGTCGGGCGAGTACCAGGTTCCCGGGCCATAGTAGAAACCGTACCGAAGGACGAGCCCGGTGGTGCCCTCGGGAAGGGACCGGATCCGGTCTTCGACCTGGAGGAAGGCTGCGGCGCTTCCGTCGACCAGGGGCGGTCCGTCGGCGACGAAGGGCTCCGATTCCTCAGCGAGCCCCTCTCCCGGCCGGTAGAAGTAGGAGCCCGACTGAGCGATGAAACGTGTCGCTCCCGCGGCGAGGGCGGCCTTCTGAACATTCGCTCCCCCGAGCACCCGGACCTCGTTGGAGCTGGCGAGGGTGTCGCGCATCGCCTGCGGCGAGTAGTGCCGCGGCAGGGCCGTGAGTTGGTCGATCACGACCTCGGGCCGCACGGCCGCGACCGCGCGTGTCACATCCGCCAGGTCGAGCACGTCCGCGATAACCGGCGTCGCGCCGTCAGCCGCGATGCGCGCGGCGCCCTCGTTTGCCCGAGCAATTCCCCACACCTCATGACCCCAGGAGACGAGGTGACGGACGATGGGACGTCCGATGGCGCCGCCGGCGCCGGCCACTAGTACACGCATTTTTTCCTCCAGTTGAACCTATGGCGCCCGAGCGGGCGTTCCGGGACTCAGTGTCGGACTGCAGGCAGGAGGGTGCCAACGGAATGGGACGATCCCACCCGTTTCGTTCCACCGCCCGTGGGGAGGTACCGGGGCGGGAGCCGTTCAGGCATGGGAAGGATACTGCGGCCGGTTAACGCAGAAGTCCCGGCCCCTACCCGGGACCGGGACTTCTGCCTTCGTTGCGGGGACAGGATTTGAACCTGTGACCTCTGGGTTATGAGCCCAGCGAGCTACCGAACTGCTCCACCCCGCGGCGTAGTAAGAACGCTACAGCCCGGCGGTCGAATTAGCGAATCCGCCCGGCGCATCCGGGCGTCCGCTGGTTCGTGCCTTGCTGGCAGAGTGCCCGCTACTGCGCTCTTTCCTCTGCAGCGAGATCCCAGGGGTGGGCTCCCGCGGCGGCCGCCCCGAGCGACTCGACCACCGACCGGGTGCGCTCCTTGACCGCCTGCTCGTGGCCGGGCGTCGAACACGACCCGGCAGGGCGGTCCGGGCCCAGCGCGCACCACCGGTAGGGGTTCGACACGATGACCGACGGAAGCCAGGCGAGGTCACTGACCGACCACTGCCCGGTCTCGTCCCGGCTGAATCGCGCGCGGACCGCCAGGCCCTCGTTGTTCACGTCGTAGACCGGGGACAGTTCGGTCACCGCGTTGCCCAGCCCGTAGGCGATCCACGTGCCGTTGTACTTCTCGATCGGCAGGACCGAATGCGTGTGGTGCCCGTAGATAAAGTCGATCAGCCCGCTGTCGGCGAGCGCATGAGCGGCCTCGGTCTGCTGTGCGTTGGGCACGGAGGCGTACTCGTCCCCGGCGTGGAGGGCTGCAAGGACGACGTCGGCGCCCTGCTCCCGTGCCGCCCGGGCCTTGGCGACCATCGCCGGGACGTCGAGCAGGTCGACCCGCCACGGCTGGTCGGGCATCTGGCCGTTGAGGGCGTAGGTGGCCTCAATGAGGGCGACCTTCGCGTCCGGCGTATCGAGGATCAGGGGCTGTTCCGCGTCTGAGGCGCTGGCATAGGAACCCGTGTGTTCAAGGCCGGCCGCGTCGAGGGCGGCGAGGGTGCGCAGCACTCCTGCGGGTCCGGCGTCGAGGGTGTGGTTGCTAGCCGAGGTGCAGACGTCGTACCCGACCTCCCTGGCCGCGGTGAGGATCTGGGGCGGCACGTTGAACGTCGGGTAGCCGGTATAGGGCCCCTCCGGGTCTGACACCGGGGTCTCCAGGTGGCACACCGCAAGGTCAGCCGCCGCGAGGTACGGACGCTGGCCGGCGAGGAGCGGTTCAAAGTCGAGCGGCGTCCTGCCGGTGACCGCGGCGTCCGCTGCCGCCTGGTCCCACAGCTGGGGGTGGACCAGCAGGTCCCCCGTGACGACGACGTCCAGGCAGTTGTCACAGGCCTCCTGCGAAGGAGAGGATGCACCCGGCGGTGCCGGAGCAGCGGAGCCGGCCGGTGCCTCCCGGTCACCTGAGGCGCCGGGCAGGCAGCCGGAGCAGAGCAGCGCGAGGCTGATCAGGGCGGCGGTGCCGTAGGGCGCTCTCCGTCGGGCGCGCGGTGGCTGGCTGCGTGAAATGGGGTCTCCTCGGGGTGATAACGCCCATGATAGGTCCCCGCGGAGCCAAGGCAGTCCCAGCCGTTCTCGACGGTGTTCAGTTCTCGACGGTGTTCAGTTCTCGACGGTGTTCAGTTCTCGATGGTGTTCAGTTCTCGATGGTGTTCAGGCAGGACCCTCCGGGGAGAAGCGGAGCCACAGCACACCATGGGGCTCGAGGCCGAGCCCGGCCGTCACTGCCATCTCCTGGCCCGAGATGAGGTCGACGGCGGAACCGGGCAGGCCGGAGAGTGTCTCCGCGGTGACTTCCTGTCGGGAGTCGGCAAAGTTCGCGAGGACCAGGACCACTGAGGGCTTCGCCCCGGGCGCACCCGGCCGCTGGTACCCCAGGACGGACGGGTTGTTGGTCCCGAAGGGCACCAGCCGGCCGCCTGCAAATTCCGGGGTGGCGGCCCGGACCCGGATCAGGTGCTGCAGGCCTTGAAAGATCGCCCCCGGCGCGGTGGCCGGATCAGCCCTCAGCGCGTAGCGGGCCGCCGGGTAGTCGGGCCTCCCGACCCACCGGCTGTCCCCGGCCTTGCCCGGGTCCTGCGTGTACCCATAGTCGTTGAGCTGGCCCACCTCATCCCCCAGGTAGATCAGCGGGATGCCCCCCGTGCTGAGCACGATGGCGTGGGCGAGCAGGATCCGGCCCACGGCGCCGGCGTCGCCGGCCTCCAGCCCGGCCAGCGACGCCGTCGTGCCCGAGATGCGGCAGTCCCCGGTGCGCGGGTTCTCCTGGAACGGCACGCCGCGGGCGAAGCTGCCAGGGAAACGGTTGACGAAGAACGCATTGAGGAAGCGCCGGTGGTCGTACCCGCCGATGCCGAACTCGGCTGCATCCTCATCGGAGAAGGTCCAGCCGATGTCGTCGTGGCTGCGCACATAGTTCACCCAGGCGGCGCCGGGCGGAATGGCGTGGCGCCGCTCGAGGGCCTGGGCCAGAAGGGAGACCTCCCGGGTGGCCAGGCTGTTCCAGATCAGTGCCATCTGCAGGGGGTTGTAGCTCAGCTGGCACTCCCCCGGGCTGATGTACTGCACCACCTCGTCCGGATGCACGATCGCCTCGGACTTGAAGAGCAGTGACGGCGCCGCGAGCCGGCAGACCGCGTTGAACGCCTGGAGGAGGAGGTGCGCTTCGGGCAGGCTCTCACAGGCGGTGCCCAGCTGCTTCCACACGAACGCCACGGCATCCATCCGCAGCACCTCCACGCCCTGGTT
The DNA here is from genome assembly GCF_009828605.1 of Arthrobacter zhaoguopingii. Taxonomy (NCBI): domain Bacteria; kingdom Bacillati; phylum Actinomycetota; class Actinomycetes; order Micrococcales; family Micrococcaceae; genus Arthrobacter; species Arthrobacter zhaoguopingii. The sequence goes on along the minus strand of NZ_WIAE01000002.1, from coordinate 84,050 downwards.
GGCGAGGAAGAGCATCTCCTGCGCCATCGCCCGGAAGACCGCGGGGTTGCGGTAGTTCAGGTCCCACTGGAACGAATGGAAGGTGGCCCAGACCCAGCGCCCGTCGGGCAGCGGCACGAAGGACCCTGGATGGTCGTCCGGGAAGATTTCGCGCACGGTGCGTTCATACGCATCCGGCATCTGCCGGTCCGGGAAGATCCAGTAGTACTTTTCGAATTCCGGGTCGCCGGCGAGCGCCTTCCGGGCCCACTCGTGTTCGTTCGAGGTGTGGTTGAAGATGAAGTCAACGACGAGCGAGATGCCGTTCGCCCGAAGTTCGGCGGCGGTCGAGGCGAGTTCCTCAATGGTGCCCAGGGCCGGGTTCAGCTCCCGGTAGCTGGAGACGGCGTAGCCGCCGTCGGAATTCGACTCCGGCGCGAGGAACAGCGGCATGAGGTGAAGGTAGGTGAGGCCCAGTTCACGGAAGTACGGAATGCGCGCCCGAAGCCCGGAGAGGTCGATGGCGTACAGGTCGACGTAGCAGACCCCGCCCAGCATCCGGTTGGACTGGAACCAGTCCGGCGCCGCGGCCCGGTCGGCGTCGAGCGCCTTGAGCCCGGCGGGCCGCCGCTGCCACGCCTCGGCCGCCTCCGCCGCCAGCAGTACCAGCTCGTCGTCAGCGCCACCGCCGTAGATTCGGCGGAAGAGGGACCGCAGGCGGGGGAATTCGCTGCGGAACCGTGCCTCGAAGGAGTCCCAGTCGGCGTCCGGGGTCCCCGGACGCCGGGCCGCCAGGACCTCCGCGGGAATGGACTCTTCACCGAGGTGCTTCTGGAAAACCATGGGCACAGCCTATTGCAGGCGCACCGACCGCAGGGCCGGAGGCAAAGGCACACCCGGCGCCGCCTTGACGGGCGGTCGGAGGCGTGCCCTGCGCGGGTGCCGTCCTGCACCGGGAGCGGGTGCACGGGCCCCGTCCCCGGACGCCAGCCGGGATCCTGGTCCCCCGGACCCGCACGGGACGACGGGAAGCGGTCCCGCCATACGCCCGCCCGCGCTAGGGTGAGGCATGCCCTTCCGAGCGCCCTGGCTGCGTTCCGCCGTCTTCGGTGGAACGCTCCTGCTCGCCGGCGGCTGCGGTGCGCCCTTCGGTGCCGGATGTACCGCGGTAGGGGCGGTCGATGGCGTCTCGACCACCGTTGCAGCCGACTCTGTCCGCGGGGTCGCCGCGCTCGAGCTGGAGATTTGCCGGGAGGGCCGGTGCACGAAAGCCGACGTGGCGCTGAGTGCGGGAACGGTGTCCGTTGACCAGGGCTGCGACGACGACGGAATCTGCGCCGCGTCGGCCAGCCCGGACGGCACCTTGGTTGGTTTCGCACCGCTGGACCTTTCCGCAGGCGAGGTGGAGATCCGGGCAACGGCCACCGGTCGGGATGGGCAAACGCGGGTGCTTGCTCCGGTCCGCGCCACCGCGGAGGTGGTCCGTCCCAACGGCCCCCAGTGCCCCGGAGAGGCGCACCAGCTCGCCCTCACCCTCGACAGCGAAGGCCTTTCAACGCGCTGAGGGCTTCGGGATCGGGCCTGCCTACGGTGTGACCTCCCTCTGCGCGGCCTCGGCCAGGGACCGGAGCACGCGCCGGTCCTCATCGGTGAAGCCTCTCGGATTCTGGTCGATGACGCAGATCGTGCCGATGGTCCACCCGCCCGGACCCAGCAGCGGGTGCCCCGCGTAGAAGCGGATGTGGGGCTCGCCGACCACGAGCGGGCTCGCCTTGAATCGATCATCGGCGAGGGTGTCACACACCACCATGGGCCCGGCACTGCGGATCGTCTGGTTGCAGAAGGTGCTTTCCCGCTCGAGGTTCTGGCCGACCGCGCCGATGACCGATTTGAGGAACTGCCGGTGCTCGGCGATCAGTGCCACGATCGACGAGGAGACACCGAAATGCTCGCGGGCCCGCCGCGTGATCCGGTCAAAGCGTTCCTCCGGCGGTGAATCAAGGAGGCCCGTCTCAAGCAGGGCCCGCATCCGCTGGGCCTCAGCCTGCTCCGCCGTGAGGAAGACCGCACCTGCCGCGCCGAGTAACTCGAGGGGATCGTCGGGATCCGCCCGTGCTGCACGGCTCGTTCCATTCCGGGGCTCCGCCCCGCCGCTACCTCCACCGGAATCCGGCAGCTCCCGGCCGGTCTCCTCAAGGGCCTCGCGCAGTGTGTGGGAGAGGATGTCCCGTTCGAGGGAGGGAATGCTCTGGAGCCCCTGCAGGTACGCATCGATCTCTATCTGGGCGAGCGAACCTCCGAGGGCGAAGTACCGGATCCACAGCTCCTCGGCGTCGAGTCCTGCCTCGGATGCCGCACGCGACGCCAGCTCCTGCTGCCTCTGCTCATCCACCGAAGAACCTCGAATGCGTTGCGGGCCCGGCGGCGGTGCCGGGCCCTGGAATCAAGACCGCGGACCGGCACGCGGTCCACCTCCGAGGCTATTTCACGCCCGGGTTGCAGGAAAGCCAAAGGTTCACCGGGCGGGATCCGGAAAAAAGTTTTGGGCACCGCTCCCGATGAGCTAAACGGCGGGTCCTGGCCCTAAGCTGATGCAATGCGGAAAGATGCGGGAAGTGATTCGGTGGCGCGCCAGCTCCAGCAGCTGATTCTTAAGTCCGGGAACGTCGAACTGTTCCTTGAAGCGTTCGCCTCCCACACCGCAACCATCCTCGAACCTGGGGTCCAGACGCAGTGCGGAATTACGCTCAAGCGCAACGACCGGGCCACCACCGTGGCCAGCAGCAGCGTCGCCGCAACCGAGCTCGACGAGGTCCAGTACGGCTACGGCGACGGGCCCTGCCTGACCGCGATCCGCACCGGGGAGACCGCCGTCGTGCAGGATACGCGCACTGATCCCAGGTGGCCCGAATACCTCACCGCGATCGAGGGCCGCGGCTACTTTTCAGTCCTCGGGGTACCCCTGATGACCGGTGGGGACGGCGGCGCCGCGGTGAACCTGTACGCGGAGGCCCCCGGTGTCTTCACCGCCGACATCGTGAGTCAGGTCGAGGAGTACGCGGCGGAAGCGGCAAGCACCCTCGAACTCGCCCTGCAGCTGGCCGCGCACAAGGATGCCGCCGCGAACCTGCAGGCGGCAATGGAGTCTCGCACGAACATCGACATCGCGGTCGGGATCATCATTGCCCAGAACCGCTGCACCCAGCAGGAGGCCATCCAGATCCTCCGACGGGCCTCAAGCCACCAGAACGTCAAACTCCGTGTCCTCGCTGAACAGCTGGTGCAGTCGGTCGCGACGGCGCCCGCAACCACCCACTTCACCAACTAGCCCCGCCGGTGCGGCGCTGATGACGCCTCCGTGCCTTCCGAAAGCGACCCCGTGACCCTGCCGCGCCCCCTCACCGCCGCGCTCGGCTATGCGCCGGGGTTCCTGGTCATGGCGGCCGCGGTTGCCCTCGCCGTCCTTCTGGCGAACCTTCAGGGATTCGCCGGTGCCCTGGTCATCGCCCTCGGGCTGGGCCTGCTCATGCGGAACAGCGGACTTCTCCACCCTCGCCTGAACCCGGGCATCCGCGCGGCCACCAAAAGGTTCCTTCGCCTTGGCGTGGTGGTGCTGGGCCTTCAGCTTTCCCTCCCGGAGATCGTGGGCCTTGGCCTGCCTGTGCTCGGTCTCATCGTCGCCTCCGTGTTCGTCAGCTTCTTCCTCACCCGGTACATCGGCGAGCGCCTGGGCCTGAGCCGGGCCGCGTCCACCCTGATGGCCGCCGGGTTCTCCATCTGCGGCGCCTCGGCGATCGCCGGGATGCAGAGCATCGTAGACGCGGACGACGACGAGGTGGCCAGTGCCGTCGCCATGGTGACGCTGTACGGCTCCGCGGTGATTCTCGGGCTTCCGGTGGTGGGCGGCCTCCTGGGGCTGTCCGAGGAGACCTTTGGCCTGTGGTCGGGCCTGGCCGTGCACGAGGTGGCCCAGGTGGTGGCGACCGCGAGCACCGCCGGCGCTGCGGCCCTGGCGGTGGCGACGGTCGTGAAGCTCGGCCGGGTTGTCCTCCTGGCGCCGGTGGCCGCCCTGGTCTCCTTCGGGATCAGCCGCTCGAAGGAACACCCGCGCGCGGCCGGCACCGGCTCGACGCCGGCCGTACCCCTCTTCGTCGTCGGGTTCCTGGCGCTGGTCCTTGTCCGTTCCACCGGCCTCGTCCCGGCCCCGGTGCTGCAGGGCGCTTCGGTCACGGCCACGCTCCTGCTGGCGGCCGCGATGTTCGGCCTTGGCGCCGGAATCCACATTCCCCAGCTGGCCCGCACCGGCGGGCGCAGTCTGATCCTCGGCGGCGTATCGACGGTCTTCCTCGGGGCGGTCACCCTCGCCGGTGCCGTCCTGGTCACCGCCTAGGAGCCCTGCGCTGCCGGGACCGGCTTCGGACCGGCGGACCGCCTTCCGGCGTCAGAAGCCCGTCTGGTAGCCCCGCAGACCGGTGTCGTTCGGATTTACGGGCCGGTCCTCGGCGGGGCGCGTGTGGTCGTAGTGCCGGTCGGAATAGGTCCGGGGCCTTCTCATCTCCGCGGCGGAATACCGGCGGCCAGCGATCAGGGCCACAGCCCCTGCCAGCAGGGCGGCCGCTCCGAGCCCGAGGAGGGTCAGGGCTTCTGCGGCACTGCCGCTGCCGCCGAACGTGGCCCGGTTGAAGGCATCGATGCCCGGCACTAGAAGGGCCGCGGCGAGGACAAGTGTGCCGGCCCCCGCCACGGTAAGCCACAGCCCGGGTTGAGCCGGGCGCCTGTTGCTGGTCATTGGTTCCACCTCGGGGCGGGCCGTTGGGACCCCACCTGCGCCCAATGTACCTCCGAAAGAGCTTCCCGAACAGGGCGGCCGGACCGGGTGGACCGGCGGTCCCTTCGCTGCCTTTGCGTCTCCCCCTCCGGGGCACAGTGGCCCATCGACGCGGCATGTCCCGTACCCGGAGCGATTGGTAGGGTCGATCTATGGCTGACTACGATCCGCGTCTTGTGCGGCTCTACGACACAGACAATCCCGGGGGCGCGGACCACGACTTCTTCCGCACCCTCGCCGACGAGGTGGACGCCCGTTCGATTGTGGATTTGGGATGCGGAACGGGCGTGCTTACCGTAGCGCTCGCCGCGCCCGAGCGGACGGTGGTCGGGATCGACCCCTCGTCGTCGATGCTCACATTCGCCCGCGCCCGACCTGGAGCGGAGCGGGTGTCCTGGCGTCTGGGCGACTCGGGGACCATCGGCGGGGCCGAGGCCGACCTCGTGGTGATGAGCGGCAACACCGCCCAGCACATAGTCGGCATGGCCTGGCACCGCGCCCTGGCCGACATCTACCGCGGCCTCCGCCCGGGGGGATCCCTCGCGTTCGAGCGGCGCAACCCGACCGCCAGGGAGTGGGAACACTGGACGAGGGACAAGACCTACAGCACCCGTCAGACAGCGGTAGGCGACCTGGTGGAATGGTTCGAGGTCACGTCCGTCGGGGAAACAGGCGATGTCGCCTTCACCAGCCACAACCTTCTGACCGCGCCGGGTGAGCAGGCACCTGAGACGATCACGGAACATGCGACCCTGGCCTTCCGCGGGATCGACGAGGTCACAGCCGATCTCGGTGCAGCGGGCTTCACCTCGGTAGAAGCCTGGGGTGGGTGGCACCGCGAGCCGATGGCGGCCACCAGTCCCCTGATGATCTTCCAGGCCCGGCGGCCGGAGAGCGGGATCCGCGGTACGGTAAACCTGCGCGTCCCCGGCTGACCCGCAGGCAGGTTCAAAAACTGGTGGGTACCAGCAACGTGATGCACCCGCAGGCGCCCTTCGCGTCCCTACCCGGACAGCGCCGCAAGGAGCTCCCGCTCCTCGTCGCGGGTGAGTCCAGCCCTTCGCGGGCTGTCGGGCCCCTGTGCCTCCTCCCACTCCAGGGCCGCCTTCAGCGTTTCCTCGAGGGGGCGCAGCACCAGGCCCGCGTCCAGCGCGCACTTATTGGACCGGGCGTTCATCCCCTGCCAGTCCGGATCGCTCAGCCACAGGGGCAGCGAACGGGGACCTGCCCACTCGCCCACACCCCGAGCGTGCAGCCACGGCGCGTCCGCCGTCACCACCGGTCCGTCGTGCCGGGCGACCCGGCGGGCCGCGGCGATATGGTCGGCGAAGGACCAGCTATGCCCCATGGCGTTGTACACCCCGCTGCGCTGCTCCTGGCAGCAGGTGACCACCCACGCCGCGAGGTCCCGGACGTCGATAACCTGCGTGGCCAGATCCTGCGCTTCCGGGATCAGCACCGACCCGCTGGGGTTGGAGGGGTGCGCGAACCGCAGCGGCCAGTACCCGGTGCGGCCGGACCCGTCGCCGGGTCCTCCAATGAGTCCGGCGCGGGCGATCATGCTGTGTGCGGGGCCGAAGGCTTCCACCACGGCCTGCTCACATGCCACTTTGGCTGGCCCGTAAGCCTCCATGGTGTCCATGACGTCGGAGTCGAGGGGTGGCAGGAGGGGCGCGTCCTCGTCCTGGCCGGCCGGGCCCTGATCCGCATAGGCGCTGCCCGAGGAGACGAAGAGGTAGTAGCCGGCGTTCCGGAGATCCCGGACCGCGCGCCGGACCTGGCCGGGCTGCCGGGAGACGTCCACGACGGCATCCCAGCGGCCTCCGGCCACCCGACGAAGCCCTGCATCGTCGTCGCGGTCGACGTCCACAAAGGACGCACCGCCGGGAACCGCACCTGAGCGTCCCCTCGCGGCACAGGTCACCTCATGGCCGCGCTCCACCGCATGCCGGGCGATCTCGTGGCCGAGCCAGGCGGTACCGCCAAGGACAAGTAGTTTCATTCGGCCATCAAATCAGCTGGGCTGCCCCGGCGGAAGGCCATCTCACCAGGACGTGCTGTAGGGCTCCGACCAGAGAATCGCCGTCAGGGTGACGCCCTTGAACCAGGCGGTGTACATCGCATCCAGTTCCTCGGCATCCGAGGTTCCTTCAGCGAGGAACGGGCGCATCGTCGCCGTCAGGGGGACGATGAACCCGATCAGGTACCGCATCCTGACCTCGGCTGCCGGAGACTCCACCGCATCGGTGACGTTCTTCTTCGCGGAGGTGTGGCGCAGGCCCACCTCGTGCTGGTAGTTCAGCCAGTCCTGATCGTGCTCGCGTGAACACAGATCGACGACCCAGACCTTGAAGCGCTCACGCACCGCCGAAAGGTAGTCCGGATCGGGGCTTCCGTCGGCGCCGGCGAAGCTCTCGATGAGGAACGGGTGGTTACCGACGTAGCCGTACCAGACGTCGAGGATCTCGTCGGTGCGTGGCTCAAGGATCGGTCGGGCCCGAAGGAGTGCCTGCCGGTCGGCGTCCGTCCACAGGATGGCTTCTTCGATCTTCCGAAGGTCGTCGAGTGAAACGGGGCTGGTTTCCAGATCCGCACTGCCATAGGTGTAACCGCGGGGTCCGTTCATGGCGGCCCTTCCTGAGTAGCGGGGGGAGGCCGGTCAGCGGCGGTGGCCTGCGTGGAATGGGAACCGGACCGGCCGGGGTCGGTGCCCGACGGGGCCGGGCGGGTCGTGCACCTCCGCGGGTCCTCCCGCTGAGAATGCAACCTACGCCTCCGCCCCGGGCTGATCTTCGCGCAGGAGGAGGGGCGCGTATGCCGTGGTCCGCGCAGCGGCGCTGACGGTCCTCGTAGTCTAAATTCGCCCTGAATGGAAATCAAAGAATGACAGGGCGCCGATGCCCGCCTGCCCAGCGCTCAGGCGCCGAACCGGTCCAGCGCGACGCGGTAGTGGGGCCAGTACCGGGGGCCGGCCGGCAGCAGCGGAAGCGTGCGCCGGCTTGCCCACTGGAGGGCGCACAGGGCGGTCCGGTCGCGGTGCCGCCACGGAAGTCCGTAGGCGTCCCGCACGGCAGGCGGGAGCACTCCGGCCGCAAGCACCCTGGCTGCGGCCCGTGCCGGTGGTGCCAGGATCGGCGGGTCGGGCGCAAGGATCTGCCCTGCGAGGGCCGAGGCCGTCGGCCCGACGCTCAGGACATCGCGGACCTGGCCGTCCACATACCGCGCCAACCCGGAATAGTCCTTAGGGAGCACCCGGGCGGGGATTCCGAACTGGTGCGCCAGCCCGGTCATGTCGCGGTAGTACGCATCCCGTTCGGCCTCCGGGACCGGGCGGGCGAAACCGTCCGTGACGGTGACCGCCGTCCAGACGAGCGTCGCGAACACCCAGAGTGCCAGGTCCGGATCGTCTGCGCGGTAGGGCGTTCCTGCCGGCAGCGGACCCTCCGTGTCGGGCAATGTTCCGCGCACCGGGCGGTGTCGGCGATGGACGTGCCGGGCGGCGGCGCGTACCTGGTTCTGGTCACCGAAGGTGATGGTCAGGACGGCGTCCAGGGTGCCCCGCAGCCGGCGCAGCGGGTCGGAGGAGAAATTGCTGTGGGCCCGAACCCCTTCCGCGACCAGCGGGTGTGCCAGCTGCAGCAGGAGGGCGGCCGGGCCCGCGGCGAGCAGGATCCGCTCCCTGCCGATACGCCACGCCGCCGACGCCGGGCCGAAGAGGCCTGGGTCCCCGGGTTGCCCCGCCGGCGGAGCCGGGGGGAAAAACGCTTCCATCCTAGGCATTGAAGCCCCCTGTGCAGGCGACACCGCGGCGCGGGGCGGGCGTCCGGGCCCCGGTCACTGGCCTTCTGCCTGCTTCGGGGCGGCATTGAAGGGTGTGGAGGTGCCCGGCGCTCCCGGATCCCCGGGGTCGTCGTCGACCCACTCCAGCAGGTCACCGGGCTGGCAGCCGAGCACCCTGCACATGGCCTCCAGGGTCGTGAATCGAACCGCCTTGGCCCGGCCGTTCTTCAGCACCGCCACATTCGCCGGCGTCAGGCCGATCCTTTCGGCGAACTCGCCCACGCTCATCTTCCGCTTCGCCAGTTCAACATCGATCCGCACCACAATGGCCATCAAATCACCTCGTCCAGCTCCGTGCGGAGCTTCCGCGCTTCAGCGTCCCGGTCCACGGCCTGGGCGAGCAGCGCCCTCAGCACCAGCACTATCAGGGCCACGGCGGCGATCATGACCGCCACTCCCCCGATCAACAGGACCACCCCGGGTGCGACCGCCTCGCCGGGGGCGAGGGCGACGCCCAGCCCGAAGGTGAGCAACGATGCCGCGGTGAAGGCGCCGATGACGATGTCGACGAGCCGGAAGGCGCTTGAGGAAAACACGGTTCCCCGCCGCACCATCGTCAGCAGCCCCCCCACACAGACCACCGCCGCCTGAAGGGCGAGGATGATCAGCACCGTGAGGACGACGAGCGGAGTGCGGATCGCCGCCACGTCGGGATCGGCTTCGCGCAGGTCCACCCCGAGCAGGGGAACCATCACAATCTGAACGAACAATGACCCCGCGAACATCATCACAAGCACGACGCGCAATGCGATGACCGTTAGATTTCCCATTTTTTCTCCCTTAGCCGTCCAACAATCTAAAGATATCGATCATCAATAGAAATTACAAGACTTACGACAGGTACATACCCCACGCGCGCCCCCTCGCGAACGGCCGAGCGGCCCAGCCGCTCCGGGCCGGCGCTGGCGGAGATCCGGCGAAACGGGCGCCCACCACGGCGGCCACCGGGGCCCGCTGCGTGTAAACCTAGAGCGTGAACGGATGTTCACCGAGCGAAGAGGCGGAACGGCATGGCACGGAACTACGAAGGAACCACTGCGCTCATCACGGGAGCCAGCTCCGGGCTCGGTGAGGAGTTCTCCCGGCAGCTGGCCCACCGCGGAGCGGACCTCATCCTCGTGGCGCGCCGCGCCGACCGGCTTGAGGCACTGGCGGAGGAACTGCGCCGGGCGACGGGAAGGACCGTCACCGTCATTCCCGCCGACCTCGCCCGGGCGGGAGCGGGACCGGCGCTCGCCGCCGCGGTGGCGGCGAAGGGCCTGAGCGTCGACACCCTCGTCAACAATGCGGGGTTCGCCACCCGCGCACGCTTCGAGGACGAGGATCCGGAGAGGGTCCAGGAGGAGATCGCCCTGAACGTCGCGGCCCTGGTCGGCCTCACCCGCGCCTTCTATCCGGCCATGCTCGCCTCCGGGAAGGGAGTCCTGATCAACATCGCCAGCACCGGCGCCTACCAGCCGGTGCCCCTAATGGCGGTCTACGGGGCCACGAAGGCGTTTGTCCTCAGCTTCACCGAGGCCCTCTGGGTCGAGGCCCGGCGTTCGAACCTTGGGGTGCTCGCCTTATCGCCAGGGGCCACGCGCACTGAATTCTTCGACGTCGCCGGGGAGGACGCTCAGGTGGGATCGATGCAGGCTCCCTCCGAGGTCGTTACGCTGGCGCTGACCAAGCTCGACCGGCGCAGGTCCGCGCCGAGCGTCGTCTCGGGAAGGGCGAACCGGCTGACCGCCTCCGCTCCGCGGCTCCTTCCGCGCCGGACCGTTGCGCGTCTGGCCGGGGCGGTCACCGGACGGAGGTAGGCCTCGCTTCCCCCGGAAAGCGGGAACCGCGCCTTGCGGCGAAAAGCCCGGGTCAGATGGGCGGCGGATCGTGCCGTCGGTTGATCCGGTCCCCCTCGGAGGTCAGGTCGGTGCCTGGATCCACGCTCAGGGCCTCGAGGACGGGCTCGGCCAGCACCGCGTCGATGAAGGTGTGCCTCCCGCCGACGATTGTGGAGTCGAAGTCGACCTCCGAACCGACGAACCAGGCCCGGTCCCTGGGCCAGATCAGCTGGGGCATCGGACCGGGGATGCCGCCGAACCAGCCGATGCCTGCCCGCAGCGGCCAGGTGGGGTCGGTCAGCTCGTCCGCGGTGGCGTCGAGCAGGATGTAGCGCCGGCCGGGCAGCTCGAGGTACGGCCCTCCGGCCAGGGCAAGGGCTACAGCGGGGTCGACCGCCGCCGCATACGCGGACCCCGCCTCGTCGCGGGCAGTCCTTCGGTCCCGGCCCGAAGCGCCCGCCCGGGTGAAAGGCACCAGATCCGCACCGGCCACGTCCCAGCCGGACCACAGCCCAAGCGTGAGCGGCGCAGCGGTGGTGGCTGTCCCGCGTGCCATTGTCATCAACACCGCCAGGAGCTCCGGTTCCAGATACCCGGAGGCGGGCGCGTCGACGTCCCACCCGCCAGGCAGTCGAAGGGTACTGTCCGCGCCACCGGCGATCCTGGCCCACTGCACCTGCGGGTGGATGACCGCCCCCGTGTGCGCGGCAACCCGCTCCCAGGACCATCGGGTGTGCGCGGCCGGAAACTCCGCACCTGGCCCTGTGGTGGCCCAGGGCCCTGTGGTGACCCGGGGCGGGTGGAGCACCCGCGCGTATGCCTCGAAGCCGGCGGGCACCACGCTGCCGACCGATCCCGCCCGTCCTGAAAGCCGGGGACCGATCCAGCCCCCGCGCCCCGTTTCCCCCGACCACCGCATAGGGAGATGGTGCCATACCGGTGGGCACTGCCCGCCCTGGGCGCGGACCGGTTGCCTCCACGGCGATCACGTAACACGTCTATCGAAGTAGAACGACCTGTCTGTATAGTGGAAACCAGAACGCAGCTCAGAATTTCCCTGCCGTTTACTGAGGGTCTCACTGCTGAAGGATTTCTCATGGGCGCCACCGGCTTCCACAGAGCACCGCAGCCTCAAACGCGCCGCGGGCCCGGGCCTCTCTCCCGCAATGCAGCGGTCCGCACGGACACAGCACGACCATGAAAGCCCTCTATTCCTGGATGGACGCGTCGGCGGTACTGTTCGACCTCGACGGCGTCCTCACACCTACGGCCGAAGTTCACGAGACCGCCTGGCGTGAACTTTTCGAAGGGTATCTGGCCCGCTGGCCCGAACGCCGGCCCTACAGCGGCAGCGACTACTTCGCCCATATCGACGGAAAGCCCCGTTTCGACGGGGTGCGAGACTTCCTCGCCTCCCGCAGCATCGTCCTCCCGGAGGGCCCGCCCGACGACGACCCGGCGAGCGACACCGTATCCGGGCTCGGCAACCGCAAGAATCGGCTGTTCAACGACATCGTCGCCTCGCGTGGGGTGCGCCCGTTCAGCGGATCGGTGCGTTTCGTTCAGGCAGCCCAGCAGCGCGGCCTGAAGCTCGCGGTGGTCTCATCCTCGCGGAACGCCGCCGCAGTCCTCCGCGCCGCCGGACTCGAGGAATATTTCCCGGTCGTCGTTGACGGGACGGCGGCGGCCGGGGCGGGACTCCCCGGCAAGCCCGATCCTGCCACCTTCGAGTATGCCGCCGCACTCCTGGGGCTGCCCACGGCGTCCTGCATTGTGGTCGAGGACGCCGTCTCCGGCGTCCGCGCCGGCAGCGCAGGCCGCTTCCATTCGGTAATCGGCGTCGAACGCGGAGCCGGCAGGCAGAACCTGCTCGACGCCGGCGCCACCCTGGTGGTTGATGACCTTGACCAACTCCTCTAGCATTCCGCTCCCCCGCCCACCAATTCCGAAGGGCTGCCGATCATGGCACTGATCAACGCCGACCGCGACCGTTTTCCCTGCCACCCCTGGCAACTGGTGGAGACCTGCTTCGAGGCGGGCGACACCGGGGCGCTCGAGACGATTTTCGCCGTCGGCAACGGTTTCCTGGGTGTGCGGGGAGCCCACTGGTCCCCGGCGGATGCCGAACTGCCCGGCAGCTTCATCAACGGTTTCCATGAAACCTGGGACATCCAGCACGCGGAGAATGCCTTCGGTTTCGCCCGCACCGGGCAGCGCATCCTGTACGTGCCGGACGCCAACAACTTCACGGTCGTCATCGACGGCGAAACCCTCACCCTCGCCGGCTCCGCCGTCGTGGATTACCGGCGCACCCTTGACTTCACCACCGGCCTGTACGAGTGCCGGGTGACCTGGGCGTGCCGGTCCGGGGCAACGGTCACCACGGTGGAGCGCCGGGCCGTGGGGCAGCAGACGCGCGGCGGCCTGGCCATCACCCTCGAGCTGACGACGGACCGGCAGGTATCGGTCGACATCACCTCCTCAATCGTGAACCGGCAGGACCAACCGGCCGAGGACCACTCCAGCCACGATCCACGCCGCTCCGGCCGGCACGCCGAACGGGTGCTGCTGCCCCTGCGGCTGGAGGGCAGCAACGGCTCGCTCCGGCTCGCCTGGGAGACCTCCGAGTCCAAGCAGAAGATCGGCGTCGCCGTCGACCACCGGATCTCTGGTCCCCAGCAGCCTTTCACCACCCAGGCCGACCAGGACGAGAGCGTCGTCCGGTACGTGCTGGCGGTCGATGAAGGCGCACCCCTGCTGCTCGAGAAGAGCGTCGCCTATGCCTTCACCACCGCCGGTGACGGTTCCGACATCGAGGAGGCGGCTGAAGCGGCCCTGAAAGGCACTGCGGCGATCTTCGCCGAGAGCGCGGCGCACTACCGGCGTTACTGGTCGACCGCCGATATCCGGATCGGGGGCCAGGAGGAACTCCAACAGGCCGTGCGGTGGAACCTGTTCCATCTGGAGCAGGGCACGGCGCAGGCGGGAGTCGCCGGAATCCCGGCCAAGGGCGTGAGCGGCTCGGGTTACCAGGGCCACTATTTCTGGGACCAGGAGATCTACCTGCTTCCCTTCCTCACCTATTCGAACCCCCGCGGCGCGCGGCAGGTGCTTGAGTTCCGCCACGCACTCCTTCCCGAAGCCCGAATGCGCGCCGACGAGCTGAACGTTGACGGAGCCCTGTTTCCCTGGCGCACCATCAACGGGCTGGAGGCCAGCGCCTACTACGCATCCGGCACAGCCCAGTTCCACATCGGCGCCGCAATCGCCTTCGCGGCCAACCGGTACAGCTGGGCGAGCGGCGATACCGCCTTTCGACAGTCCGAGGGCGCCGACCTGATTATCGAGACGGCGCGGATGTGGATGTCCCTGGGCTTCTTCGGCAAGCGCGGCGCCTTCCACATCCATGGCGTCACCGGTCCGGACGAGTACACGGCGGTGGTGAACGACAACCTCTATACGAACGTCATGGCCAGGTTCAACCTCCGCGCCGCCGCGGACCTTCAGCACCCCGGCGTCGACCAAGGCGAACGGGACCTGTGGCTGCAGGCAGCTGCGCGCATGCAGATGCCCTACGACGACACCCTCGAGGTGTACTCCCAGGACGCCGACTTCATGACCCTCGAACCGTGGGACTGGTCAACTCCCCGCTCGCAGTACCCGCTGCTGCTTCACTTCCACCCACTGGTGATCTACCGGCACCAGGTGCTTAAGCAGGCGGACACCGTGCTGGCCATGTTCCTCCAGTGGCAGGACTTCACCGCTGCGGAGAAGCAGCGCGCGTTCGACTTCTACGATCCGCTCACCACCGGCGACTCAACGCTTTCGCCCTGCGTCCAGGGCATTATGGCCGCGGAGGTCGGCTACGGCGACGTCGCACTGGCCCACTTCACGGACGCCGCCTTCATCGACCTTGACGACTCCCATGCGAACACCATCGACGGCGTCCACATCGCCGCCGCCGGAGGGGTGTGGCTGTCACTGGTCAATGGCTTTGCCGGTTTCCGTGACCAGGGCCCGGTGCCCTACTTCGACCCGCGGCTGCCCGCGGCGTGGACCTCCCTGGCATTCCACCTGAAGCTCCGCGGCGGCACGCTGCAGGTCGAACTGGTCCGCGGATCGATCACTCTGAGCTTCGACGGCGACGGCCCCCTCGACGTCCAGGTGCGGGACGAACTGGTCTCGGTGGGCGCCCGGGAGGTGACGGTGTTGCTGCCTGCCCGCGAGGCGCCGGTGCCGTCGGTGTTCCGCAGCAGCTTCGCAACCGCAGGCATGCCCATCGTGCAGGCACGCCCCACCAGCCAGCGGGCCCCGTCGACCGGTCAGCAGGCCCCGTCGGCCGACCAGCGGGCGGCCCACTGAGGCAGAAATCAAGGGCTCCCGGGCGCCGGGGAACGTACAATCGCAGGTAGGAGCAAAGGCGGCCCGCCCGGGCCGCGGACCGGACCGTCCGTGAAGCCCGCCAGCCGCCGCCGCTCCCCATCCACGGGTTAGGACATGCCATGGCAATGCAGGCGGAGCTCGCGGAGCCCCGCGAGCGGATCCTTTCCGCCCCTGCTGCTCGAGAAGAGCGTCGCCTATGCCTTCACCACCGCCGGTGACGGTTCCGACATCGAGGAGGCGGCTGAAGCGGCCCTGAAAGGCACTGCGGCGATCTTCGCCGAGAGCGCGGCGCACTACCGGCGTTACTGGTCGACCGCCGATATCCGGATCGGGGGCCAGGAGGAACTCCAACAGGCCGTGCGGTGGAACCTGTTCCATCTGGAGCAGGGCACGGCGCAGGCGGGAGTCGCCGGAATCCCGGCCAAGGGCGTGAGCGGCTCGGGTTACCAGGGCCACTATTTCTGGGACCAGGAGATCTACCTGCTTCCCTTCCTCACCTATTCGAACCCCCGCGGCGCGCGGCAGGTGCTTGAGTTCCGCCACGCACTCCTTCCCGAAGCCCGAATGCGCGCCGACGAGCTGAACGTTGACGGAGCCCTGTTTCCCTGGCGCACCATCAACGGGCTGGAGGCCAGCGCCTACTACGCATCCGGCACAGCCCAGTTCCACATCGGCGCCGCAATCGCCTTCGCGGCCAACCGGTACAGCTGGGCGAGCGGCGATACCGCCTTTCGACAGTCCGAGGGCGCCGACCTGATTATCGAGACGGCGCGGATGTGGATGTCCCTGGGCTTCTTCGGCAAGCGCGGCGCCTTCCACATCCATGGCGTCACCGGTCCGGACGAGTACACGGCGGTGGTGAACGACAACCTCTATACGAACGTCATGGCCAGGTTCAACCTCCGCGCCGCCGCGGACCTTCAGCACCCCGGCGTCGACCAAGGCGAACGGGACCTGTGGCTGCAGGCAGCTGCGCGCATGCAGATGCCCTACGACGACACCCTCGAGGTGTACTCCCAGGACGCCGACTTCATGACCCTCGAACCGTGGGACTGGTCAACTCCCCGCTCGCAGTACCCGCTGCTGCTTCACTTCCACCCACTGGTGATCTACCGGCACCAGGTGCTTAAGCAGGCGGACACCGTGCTGGCCATGTTCCTCCAGTGGCAGGACTTCACCGCTGCGGAGAAGCAGCGCGCGTTCGACTTCTACGATCCGCTCACCACCGGCGACTCAACGCTTTCGCCCTGCGTCCAGGGCATTATGGCCGCGGAGGTCGGCTACGGCGACGTCGCACTGGCCCACTTCACGGACGCCGCCTTCATCGACCTTGACGACTCCCATGCGAACACCATCGACGGCGTCCACATCGCCGCCGCCGGAGGGGTGTGGCTGTCACTGGTCAATGGCTTTGCCGGTTTCCGTGACCAGGGCCCGGTGCCCTACTTCGACCCGCGGCTGCCCGCGGCGTGGACCTCCCTGGCATTCCACCTGAAGCTCCGCGGCGGCACGCTGCAGGTCGAACTGGTCCGCGGATCGATCACTCTGAGCTTCGACGGCGACGGCCCCCTCGACGTCCAGGTGCGGGACGAACTGGTCTCGGTGGGCGCCCGGGAGGTGACGGTGTTGCTGCCTGCCCGCGAGGCGCCGGTGCCGTCGGTGTTCCGCAGCAGCTTCGCAACCGCAGGCATGCCCATCGTGCAGGCACGCCCCACCAGCCAGCGGGCCCCGTCGACCGGTCAGCAGGCCCCGTCGGCCGACCAGCGGGCGGCCCACTGAGGCAGAAATCAAGGGCTCCCGGGCGCCGGGGAACGTACAATCGCAGGTAGGAGCAAAGGCGGCCCGCCCGGGCCGCGGACCGGACCGTCCGTGAAGCCCGCCAGCCGCCGCCGCTCCCCATCCACGGGTTAGGACATGCCATGGCAATGCAGGCGGAGCTCGCGGAGCCCCGCGAGCGGATCCTTTCCGCGGCCTACCGGCTCTTCATGCAGCGCGGCATTCGGGACGTGGGCGTCAACGAGCTGATCCGCGAGGCGGGGATCGCCAAGGCGACCTTCTACTACCACTTTCAGTCGAAGGACGACCTGGTCCTCGCCTTCCTCGCCCGCCGGGAGGAGCTTTTCACTGACGGCTACCTCGTCGCGGAATCCACCCGGCGGGGGAACACCCCCGAGGAGAGGCTGCTCGCCATCTTCGACGTCCTCGACGAGTGGTTCCACCGGCCGGACTATGAATCCTGTTCCTATGTGAAGGTCCTGTTCGAGCTGGGATACAGCCACCCGCTGGGCCGCGCCAGCGCCGAGTACCTAACAAAGATGCGGGTGGGCGTCCAGACCCTCGCTGGGGAGGCGGGCCTGATTGACCCCGAGGGCTTCGCCCATGCCTGGGTGCTGCTGATGAAGGGCGCCATCGTGGCGGCTGCCGAGTGCGACCCCCAGGCCGCCCGGCGCGCCATGCCGCTGGCGCGGTGGCTGATCGACCAGCACCAGTTGGCCGTCCGGGTCTGAGCGGAAACGCTCCTCCGGCGCCCCGGATGGGCGCCGTGGCGGAGCGTCGTGCCCTAGCGACAGCCCCCGGGCGAATGTATAGTAAGCATACTGACGAATCGTTGCCGGTTCGTCACCGCCCGTTCCGATTGAAGGAGACACGATGAGCACGAAGGTCGAAAAGCGCATCCTGGTGAACGTGCCGGTGAGCACTGCCTACAACCAGTGGACCCAGTTTGAGGACTTCCCCCAGTTCATGGGCGGCATCAAGAGTGTGACCCAGCTGAGCGACGACCGACTCGAATGGGTGGCCGAGATCGGCGGAATCCGGCGCCAGTGGGAGGCGAGGATCCTGGAGCAGGTGCCGGACCGCAAGGTCTCCTGGGCGGCCACCGAGGGCGCCACCAACGCCGGTTCAGTGACCTTCGAGGACCTCGGAGGCAGCCAGACCTCCGTCACCCTGTTCCTCGAGTACGAGCCCGAGGGACTCGTGGAGAAGGTCGGCGACAAGCTGAACGTCGTCGAGAAGCAGGCCGAAGGCGATCTTGAGCGGTTCAAGGCGTTCATCGAGTCCGAAGGATACGCCAGCGGCGCCTGGCGCGGCTCCGTCAATGAGGGCGGCGCCGTCGGCACCCCCGGTGTCGAGCACGCGGCCGAATCCCGCGGCGACTCCGGCAAGGCCGGGGTTTCGGGCAAGGTCGTGGCCGGAGCTGTCGGCCTGGCCGCCGCTGCCGCGGTCGGTGTTGCCGCCGCCGGGCGCAGCAAGGACTCCGACACGGAGGTGGACCAGACTGCCACCCCGGTCACCACGACTCCCGTCACCGGGACCGTGACTGCTCCGGCCGGCGTTGCCTCCGACGACGTCGCCGACCGGGACGTGTCCTCGCCCTTCGACCAGACCAACGGCCTGGCCGATGTCGACGGTGAATCCGACGGGACCGCGCAGAGCGATACCACGAGTGCGGCGGACCGCCTCCCGGACCGCGGCGACGATCCGCTCCGCGGCGACCGGCCGATCCGCTGACCTAGGCTCCCGCCCTCCCGGGAGAGACACCACGAAGCCCGCGGCCGCCCGGCCGCGGGCTTCTTGTGTCGGCGGGCCCGCGCCGCCTAGGCTGGCGCCACATCGACCCAGGAGAAAGAGCGGGCGCACACCCCATGGCAGAGAACAAGACCCAGCCGACCGACACCGATCCGGCGGCGTTCCTTGAGAGCGTCCCGAACGCCTCCCGCCGGCGCGACGGATTGGCACTGCTGGCCCTCATGCGGCAGGTGACCGGTGCCCCTCCCGTCATGTGGGGGCCCTCGATGGTGGGCTTCGGCCGGTACTCCTACCGCTATGCTTCGGGACGCGAGGGTGACGCGCTCGCCGTCGGGTTCTCGCCGCGCAGTTCGGCCCTGGTCCTCTACGGATTGACCGGCGCCCCGGAAGCGGCCGGGCTTCTGGAGCGGCTCGGTCCGCACCGCACCAGCGTCGCGTGCCTTTACGTCACCTCGCTGGCCAAGGTGGACATGGGCGTCCTTGAGGACCTGATCCGCATTGGATACGCCCACATGACCACCACCGACTTCACCGTTCCGCCCGCCTGAGCGGACCCGGAGCGCACAGCGGCGGCCGTCCGGACCCTCAGACCACGACGGCGGACCGCGGCAGCTCCGAGTCCGTGAGGAGGGACGCCACGGCGCGCGCGATCTTTGCGCCGCCTCGGACCGACGGCTCGATCGGATTGGCGTAGTCGGCGTCCTCGTCGCAGATCAGGCGCAGATCGATCAGGGGCACCGCGCGCGAGAACGCCGCCCGCGTGATGCAGTCGTTGAACACCGCAAGCGCGGTCCGGATGACCGGCTGGTTCGGCTCACCCGGAGGCGTGTCGTAGATCGAGCACACCGCCACGGGAAGATCCACCGCCGTCACTGCCTCCAGCATCGCGTCGTAGGCGGCGGCAAACTGCCGCTGGGCAGCGCTCAACCGCACCAGCGCTGCGGCAACGTTGGCCACCTTCTCGTCGAGCAGGTACGCGGATCGAAGGGCGTCGTTGCCTCCAACACTGACCACCAGGTGTGTGGCATCGGAAGGCAGGGACCGGATCTGACGTTCGACGCCGGCGATCACCTCCCCATCGACCGCCAGCAGGGACGCCCGCCAGTCCGGCGGGAGGGCGCCGCAGAGCTGCCGCACCACATCGGGGCCGCCCGGAACGTAGCCGGCGTTGTCGAAGATCGAGTCTCCGAGCAGTATGGCGTGACCCGCTGCACCCCCCGTAGTCCATGCCGGCATGCCGCCAATCTACCAAGACGGCCGGCTGCGGGGCTGTAGTTGAACAGGCACGACCGATGACGGCGGCTCCTGGCTCCCCCGTGCCGAGGGAAGGTCGGGCCCGCCCCCGGATGCCCGAAGCGAACCGACGGCCCGCAGGGGAATTTAGCCGCCCTTCGGATAGTTAGTACACTAAGTAAACCAGGACGCTGCGGCTCAGCCGCGGGATGGGTGATCGGAAGGATTCGAAGATGGCGCGCAATGACGGTTTTGCTGTTCGGTTCATGGGAATCACGGGGAAACTACGGATGTTCTTCGGGCCGGCACAGCAGGGCTCGGTGGCCGGACCTGTCGTCTACCGCGACGACGCCGCCCAGCAGGACCGCCAGCGTCAGCTGCAGCAGTGGGAGGTAGTGCGCAACTCCGACGGGTCCACCTACCTGGTGAACCGGGCACCCGGGACCTGAGGCACGTCTGCCGCTCCCCCCTTGCCGTGCCGGTCGAAGCGGCATAGGTTTCCCCCATGGAACGCGTGAGTGGTATCGGTGGGTTCTTTTTCGCTTCTTCCAATCCTGCGGGGCTGGGACAGTGGTACGAGGAGCACCTTGGGGTCGCCCCGCCGCCTCAGAGCTACGACACGCCGCCGTGGTGGCAGGAGCAGGGGCCGACCGTGTTTACCGGCATGGATCAGGACTCTCCGCCGCTCGCCCCGGGCCGGGGGTGGGCCGTGAACTTCCGGGTGCGAAACCTCGACGCCATGGTCGCCCAGCTCGAGGCGGCCGGCATCCCAGTTGAACGCGATCCCGACGAATACCCCAACGGCACCTTTGCGGGTCTTCAGGACCCCGAAGGGAACTCGATACAACTCTGGCAGCCGGCGGGAACCGACCTCGGCCGCCCACGGACCGGCGAGGGGTAGCCGGCAGGCGGATGGCCCGGCCAGCGGGCGCAGACCGGATACTGCCCGGGAGGTGCAGGGGCTGCGCCGCATCGACCGTCGGGAGAGCGGGCCGACAATAGTTTTTTCCTTGACTGTTTATTTTGTCGGTGGCAGTCTAATGCCATGCTTTCAATCCACGCCATCGACAACCGGGACGCTGCCGTCGCCTCGCTCGACCCCATCAAGTCGCGGCTGCTCGAGGAACTTGCCGAACCCGGCTCGGCGTCCTCCCTGGCCGCGAAGGTGCAGCTTCCTCGACAGAAAATCAACTACCACCTGCGAGCGCTCGAAGCCGTCGGGCTGGTCTCCCTCGTCGAGGAACGCCGGCGGGGGAACATGACCGAGCGCCTGGTACAGGCTACGGCCGCGTCCTACGTGATCACCCCGTCGGTGCTCGAGCCCGTGGCGCCGGACCCCGCCCGGTTCGCCGACCGCTTCTCGGCCTTCTGGCTCCTCGCCCTCGCATCGCGCATGGTCGGTGAACTGGGGCGGCTCATCGCCGGCGCAGCGAAGGCGGACCGGCAGCTTGCCACCTTCGGCATCGACGGGGAGCTTTCCTTTCGATCCGCCGCGGACCGGGCCGCCTTCGTCGAGGAACTCGGCACCGCCGTGGCCCGCCTCGTCGAGACCTATGATTCCCCCGCAGACACCCCCGGAGGGCGCCGCCACCGGCTGATCATTGCCCTCCACCCCACCCCGAAAGAAAGCGCATCACGCCCCGTTTCAAAGGAGAAGCACAATGAGCACTGACCGGTCCTTCGAGATCATCGTCGACACCACGCTGGGCGCCCCGCCGGAACGGGTCTGGAAGGCCGTGACCGAGGCCGAGCCCGCGTGGATGTTCCCCACCGACGACTGGGAGGCGGAGCGGATCGTCAATGAGTTTCCGCGGCACCACATCAGCCGCATGGAGGGGCCGGACGGCTGGTTCAACCAGCTCGAACACGTCCTGACTCCCCACGGAGACAACGGCTGCCGGCTGCACTACGTGCACAGCGGGATCTTCGTCGACAACTGGGATGAGCAGTACGACGGCGCCTCCGCCCACACCGCCTTCTACCTCCACACCCTCGACCAGTACCTGCGCCACTTCGACGGGCTCGACGTCGCGTTCACCGACATCCAGGCCCCCGCGGCGTCACAGGTCCCTGAGGGTTTCACCCGGCTCCTTGACGCTCTCGGGCTGGACGGGGCCGCCCAGGGCGAGCGGCCCGTGGTGAACCTGCCCGGTGAGGGGCCGACCGAGGTCGAGGTCGACTACCGGAATGAACACTTCCTCGGGCTGCGGTCCGCCGACACCCTCTACAGGTTCTTCGGACGCAACGCCTGGGGCGCTCCCGTCGGCCTGACGGTCCACCGCTTCACCACCGGCGCGGCCGCGCCGGCCGAGGTCCAGCCCGGGGAGTGGGAGGCCTTCTTCGAGAAGGCCTACGCCTGAGCCAGCCGCCCCGCAGGCGGTCAACCTCTGCCGTCTGCTTGCCCGGCGCCGGTGACGGTGGCAGGGTTCCCTCATGGACTCCCCAACCGATCCGCGCGTCGATGCTTACCTTGCCGCACTGCCGCAGTGGCAGCGGGACATCCTCACAGAGGTCCGCGCGCTCATCCATGAGGCCGACCCGGAGGTCACCGAGACCATCAAGCGGCGGGTCCAGCCGTACTTCGTCCTGCAGGGCAATGTCTGCGCGTTCCTGGCGGCGAAGGACCACGTCAATGTCTTCCTCTACGACGGGGCGATCGTGCCGGACCCGGAGGGAATCATCACCGCCGGGTACGGCAATGCCACGGCTCGCACCGTGGCCTACCGCGAGGGCGAAACGGTCAACGCACCGGCCCTGACCGCCATGATCCGCCAGATCATCGCCAACAACCGGGCCGGCGGCTGGCGCCGGATCAAGGCCTCCCGGTAGCGCCCGCTGCGGCCGGCGGTTTCACCGCCACGGCGAAGATCCGCCGGAAGGGGAACACCGTGCCGAAGGACTCGGCCGGGTAGGCCTGCCGCAGCAGCCGGGCGTAGCCCTCCTCGAACTCGGCCGCCTCGGCCTCGGGCAGGGCCGCCAAAACCGGGCGCAGCCCGGTGCCGCGCACCCACTCGAGCACCGGGTCCTCCCCCTGCAGCACCTGGTGGTACACCGTCTCCCAGGCATCGACCTGCAGCCCCTCGCCCGCGAGCAGGCGCAGGTACCCGCCGGGTTCGTCGACCGCATCGGCGTGGCGAAGCACCCCCCGCAGCGCGGAGTCCCAGCGGGGGGAGTTGGCATGCCGGCGCATCAGCGCGTGCGAGGGCGCGTCGAAGTTTCCCGGAACCTGGAAGGCCAGCCAGGCGCCCGAACCCATCGCGGCCGCCCACTTCCGCAGCAGCTCCCGGTGTCCGGGCACCCACTGCAGCAGCGCATTCGAAACGATGACGTCGTCCTCCTGCCCGGGCAGCCAGGTGCCGGCGTCGCCCGTGGTGAACGTCAGGTTGGCCGGCCGCCCGCCGACGTCCCGCGCCCGCGCGATCATCTCCGGCGAGGAATCGATGCCGACCACCTCGGCCGCCGGCCACCGGCGGGCAAGGGCCGCGGTAAGGTCACCGGGCCCGCAGCCCAGGTCGACGACGCGCCGCGGGCCGGGGTGGCCGATGCGGGAGACCAGGTCGAAGAACGGCCGTCCGCGCTGGTCGGCGAACTCGGCGTACTTCCGGGGGTCCCATCGCATAGCTCAGGCTAACCGCACCACGGGTAGGCTGAAAGCACCATGAGGATCCAAGAGCATCTCCCCGCCCACCCGTCCGGCCTCCACCAGGCGGACGCCGTGTACGAGGCCTTCACCGCCTGGGCAGGCTCCCGCGGGCTGGCGCTGTACCCCGCGCAGGACGAAGCGGTGCTCGAGCTCGCCTCGGGAAGCAACGTCATCCTGGCCACCCCCACCGGCTCCGGAAAGTCCCTCGTGGCCATCGCGGCGCACCTGCTCTCCTTCTCCGAAGGCCGGACCAGCTACTACACCGCGCCGATCAAGGCCCTCGTCTCGGAGAAGTTCTTCGCCCTGACCGAGATCTTCGGCGCAGAGAACGTCGGCATGGTCACCGGCGACTCAAGCGTCAACTCCGACGCCCCGATCATCTGCTGCACCGCGGAGATCCTCGCCAACATCGCGCTGCGGGAGGGCGCCGCCGCGGAACTGGGAACCGTCGTCATGGACGAGTTCCACTTCTACTCCGACCCCCAGCGCGGCTGGGCCTGGCAGGTGCCGCTGCTTGAACTGCCGCAGGCCCAGTTCCTGCTCATGTCCGCCACCCTCGGCGACGTGAGCCTGTTCGAGAAGGAGCTCACCACCCGGACGGGGCGGCCCACCGCCACGGTGACCTCGGTGGACCGGCCCATTCCGCTTCACTTCTACTACGTCGAAACCCCGGTGCAGGAGTCGATCGAGGAGCTGCTCTCGACCAACCAGGCCCCGGTCTATGTCGTGCATTTCAGCCAGGCCGAGGCCATCGAGCGGGCGCAGAGCCTGATGAGTGTGAACGTGTGCAGCCGGGAGGAGAAGGACCGCATCGCCGAACTGATCAGCACCTTCCGGTTCTCCTCGGGGTTCGGCAAGACCCTCAACCGGTTTGTCCGCCACGGCATCGGCGTGCACCACGCGGGCATGCTCCCCAAGTACCGGCGGCTCGTGGAGCAGCTGGCGCAGGCGGGCCTGCTGAAAGTCATCTGCGGCACCGACACCCTCGGCGTCGGCATCAACGTCCCCATCCGCACGGTGCTCCTCACGGCGCTCAGCAAGTACGACGGCGTCCGGACCCGCCTGCTCAACGCCCGGGAGTTCCACCAGATCGCCGGGCGGGCCGGCCGGGCCGGCTACGACACCGCGGGCACCGTCGTGGTTCAGGCCCCGGAACACGTCGTGGAGAACACCAAGGCGATGGCCAAGGCCGTCTCCAAGTTCGGCGACGACCAGAAAAAACTTCGCCAGGTGGTGCGGAAGAAGCCGCCCCAGGGGTTCGTTTCCTGGGGCAAGCCCACCTATGAGCGGCTCGTCGACGGCGTACCGGATCCGCTGACCTCCTCCTTCACGGTCAGCCACTCGATGCTGCTGAACCTGCTCGAGCGCCCGGGTAACCCCTTCAAGGCCGCGCAGCGGCTCCTCGGGGAGAACCATGAGTCCCGCTCCTCGCAGCTGCGGCTGATGCGCCGGGCCATCGGAATCTACCGGGAACTGGTGGCCGCGGGGATCGTGGAGAAGCTGCCCGAGCCGGACGCCGACGGGCGCCAGGTCCGGCTGAAGGTGCACCTGCAGGCGAACTTCGCCCTCAACCAGCCGCTGTCCCCGTTCGCCCTCGCCAGCCTCGAACTGCTCGACCCCGAGGCGCCGGCCTACGCCCTCGACGTCGTCTCGGTCATCGAGGCGACGCTGGAGAAGCCCCGGCAGGTGCTCTCCGCCCAGGAGAAGAAGGCCCGCGGCGAGGCGGTCGCCGCCATGAAGGCCGACGGCATCGACTACGACGCCCGGATGGCCCGGCTCGAGGAGATCAGCTACCCGCAGCCCCTCGCCGAGCTGCTGCAGCAGGCCTTCGACGTCTACCGGGCCGCGGCCCCGTGGCTCGGCGATTTCGAGCTGGCCCCGAAGTCCGTGGTGCGGGACATGTACGAGCGGGCGATGAGCTTCGGGGAGTACGTGGCGTTCTACGCCCTCACCCGGTCCGAGGGCATCCTCCTGCGCTACCTCGCCGACTGCTACAAGGCGCTGCGGCAGACAGTTCCGACGGACGCGCTGCGCGAGGACCTCAGCGACATCATCGAATGGCTCGGCGAACTCGTCCGGCAGGTCGACTCGAGCCTGCTCGACGAATGGGCACGGCTGAGCGCCGGCGAACCGGCCGGAATCGACACCGGCCCCGAGGTTGACCTGCCCGAGGAGCCGCCGTCGCTGACCTCAAACGAGCGCGCCTTCCGGGTGATGGTGCGCAACGAGATGTTCCAGCGCGTGCAGCTGTTCGCCGACGAGCGCGACGAGGCGCTGGGGGCACTCGATGCCGACTCCGGCTGGACGGCGGACCGGTGGGCCGAGGCTCTGGACGGGTACTTCGAGGAATACGAGGATATCGACGACGGGCCGGAGGCGCGCGGGCCGAACCTGCTCATCATCGAGAAACTGCCCGGTGTGTGGAAGGTCCGGCAGATCTTCAAGGATCCCGCCGGCAACAATGACTGGGGCATCAACGCCGTCATCGACCTGGCCGCCTCCGACGCGGCCGGCACCCCCGTGGTGGAGGTCACCGGGGTGGGCGCGCCGTAGGATACGGTCCCCGCCGCGGCACAGGCCCTCGATAGGCTTGGAGGATGAACACCGTCCGCGAAGCCCGTCCCGGCGACGTCCCCACCATCCTCCAGCTCATCCACGACCTGGCCATCTACGAGAAGGAACCGGATGCCGTGAAGAACACGGTCCCCCGGCTCCAGGAGGCCCTTTTCGGCGCCAGCCCCTCCGTGTACGCCCACGTGGCCGAGGCGCACGGAGAGATCCAGGGCTTCGCCCTCTGGTTCCTCAACTACTCGACGTGGGAGGGCGTGAACGGCATCTACCTCGAGGACCTTTACGTCCGCCCCGGCGCACGCGGCGCCGGACACGGCAAGGCCCTGCTGCGCCGGCTCGCGCAGATCGCCACGGAACGCGGCTACGCCCGGGTGGAGTGGTCGGTGCTCGACTGGAACGAGCCCTCCATCCGTTTCTACGAGAGCCTGGGTGCCCGCCCGCAGTCCGGGTGGTCCACCTTCCGGCTGACCGGCGCCGCCCTCAGCGGCTTCGCCGGAACGGCCGCACAGTGAGCGCCGCGGCGGGCGACGGCTTCTCCAGCGGGCCCACCTTTGAGATGCGGGGCCTGCGTGCCACCGGCCACACCTTCACCGTCCCTCTTGACCACGCCCGGCCCGACGGCGAGACCATCTCGGTCTTCGCCCGGGAATACACCTCCACCGATCACGACGATGCCGCCGTCGGGGCCCTGCCCTGGCTATTGTTCCTCCAGGGCGGCCCGGGCGGGCGCGGGAACCGTACGACGCAGCTCGCCGGCTGGATGAAGGCCGCCGCCGAACGCTTCCGCATCCTGATGCTCGACCAGCGCGGCACCGGCCTGTCCACCCCCGCCGACGCCCTGACCCTCGCCGCCAGGGGCGGCCCGGCCGAGCAGGCCGAGTACCTGGCCCACTTCAGGGCCGATTCGATCGTCGCTGATGCCGAACTCATCCGCCGGCGCCTGGTGGGAGCCCCCTGGACCATCTTCGGGCAGAGCTACGGCGGGTTCTGCGCGCTGAGCTACCTCTCCTTCGCCCCGGAGGGCGTCGAGCGGGCGCTCATCACCGGCGGCCTGCCGCCCCTTCAGGGCTCGCCCGACGAGGTGTACACGGCGACCTACGCACGGGTGGAGGAGCGCAACCGGGAGTACTTCGGCTGGTACCCCGGCGACCGCGGCCTGCTGACGCGGATCGCCCGGCACCTCGAGGAGGTCGAGGAGCACCTGCCGACCGGGGAGCGCCTGAGCGTCCGCCGGCTCCAGATGATCGGCTCCTTCCTCGGCGGTAATACGCGCGTCGACGCCCTCCACTACCTGCTCGAGGACGCGTTCCTTTTGACCCCCGGCGGGCCGAGGCTCTCGCAGGTCTTCCTCGATCAGGTGGGCGCGCTCGTCTCCCGCAGCTCCAACCCGCTTTACGCCGTGATGCACGAGTCGATCTACTGTCAGGGCGGTGCCTCGGCGTGGTCGGCCGACCGGGTGCTCGGGCGTTATCCGCAGTTCCGGCCCGACGCCGCCGACACCCTGCTCACCGGAGAGATGATCTACCCCTGGTACTTCGAGGAGGATCCGTCCCTCGCGCCCCTGCGGGAGACCGCTGAACTGCTCGCCCGGAAGGAGGACTGGGGGCCCCTCTACGACCCCGGGGCGCTGCGGCGCAACACGGTGCCCGCCGCGGCGGCCGTCTACCGGGACGACATCTATGTCGACCGCAGCCTCTCCCTCCGGACCGCTGCGGCGGTCAAAGGCCTGCGGGTCTGGGAGACGGCGGACTTCCACCACGACGGCATCTCCGATGACGGCGAGGCGATCTTCAACCGGCTCCTGGAGATGACCGGGGACCACTAGGGCCGGCCGGCGACGGGTGCCGGCCCGGCGCCTCCCGCGGGCGGAACGGGCCGGCGGCGAGCACAGGGGCCGGTGCAGGCAGTGACGCGCGCGAAGCGGGGTCGTGGTTCCCGGCAGCACCTGCCTTGTCAGTCAAGGGTTTCATCACTTTTGCCGCCCGTTTACTTGGGGCCGTGCCGAAGTTAGGTTGGTGCGACCGGCGGCGCCCCCGCCGAACGGACGCCGCAGCGGCCTCCGTCCCAGCCCGACACCGGGCCCGGGAAGCACCCGGGCCGCGAAGGAGCGAAAGCGATGACTTCAAATGCAGAACAGCCGATGACGGACGACAGCATCCAGGTACGCCAGCTCAGCCACTACCAGTTCTCATGGATCGCCGGGGAAGCCGGGCAGCCCGGCACCTACACCCTCCAGCTTGTCCTCGACCAGGGTGCCTGGGAGGAAGTCCTGACCCTCGACCCCGACGACGCGGACAACCTGCAGGACCTGTTGTCCACCGCCAAGACGGTCTACTACGACGTGCGCCGCCGCACGCTCATGTTCGGCACCACCCGCACCGGCGAAAGCTAGGGGTGCGGCCCGGCGGACGACGTCACGCAGCCGCAGGCCCCTGTTCAACCCGGCCAGGCCTCAGTACCCTGTGAACCAGGGCTATTGAGGAGGAAACCATGTTGGACGACCAGGATATTCTCGGACGCATCAAGTCTCTCGTGACGGAGGAACACGACCTCCGGAGCGCAGGGGACGACAGCGCCCGCGGCGGGCAGAATGCCGCCCGGCTGCAGCGCCTTGAGCAGGACCTTGACCAGTGCTGGGATCTGCTGCGGCAGCGCCGCGCTCGAAGCGAGTTCGGCGACGACCCGGACAAGGCAGCGCCGCGGCCCATTTCACAGGTTGAGGGATACCTGCCGCGGAAGTAGTTGAGGCGCCGGAATCCAGGCAACAGAGGCAAGAGGCCCCCACCGCTCCGGCGGTGGGGGCCTCTTGCTCGTTCACGCCGCCGGGCACCAGCCCCACGGGGATCGGGCGGCACCTGAGCCCGGAGGACCTCAAGGGCCCACGCGTGGGCGTTTGATCCGCCGGCCGCCGAGCGGCTGCGGGAGCTGAGCGGGCGCCTGCTGGGGCTCCTTCACGATCTAGCGGTCCCTTTGGGGGAGCCCCCAACACATCGGGCCCGGCACCCGCGCTCTGCGCTGGTGCCGGGCCCGATCCTGTCGTGTCGGTCAGCTCTCGAGGTCCGAGTTCCGCGCCTTGGCATCGGCGGCGGCGAGGTCCTCGTCAACCTTCGCGCTTCGCCCGCGCGAGCTGAGCAGGCTCGCGACGACGGCCACGACGATGGTCGCCACAATGACGGCGAGGGAGACGAACGTCGGGATCTCCGGAGCCCACTCGATGTGCTCTCCGTTGTTGATGAACGGCAGTTCGTTGACGTGCATGGCATGGAGCACGAGCTTGACGCCGATGAACGCGAGGATGACCGACAGCGCGTGCTTGAGGTACACCAGCCGCGTCATCAGCCCGCCGAGCAGGAAGTACAGCTGACGCAGGCCCATCAGCGCGAAGATGTTCGCGGTGAAGACGATGAAGGCGCTCTGGGTGAGCCCGAAGATGGCCGGAATCGAGTCGACCGCAAAGAGCAGGTCGGTCAGGCCGATCGTGACGAACACGACGAGCATCGGGGTGAACACCTTCTTGCCGTCCACCACGGTGCGGACCTTGCCGCCGTCGTAGTGATCCGACATGGGCAGCACCGAGCGCAGCTTGGCGACAAGCTTGTTGTCCCCTGCGTCCTCCTCGTCCTCGCCCGTGTCCTTTGCCTGCTTGTACGCCGTGTAGAGCAGGAATGCTCCGAAGATGTAGAACACCCAGCTGAAGTTCTCGATCACGGCGGCACCCAGGGCGATGAAGATGCCCCGCAGGATCAGCGCGATGATGATGCCCACCATCAGCACCTCCTGCTGGTATTTCCGCGGGACGGAGAAGCGCGCCATGATGATGATGAAGACAAACAGGTTGTCGATGCTCAGGCTGTATTCGGTCACCCAGCCGGCGACGAACTGTCCGCCGTACTCAGGGCCGGTAAAGATGAACATGATCGCCGCGAAGATCAGCGCCAGGGAGACGTAGAAGGCCACCCAGAGGCCGGCCTCACGCATCGAGGGCACGTGCGGGCGCTTCACCACGAGCAGCAGGTCGAACAGGAGGATGATTCCAAGAACGACAAAGGTGCCGACTTCGAAAGCAAGAGGTAATTCGGGCATGGAGCGCCTTTCGAGGATCGCGATGGAGGTCCGTAAGTCTCTCCGCCGTGGCACCCTGCCAGCCGACCGCTACGCCCGGCGGGGCGTCACTGCCCTGCGTGTTGACGTTCGTAGCGCTTGGGATACTCCCCTACGTAGGGTCAATCCTACCGGCGGGGTGCTGATATGGGGAATCACGTCCGCCCGCCGCGACCGCCGCCACATACTTGGACACCTCGGGGGCGTTCCAGTACCCCCCGTGGCCCTGCACAGTGCCGGCGGCGTCGGGGTCGGTGAGCTCGACGTTCACCGCGCCGGGCACGGGACTGCCGACGGGATCGGTGGCGCGCCAGAAGTTCGCCCACCCGGTGGAACGCCCGGCCACGGTCCCGAACCACCCGGGAGTGAAGTAGGCCGGGAAGAATGCGGCGTAAAGGGAGACCAGCGGCGAGCCGGTAGTGACAAGGTGCAGCTCCCGGCAGCCCCGAAGGGCCCGGGTCTCCGCCACCAGCCAGGCGCAGATCACGCTCCCCTGGCTGTACCCGACGAGCGCGACCCGGGTGGGCCCGAGCCGGGCAGCCTCCTGCTCGATGCCTGCGATGACCGCCTCCCGGTAGGAGGCACCGGCCAGAGGGTGGTCGCGGACCGGCCAGAAGCCGGCCGCGTCGGCGGCCCTGCCGAGCACCTCCTGCACCGTCCGAAGCTGCCCGAGCAGCAGGGTGAGGACTGCGGCGGCGCCGGCCAGCTGGAGCAGCAGCACCGCGAGGGCGAGCCACGGCCCGCCCAGCCGGCCCTCCCCGAGGATCATGGCTGCGCCCATGCCCCCCGCGCCCAGTGCCGTGCCGGCGGGCAGGACGCGCGGAAGGAGAGCGGGGGCCCCAGCGACGACGCGGTGCCACCACCGCAGGCGCGGCTCCCTGGCACCAAAGAGTGGCCCCAGCCCGAGCCGCCGGTCCAGCAGAAGCACCGCGGCGGCCGAGAGCACGGGCCCGGCCAGGGCGATCAGGGCGAGCAGCGGGAACAGGTCGAGCCGGCTGTCGCCGGCGTCCATCGGGTCGTCCCAGGCCAGCAGCACGCGCACGGTGGGCGCGTCGTACTCCTGGCTGCCGAACAGCCGCACGACGTAGCCGAGGAGGCCGTCCAGGAGCATCCGGACCAGGGCGTTGACCGAGTGCATGAGGAACAGGGCGAGCAGGAGGAGGCCGGCGGCGGCGCCCTCCGGGGCCCGGGAGCGGCCGGTTGCTCCCACCCCGGCGCGCCGGCGCAGCGGGCTGACGATGGTGGGCAGCATCAGGGCGCCGAGGCTCAGGGCGATCCACAGCGCCATGGCGTCGAGACGCTGGACGCCGTCGGGGCCGGGGGTCGAGGGCCACGCCGGGGAAAGGGTCCCCGCCGGGAGGGTCAGCGCCAGCAGCGCTCCGGCCGCGAGGAGGGCGCCGGCGTGGAGCTGGGCCGCGGTGCGGCTGCGCCGGGGAACCTCATGCTGCACCCGGATGACCCGGAACCACCGGTACGCGATGAATGCGGCCAGGGCCGTCGCCGCGGCGGCGGGGATGCCCCGGGCGGGACCCTCGGCGGCGCCCGGCAGGCCGAGGGGACCGGCCACGTGCTCGAGGACCGTCTCGCCGAGGACCACCAGCCAGGCCAGCTGGCTGAGGGTGAGCAGCACCGAGCCCACGTGCAGCAGCACCGCCGACCGCGCGGCGGTGGCGTGCCCGGGGCGCTCGAGCATGCGGCCGGCAACGTTGGCCAGCGTGAACGGGAAGGCCAGATACCACAGGAAGCCGGTCCTCCGGCGGTTCGACCGCGACCAGTTGATCAGGCTCAGGCGGTGGGGCGGAAGCAGCGGAGGGTCGACGGCCTCGGCCCAGGGGTTGAGCCGGGTCACCCGGGCACTGGTGATGCTGCTCAGGTGCTCCTGCTCCCCCACTCCGTGCACGCGGATCTCCGCGAAGCCGTCCCCCCGCTCCGGCATGGTGTTACGCGTGCCCGGCGGTCTGCATCTGCCTCAGTTCCTTCTTCAGGTCCCCCACCTCATCGCGGAGCCGGGCCGCGAGCTCGAACTGCAGTTCCGCGGCCGCCGTGTGCATCTGGTCGGTGAGCTGCTGAATGAGGTCGGTGAGGTCCTCGGCCGGCACGGCGGCGAGCCCCTCGCGGTGCACGCCCTGGCCGGGCTTCTTCTTGCGCCCCTTCGCGGCGGCCTCGAGGAGCTCCCGGGTGTCGGCGTCCTCGCGGTTGATGGTGTCGGTGATGTCGGCGATGCGCTTGCGCAGCGGCGTCGGGTCGATTCCGTGCTCGAGGTTGTGCGCCACCTGGATGGCCCGGCGCCGGTTGGTTTCGTCGATGGCCCGTTCCATCGAATCGGTGATCCGGTCGGCGTACATGTGCACCTGGCCGGACACGTTGCGGGCGGCCCGCCCGATCGTCTGGATGAGGGAGGTGGAGCTGCGCAGGAACCCCTCCTTGTCGGCGTCGAGGATGCTGACGAGTGATACCTCCGGAAGGTCGAGGCCCTCTCGCAGCAGGTTGATGCCCACCAGCACGTCGAAGGTTCCCAGCCGGAGCTCACGCAGCAGCTCGACCCGGCGCAGGGTGTCGACGTCGGAGTGAAGGTACTCCACTTTCACCCCGTGCTCGAGGAGGTATCCCGTGAGGTCCTCCGACATCCGCTTGGTCAGCGTCGTCACCAGCACGCGCTCGTCGCGCTCCACGCGGGTCCGGATCTCGTGAAGCAGGTCGTCGATCTGACCCTTGCTCGGCTTCACCACGATCTCCGGGTCCACCAGCCCGGTGGGCCGGATGATCTGCTGCACGAATCCGTCGGACTTCCCGAGCTCGTACTTGCCCGGCGTCGCCGAGAGGTAGACCGTCTGCCCGATGCGCTCGAGGAACTCGTCCCACTTCAGCGGCCGGTTGTCCATCGCCGACGGAAGGCGGAACCCGTGGTCGACGAGGGTGCGCTTGCGCGACATGTCCCCTTCGTACATCGCGCCGATCTGCGGGATGGTCACATGGGATTCGTCGACGACGAGGAGGAAGTCGTCGGGGAAGTAGTCGAGCAGGCAGTGCGGGGCGCTGCCCTGCCCCCGGCCGTCGATGTGCCGTGAATAGTTCTCGATGCCGTTGCAGAAGCCCATCTGCTGCATCATCTCCAGGTCGTAGGTGACCCGCATCCGCAGCCGCTGCGCCTCGACCAGCTTGTTCTGGGACTCAAGCTCGGCAAGGCGCACCTGCAGTTCGTCCTCGATGGCCTTGATCGCACGGTTCATGCGTTCCGGCCCGGCGACATAGTGCGAGGCGGGGAAGACGTACATCTCCTCCTCCTCGCGGATGACGTCGCCGGTGAGCGGGTTGAGGGTGTAGATGTTCTCAACCTCGTCGCCGAAAAACTCGATCCGCAGGGCGTGCTCCTCGTACATGGGAATGATCTCCACGGTGTCGCCGCGCACCCGGAAGGTGCCGCGGTGGAAGTCCATGTCGTTGCGCGTGTACTGCATGCCCACAAACTGGCGCAGCAGCGCGTCCCGGTTCATCTCCTGGCCCTTGCGGAGGGTCACCATCTTGTCAATGTATTCCTCGGGCGTACCCAGGCCGTAGATGCAGGAGACCGTGGCGACAACGATGACGTCCCTGCGCGTAAGCAGGGCGTTGGTGGCCGAGTGCCGGAGCCGTTCCACCTCCTCGTTGATCGAGGAGTCCTTCTCGATGAAGGTGTCCGTCTGCGGAACGTAGGCCTCGGGCTGGTAGTAGTCGTAGTAGGACACGAAGTACTCGACGGCGTTATTGGGCAGCAGTTCGCGGAACTCGTTGGCCAGCTGCGCCGCAAGGGTCTTGTTCTGGACCATCACGAGGGTCGGCCGCTGGACCTGCTCGATCAGCCAGGCCGTCGTCGCGCTCTTTCCGGTACCGGTGGCTCCAAGGAGGACAACGTCCTTCTCCCCTGCCTTGATCCGGGTACTCAGTTCGGCGATGGCCGCCGGCTGGTCGCCTGCCGGCTGATAATCGCTGATGACCTCGAAGGGAGCTACGACCCGCTTAATATCCTGGGCAAGACTCATATCTAGTACGTTAGCGCGTTATGCGGACAATCAGCTTCCGCTTAGCTGGAGGCGGAACCGCAGGATCGCTCCGGCACCGCACCGGCCGCCCCTACCGCGGGCCGGGAACCGCCGTGGAGCCGGCCAGCTCAAGGTGGACCTCCGCCGCCCGTCCCGGATCGGCGCTGGAGTGGAACCCCAGGCGCCCGCGGGCAGCGGGATGCCCGGCGCCCGTCCGTCCGGGGGCGGGCGGGAACCCCGCCGCGGTGAGCAGCGGCCGCAGTGCCGCCGCGTCGGCCCGGGTGGACACCGCCAGCCTGAACTCCAGCACATCCGGGGACCGGCGCCCGGGCACCGCTGTAGGCCCGACGTGTTCGACATCCAGCACCCGCGGGTCAACGCGCCGGAGCCGGGTGCTCAGCCGTTCCGCCTGCGCCGGCCATGTCGGGTCGGGCTCGACGGGGTCGAGGGGGCCCCGGAGCGCGGGGACTCCGGCGAGGAGGTTGGCGTTGAAGGGCAGGATCCGGCGCTGCCAGAGCGCCTCGAGGTGCGCGAGCGTGTCGGCCTCGCTGCCGGCGTTGTCGATGACGACGTCGGCCGCGGAGTTCCGCTCGTCCGGGCCGAGCTGGGCCCGCAGACGGCTGAGCGCCGCCTCCGCGGTCATGCCGCGCAGACGCACCATCCTGTCGATGCGCTGGTCCTCGGGGGCGTCGATCACCACGACGAGGTGGAAGCGGGCCACCTGGCCCGTCTCAACGAGCAGGGGCAGATCCTCGACGACGACGGCACCGGCCGGGGCCGAGGCGGTGCGGGCCTCGGCGAGCGCCCGGATGCGGGGGTGAAGGATGCCGTTGAGGCGTTCCCGCGCCCGGGGGTCGCCGAAGATGATCTCCCCGAGAGCCCTGCGGTCGAGGGAGCCGTCCGCGGTGGCAAGCTCGCCTCCGAAGGCGTCTAGCACCTCGGCGAGCCCCTCGGTGCCGGGCTCCACCACCTCGCGGGCGAGGGCGTCCGCGTCGATTACGACGGCGCCCAGCGCCCTCAGCCGCCCGGCGGCCAGGGACTTGCCGGCGGCGATCCCTCCGGTCAAACCAACTCTCAGCATCCGCCAAGGGTAGCGCGGAGCGACGCCCCGGCTGTCAATCCCGGCACCTCACCGGTTGCCCTGCCTATTACGCCGAGCAGGCTTACTACAATCCAAGAGGAGGTCATGACACCATCACTTTCGGACCTTGAGGGAGCTGGCCTCCTCGGTCTTCGGATGGGACGATTTCCGCTCCGGGCAGCGGCAGGCGATGCAGGCGCTGCTGGAGGGGAGGAACGTCCTCTGCGTGATGCCGACCGGTTCCGGGAAGTCGGCGATCTACCAGGTGCCGGGCCGAGGGTCCACCCAGCGGGGTTGGTGGGGTAGCCGTGCGACGGTGGGTTGATCGGCGGCCCGGACGTCGCGGGCTCAGCCGGGAGCCGCCTGTCCCTGCCCCATCTCGGGCATACTCTGCGCCCCGAGTCGTCGGCCAGCTCGGCGCCGCCTCACGCCGCCTCCAGCCGGTGCTTACGCACCTGGTCACCGGCGGCCGGTTCCCGTGCTCCCGCTCATAGGCAAGCAGCGCCTCCAGACCGCCTTCATTCAGGGACGTGATCCGCGAAGGAAGGGTGCCCAAGGGGATGGGGTCGTAGTCGGGCAGCGGCAGTTCGCCGCGTGCAGGGGACTCGCTCACATCTCCTCCTCGTTTCGCGGTGCCGCCAGCGCACAAAGGCCTGAACGGTTCCGGCAAGGAAGCGGAGAAGCCCACGCGGAGCGGCCGGTATGCCTGTTGCCAACACCCCCTCCGGCCCATACTCTGAGAGAGGTTGAGCAGTCAGCCATGGAACCTCGTTTGGAGCAGCCATGGAGCGAAGTCTGACGATAACCGAGTGGATAAACACCACCCGCACAGCCGGCCAACCGCAGTGAGTGCTTCCTTCCAGCCCGCGCACACCAGCCTCCCGGACCCTCCGGCCGGCCGCCGCTTCCCACCGGAGACCTCCCCCAGCGGGGCAGGGCCCTTCCCTTTCCCGCAGCGGGCCCCGGCCCTGCCTCCAAACTCAGCGGCACGACCGCCGCACGCCGTAAGGAATACGTCATGACCCTGGACTACCTCAAATCACTGGCCGTCGCCGCAGCTCAGCTTGAGTCGGCCGAATTCTCCCGGGACCAGGCGGCCACCCAGCTGCAGTTGACGGTCCTCGAGGCGATCAACAGCGGCGGGAGCGTCACCGCCGTAGCCGAGGCCGCCGCCATTTCGCCTCAGACAGTCTTCACCCTGTGCGATCAGGCCGACGGCAACTCGAATGGACTTCTGGTGATCTGATCCCGCCTCAGGACGCGGAGGGCGCCGGTGGTCGCTGTGTATGCTGAATTCGTTGCCTGGCATTGAATCCAAGCCGGGTGGAGCGCCAACGATGAATGTACCCCTTGATGACCTGACTTCGGTTTTCGCGCGGCTCATGGACCTCCCCCTGCGCTCGACCCCCAGCACGGCGCTGCCCGCGGCGGCGGTGCTGCTCGGCAACGCCCAGCCCGATCAGACGCCGGCCGAACTCAGGAAAACCCTCCAAGAGGCACGGCACAGCAGGGACAGCATCCACACCGAATGAACTGATCGACGATCGACCGCCGCCACCGCGCGCACCCTACAGCACGGATGTGCCGGAGTGGAGCGTACCCCCAGCCCGGATTCCGGGTCGGGCGACCCGGGGTAGACCCGGAAGAAAGGCACCCGCGGCGTCGGAAGCGACTCCCGTAGGGGATGCTCCAGTCCACGGCCTGAGTTCGTCGGACCCCACCGGCTAGGATTACAGGAATGACCGCTCTCCACCGGCACCCCACCGCATACTCAACGGTTCGGGGCGAACACCGGAACGAGCTCGAGATCCGCCGGTCCCGGTTCATCACGGTCCTGCGCAGGGCGGGAACCGAAACCGAAGCGGACGGCCTCCTGGCACAGCTGCGCACCGAATTCCCGACGGCGCGGCACCACTGCAGCGCCTACCTGATCGGAGCAGGGCGCACCATCCAGCGGGCACACGACGACGGCGAACCGGCCGGCACCGCCGGCGCCCCGATGCTCGAAGCCCTCAGCCGCCACGGCGCGGCAGACCTCAGCGACACCGCCGCCGTCGTCGTGCGGTACTTCGGAGGCATCCTGCTGGGCGCGGGCGGGTTGATCCGCGCCTACTCCCAGTCGGTGACCCGGGCGCTGGACGGAGCACCCCTGGTCCGCCGCCGCCTCCTCACCCTCCACACGGTGCCGGTGGCGCACGCCGAGGCCGGGCGGGTCGAAAACGAGCTGCGCGCCGCTGCCACGATCGTCCTCGGCACCACCTACACCCCCGAGGAGGCGCTCATCGAGGTGGCGCTTGAATCCGGCGCCGACAGCTATGAGGATTTCCAGCGGCGGCTTGCCGCTTCCACCGCCGG
Source organism: Arthrobacter zhaoguopingii (assembly GCF_009828605.1). Lineage (NCBI taxonomy): Bacteria > Bacillati > Actinomycetota > Actinomycetes > Micrococcales > Micrococcaceae > Arthrobacter > Arthrobacter zhaoguopingii. The sequence goes on along the minus strand of NZ_WIAE01000002.1, from coordinate 46,669 downwards.
GGCCTCGGTGTCCCGCCCTGCAGGCACCACGTGGGTGGACCATGACTGAGTTCGACTTCGACCGCCTGAGCCGCAGACCGGACGTCGAGGCGCCCAACCTGCACGCCTACGACGCCACCGACCGGCTGCTGCTGGACTCGGCGGCCGGCAGGCTCGCCGAGCAGCCCACCGGCGTGGTCACCCTCGGCGACCGTTACGGCGCCCTCACCCTCGGAGCGGCCCTGCTGCACGGGGTCCCCCGTCCGCGCGTCCATCAGGATCCGCTCTCGCACGAACTGGCGCTTGCCCGCAATGCCGGGGCGGTGGGCGCGTCCGGACGATATGAGCGGCACGGGCTGGGTCCCGAGCTCCTCCGGGATGCCCGCACGGTGCTGCTCCAGCTTCCGCGCTCCCTCGACGCCCTGGAGGAGGCCGCCTGGAACATCGCCGCCTATGCCGATCCTTCGGCCACCGTCTACGCTGGAGGGCGGCTCAAGCATATGAGCCTGGCCATGACCGCGGTGCTCCAGAAGTATTTCGGCTCCGTCACCGCGGGGCTGGCCCGGCAGAAATCCCGGGTCCTCACCGCCTCCGGACCGCTGCCAGCCGGCAGCGCGGCGTTCCCGCTCACGCAGCGGCATGACGTCGGCCTCCCCCACCCGCTGGTGCTGCGGGCGTTCGGCGAGACGTTCGGCGGGGCGGCCCTGGACCCCGGAACCCGGTTCCTCCTCCCCCACCTCGCGTCCGCGGCGGCGACGGATTCGGCCATCGACCTCGGCTGCGGCAACGGCGCCATCGCCGCCTACCTGGCGCTGACCCGGCCCGGGCTGCGGGTGATCGCATCGGACCAGTCGGCCTCCGCCGTGGCCTCCACCAGGGAGACTGCGCGCGCGAACGCCGTCGGGGACCGGGTGGACGTGGTGCGCGACGACGCGCTGTCGTCCCAGCCGAAGGGGTCGGCGGACCTGATCGTCCTGAATCCGCCCTTCCATATCGGCGCCACCGTTCACGCAGGCATCGCCGTGAAGCTGTTCACCGATGCGGCCCGGGTGCTCGCCCCGGGCGGGGAACTCTGGACCGTCTGGAACAGCCACCTCGCGTATCGGCCCGCCCTGTCCCGGATCGTCGGCCCGACCCGCCAGATCGACCGCAACCAGCGGTTCACGATCACCTGTTCGGTCCGCCGCTGACCCACGCAGCATGGCGGCGGCCCATCGAGGACGCAGCACTTACGGCCCGGACCCCCTCCACCGGTTCGAACTGCACCCTCGATTTAAGGGATTCCGCCCTGGCCCATCGAGGACGCAGCACTTACGGCCCGGCGCCCCTCCACCGGTTCTAACTGCACCCTGGATGAAGACCGGCCACACCACCAGCCCTGCCGTCCCGGGCCAAAAAGAAGGACCCCCGCCAAACGGCGGGGGTCCTTCTCAGTGTTCGGCGTAAGCCGGAGGGTTAGGCTCCGGTCAGCTTCTCGCGGAGAGCCGCAAGCGCCTCATCCGAGGCAAGGGTGCCTGAACCGGTCTCAGCGGCGACGGGCTCCGAGGAGTAGCTCGTTGCGTTCGACTCGACGGGCTCGTTGGCGGCAGCGGCGTCGTCGGACGCGTGCTGCACAACCTGCTTCTTGTGGGACTCCCAGCGGGCCTGGGCCTCGGCGTACTGAGCTTCCCAAGCGGCGCGCTGGGTCTCGTAGCCTTCGAGCCATTCGTTCGACTCGGGGTCGAAGCCCTCGGGGTACTTGTAGTTGCCCTCTTCGTCGTACTCGGCAGCCATACCGTACAGTGCCGGGTCGAACTCGGTGCTGTCGGCGTCGACGCCCTCGTTGGCCTGCTTGAGGCTGAGGGAGATGCGGCGGCGCTCGAGGTCGATGTCGATGACCTTGACGAAGAGCTCGTCGCCAACGGAAACGACCTGCTCTGCAAGCTCAACGTGGCGGACTGCCAGCTCCGAGATGTGGACCAGGCCTTCGATGCCGTCTTCGACGCGGACGAACGCACCGAACGGAACCAGCTTGGTGACCTTACCGGGAACAACCTGGCCCAGAGCGTGCGTCCGGGCGAAGGTCTGCCAGGGATCTTCCTGCGTGGCCTTCAGCGAGAGCGAAACCCGCTCGCGGTCCAGGTCGACTTCGAGAACCTCGACGGTGACTTCCTGGCCGACCTCGACAACCTCGGACGGGTGGTCGATGTGCTTCCAGGACAGCTCGGAGACGTGAACCAGACCGTCGACGCCGCCGAGGTCCACGAACGCACCGAAGTTGACGATCGAGGAGACAACGCCCGGCCGGACCTGGCCCTTTTCAAGCTTGTTGAGGAAGGTCGAGCGGACCTCGGACTGGGTCTGCTCCAGCCAGGCGCGACGCGACAGCACAACGTTGTTGCGGTTCTTGTCGAGCTCGATGATCTTCGCTTCGATCTGCTGGCCGATGTACGGAGCCAGGTCGCGCACACGGCGCATCTCGACGAGCGACGCGGGCAGGAACCCGCGCAGGCCGATGTCGAGGATAAGACCACCCTTGACGACCTCGATGACGGTACCGGTGACGACGCCGTCTTCTTCCTTGACCTTTTCGATGTCGCCCCAGGCACGCTCGTACTGAGCGCGCTTCTTGGACAGGATCAGACGGCCTTCTTTGTCCTCCTTGGTGAGCACCAGGGCTTCGACCTGATCGCCAACGGAGACGACGTCTCCGGGGTCAACGTCGTGCTTGATGGAAAGCTCACGGGAAGGGATGACACCCTCGGTCTTGTAACCGATGTCGAGCAGGACTTCATCGCGGTCGACCTTGACGACGGTACCTTCGACGAGATCTCCGTCGTTGAAGTACTTGATCGTCGCGTCGACTGCTGCGAGGAAGTCCTCAGCGGTGCCGATGTCGTTGATAGCGACCTGCGGGGCACCTTGCTTCTCGGTGGTGGTGATGGTCATGTAGTTGGGGCTCCGTTGTGGAAGTTTTCTTGATCCGGAAAGCGGACGCTGGAAAATCCGGCCGAAAAAGCCGGGCCATCCAGGGGAATCCGATGTCCGGAAGCGGACAGATTGGATAAAACCTAAAGAGCGGTTCTATTGGTATTACGCGGGAACTCGCACGGCGGATGCCGGCCCGAACCACAGCGCAATACGCGCCCGTCTAGTCTAACGGCGGGAGCCAACCCCGTCAAAGCGGGCCGGTAGTGCCGTCCCGCTCTGCCGGCGCCTAGAAATGCGTGATGCAGTAGGGGTTTTCGGCGTCCCGGAACAGGTCGTTGAGCAGCTCGATGGCGCCCTCGGTGCGCTGCTCCACCAGCCCGGCACCGACGAGCGCGGCGGGGCTGACTCCGCCCAGGTAGAGCGAGCCGAGCGCGGCGATGTCCAGCGCCACGTCGACCTCCGAATCGGCGTCGACCCGTTCCACGCGTCCCCGGCCGCCGGTGACGGTGAGCTGGTAGGTGCCGCCCGCGAGTCCGAGCGCGTCGGCCACCTCGAACACCAGCCGCCCGCTGCTGCGGTACCCCCGGCCCTCGAGGGCCCGGGCGACGTCGAGCAGGCGCACCCACAGGACGTCCTCGACGCCGGTGACCCGGTAGCAGCGGCGGTCCGCAAGCGCCCAGGGCAGCGGGTCGTCCACGGCCGCGCCGTCCCAGGTGATCTCCTGGATGAGGTCCATCGCCCCGAGGTACCGCCAGAGGGCGAGGTAGGACTCCTCGGTGCCGGCGACCAGGTCGAGAATGCTGACGGTGTAGGGCTCCTTGGACCACCCCTCGAACCGGTAGGCCACGTAGCCGACGGCGTTGCCGGCGTCGTCGTAGTGCACCGCCGTGCGCACCGCCTTGTCCTCGACCGGCCGCTCCCGGCCCCACTGGCCGGAGACACGGCGCGCGTAGGAGTACTGGCGCCCGACCGAGCCGCGGGTGCGGGCATGGAAGCGGGCAAAGACCTCCCCGGAGAGCGCGGGGACCTCGGCGGGCTCGGCCAGCTCCGTCCGCCCGGACGGGGTGCCGAGCACGGCGAAGCGCTCCCGCACGTCCACGGTCACGCTCGAGGTGAAGGTGGCGCAGCCGAAGCCGAACCGCCCGTAGATGGTGGCCTCGGATGCCGTCAGCACCGCCACGGGCACACCGGCGGCCGCCGCGTCCTGCAGGTCCTCGGTCATCATCCGGCGCAGCAGGCCACGCCGCCGGTGGGAGGGCCGCACGGTGACGGAGGTGATCAGGTGGGCCTGGAGCGGCTCCGGCCCCCCGGCATTGAGGGTGTTCCGCATTGAGGCGTAGGTCGCCACCGGCACGGCCCCGTCGACGGACAGGGCACCCGGTGCATCGTCGTGCACGCCGACCAGCACCCGCCCGTCGGCGGTGAACGCCTTCACGTAGGCCGGGTAGTCCTCGGCGTCGGCGCGGGGCTCGAAAAACCCGACCCCCACGGCGTAGAACCAGTTGGCGAACCGTCCTCCCGGCGAGGTGTCCTCCCCCGCCGTGACCTGGAACTTCTCAAGACGCAGTTCGGCAGAGGTGCCCGGCGTCGTCGTCTGTGTGTTCACGCTCCAAGACCCTAGCCGGATTATGCGCCCTCCACCACAGGCCGCCGAGGATTGGTCAGTGCGCCGCCTCGTGCCAGCTCAGCCCGGTTCCGACAGAGACATCCAGGGGCACCGACAGGTCGGCCGCGCCGGCCATCTGCTCGCGCACCAGAGCCTCGACAACGTCCTTCTCCCCCTCGGCAATCTCGAGGACCAGTTCGTCGTGCACCTGCAGCAGCATGCGCGAGGACAGGCCCTTGGCCTTCAACGCGCCGTCCACGCCGAGCATCGCCTTCTTGATGATGTCGGCCGCCGAACCCTGGATGGGCGCGTTCAGGGCCGCCCGCTCCGACATCTCGCGCAGCTGGCGGTTGTCGCTGGAGAGGTCCGGGAGGTAGCGGCGCCGGCCCTCGATGGTTGAGGTGTAGCCGTCCTTGCGCGCCTGTTCGACGATGCCGCGCAGGTAGTCGCGCACCGCGCCGAACCGCTCGAAGTAGTCGCGCATCAGGGTGCGCGCCTCGTCGACGGAGATGGCCAGCTGCTTGGAGAGCCCAAAGGAGCTCAGCCCGTACACCAGGCCGTAGGACATCGCCTTGACCTTGGAGCGCATGGCGCTGGTGACCTCCTCGGGGGCGACCCCGAAGATGTGCGAGCCGACGAACCGGTGAAGGTCCTCGCCCTCGCGGAACGCGGAGATCAGGCCCTCGTCGCCGGAGAGGTGGGCCATGATGCGCATTTCGATCTGAGAGTAGTCGGCGGTCATCAGGGTCTCGTAGCGGCTGCCGTCGGCGCCCTTCCCGACGACGAACACCTCACGGATCCGCCGGCCCTCGTCGGAGCGCACCGGGATGTTCTGCAGGTTCGGGTTGATTGAGGACAGCCGGCCCGTCGCGGCGACCGTCTGGGCGTAGGTGGTGTGGATGCGCCCGTCCTCGGCCACCGACTTCCGCAGGCCCTCGACGGTCTGCCGGAGCTTGGTGGCGTCGCGGTAGGCCAGGAGCTGCTCGAGGAACGGATGGCCGGTCTTGACAATCAGGTCGGTGAGAGCGTCGGCGTCGGTGGAGAACCCGGTCTTGATCTTCTTGGTCTTCGGCAGCCCGAGTTCCTCGAACAGCACCGTCTGGAGCTGCTTGGGCGAGCCGAGGTTGATCTCCTTGCCGATGATGCGGAACGCCTCGGCCCCGGCGGTGCTGATGGTCTTGGAGAAGTCGTCGAGGAGCCGGTCGAGGCGTTCGACGGAGACGGCGACGCCGGTGAGCTCCATCTCGGCCAGGACCTCGGACAGGGGCAGCTCCAGCTCACCGAGGAGCTGGTTGGCGCCCTTTTCGACGAGCTGGCCGGCGAAGTGCTCGCTGAGCTGCAGGGCCGCGAAGGCGCGCATCACGGCGGGACCGGCGAGGTCCTTCTCCCCGAGTTCGAGGGCGAGCTGGCCGGAGGCGTTGCCCGGCGCCGTGCCGAGGGTCAGGCGCAGGTGGTACTGGCTCAGGTCGGCCAGGTCGTAGCTGCGGCGGTCCGGCTGGATCAGGTAGCCCGAGATGGCCGTGTCGTCCACCTCGCCCGCCAGGTGCAGCCCGCGCGGGGCGAGCAGCTTGTAGGCCTCCTTGAAGTCGTGGACCACCTTGGGCGCGTCGAGGTCGGCCAGCCAGTGCGCGAGCACCTGCTCCGCCTCGGCGTCGAGCCCCTCGAGCGGCACGAAGGCGGCCGCGGTGGAGGTGACGATGGCGATCCCGGTGACGTCGGTGCCCCCGGTGGTGGCCTCGGTGGCGAGGTGGACCGCCGCGGGGGCCTGGTTGGTGGAGTTCAGCCACGCGGTCAGGGGCGCGGCGTCGGTGAGGACAACGTGCGGCGGCGGGGTCATCTCGTCCCCGGTCTCCTCGGCCTCTTCCTCGCCGAACAGGTCGAACAGCCGCTTGCGCAGGGTGTTGAACTGCAGGGAGTCGAAAAGGTCCTCGACGGCGGAGCGGTCCGGGTGCTGGGAGACCATCGCATCGAGGTCCACGGGCAGGTCCAGGTCGGTGAGCAGCCGGTTCAGCCGGCGGTTGCGGCGGACGTCATCGGCGTGGGCGCGCAGCGCGTCGCCCACCTTGCCGCCGATGGAGTCGAGGTTCTCGAGTATCCCCTCCAGCCCGCCGTAGAGCTTAATCCACTTGGCGGCCGTCTTGGGTCCGACACCGGGCACGCCGGGCAGGTTGTCGGCGCTCTCTCCGACAAGCGCGGCGAGGTCGGAGTACTGGTGCGGCGGAACGAAGTACTTCTCCTCGATGGCCTGAGCGTCCATCTGGGGGATGTTGGTGACACCCTGCTTCGGGTACAGGACGGTGACGCGGTCGTTGACCAGCTGGAAGGCGTCTCGGTCCCCGCTGACCACCTGGACGTCCCAGTCCTCGGCCGCTGCCTTGGTGGCGAGCGTGGCCAGGATGTCGTCGGCTTCATAGCCGTCCATGGAGATAGTGGGGATGCGCATGGCCTCCATCACCTTGATGATCAGGTCGACCTGCCCGTGGAACTCCTCGGGCGTCCGGGACCGGCCCGCCTTGTACTCGGTGTACTCCTCGGAGCGGAACGTCGGGGTGTCAAGGTCGAAGGCGACGGCCACGTGGGTGGGCTTCTGGTCCTTGATGAGGTTGATCAGCATTGCGGTGAACCCGTACACGGCGTTGGTGTGCTGGCCGGTGTCGGTGGAGAAGTTTTCGGGGGGCAGGGCGTAGAACGCCCGGAACGCCATTGAGTGTCCATCGATGACCAGGAGGCGGTTGCGCTGTCCCGTCGCTGTTCTCGGGGCGGGCAGGGTGGATCCAGGTTTGGTTGTTTCACTCACAGGTGCCAGCCTAGTTCCCATGGTCGACAATTTCACTCAGCCGCCCGCGGGCCGCTCCGCAGCCAACCCGTATGCCGAGGAACTCACCGCCGCCGGGGTGCCCCCGGAGATGCATGGCTGGCTGGGTCGGCACGGGATCGGGCGCCTGACTGTGAAGATGGGCATCACCTTCTCCGAGATGAGCGCCGAACGCATGGTGGCTTCAATGCCGGTCGCCGGCAACGAGCAGGTGGCCGGAATTCTCCACGGCGGCGCGCACCTGGTGCTGGCCGAGACCCTTGGGTCCTTCGCCGCCGGAATCCATGCCGGCCCGGGACGGCACGCCCTGGGAATCGAGATCAGCGCAACCCACCACCGCAGCATCGCCGCCGGGACGGTCACAGGGACGGCCACCGCCGTCCACCTTGGACGCACGCTGACCACGCACGAGGTGGTGATGACCGACGAGGAGGGCCGCCGGCTCTCCACGGCGCGGATCACCAACCTGATCCGCGACGCCCGCTAGGGCGCTAACACGGGAGGCCAGAGCCTGCCAGCGCTCTCTTTGCTGCCGGCCGTCCGGCTCAAATCGTTTCCCCGCCCCAGCCCGCCGTCCTACGGTTTAAGCGCAGGCAGGTGGACCAAGACGGAGAGAAGTGAGAACGGTGGCAGCCGACGGTCTTAAGAAATACCCGCTCATCCTCGCCCTCAGCGCAATGTTCCTCGTGGGCTGCGACGACGCCGACAACCAGGATGGCGGAGGCTCCTCACCCGAGGAGTCCTCGCAGTACGACGACAACAACGGCATCGATACCGACCAGGGTGACGATGCCCGCGGCGAGGACAACGACAATCAGTGACAGCCGGCCAGGGCGGGCGTCAGCCGTCGGTCCTGCCGGCGGGACAGGAGTGCACAGATGAAACGGCGCAAGAGGCGGGTACGTAGCTCGACCGGGGTGCGGCTTACCCTGATCCTGGGGTCCGCGGTGCAGGGGGCGTGTGCGGGCCTCGTGGGCGCCGCCGCCATGACCCTCGGCGAAAAAATCGAACAGGCGCTCACCAAACGGCCGGACTCATACGTGCCGGGACGCACGCTGAGCACGCTGCTGGGCCGGCCGGTGTCGGACCGGGCCAAGCCCGCCGCGGCCAACTCCGCGATGCACTGGGGAACCGGGGCGGTGCTCGGGGCCCTGCGGGGCGTCTGGGCCATGACCGGCATCCGCGGAGGGACCGCCAACGCCACCCACACCGTGGTGCGCCTCGCCTTCGACCAGACCCTGGAGAACGCGACGGGCGCCGGTGCGCCGCCGTCGCTCTGGCCGGTCGGGGAAAAGACTGTGGATTACCTCCACAAGGCGGTCTACTCCCTCGTCACGGGCGTTGCGGCCGACCGGTGGATCGCCCCGCGGCTGATCTCACGGCGGGGTGTCCGCAGCCACTGAGCAGCGCCTCGATCGGTGCCGCCTAGGAAGGGACCGGCACGCTGCGCTTGTTCAGCCCGTCCTCGATGCGGCGGCGCAGTTCGGCGGGGCGGAAGGGCTTGGTGAGGTATTCGTCGGCCCCGGCCTCCGCGCCGCGGGCCTCATCGCGTGGGTCGGCCCGCGCGGTGAGCATGACAATCAGCGTGGAGGAGAACCGGCGGATCCGCCGTGCCACCTCGAACCCGTCGATGTCGGGCAGGCCGACGTCGAGGGTCACCACCTGCGGGGCGATCCGGCGCACCATTTCGACACCGGCCTGACCTGCGGGGGCGGTGTGCACTGTGAAGCCGAACCCCGTAAGCACCGCGTGCAGGAGGTCCCGGACGTCATCGTCGTCTTCAATGACCACCGCGGCTCGCGCTGGCTTATCGTCTTGCATTCGGCAAGTCTACTCAACGCGGGGCGGCCGGGTGGCGGCGCCCGAAGAGGAAGTAGGCGATCGGCCCGGCGAAGTTGACGAAACACGCAACGGCCCAGGCGGCGCGGCTGCCCCGGACGGCGGCGGCAGGGCGCCGCGCGAGGTCGGTGAGTGCGGCGGCCATCAGGGTCACCTGCACAGCTCCCAGCGCCATCACGGCCCTGCGCTGGACCCGGCTGAGGTCCTTCCAGGACTTCCTGCGGTCCGCACGGGCCCGGGCGCTTCGCGTCATGGTTGATCCTTCGGTCGGTGGCGCAGAGCGCCCGTGGCGCCGGTTCCGGCTGAGCGGTGCTACGAGGAATGCGCGGCCTGGGGCGCCGTGATTGCGACCAGGCCGACCCGAAGCTGCGGATCGGGACGGTGCGGAACATCGGCGGTGATCCGCAGCTGCCAGCGCACCCGGAACTTCCCCGTATCCAGCGACGGTGAGGGCAGGAAACGCGGAGTGGCGACCTCGAACGGAAGCACGGCCTCCGCCCCAGCGGCGGGCAGTCCATCCGTCAGGGTGGTCGCGGCGATCGTGTTTTCGGTGTGCCGGGGGTGCTTCTGCGGGCGGTCGCCGGATTGGCCAGCGGGCGTGGGCCCATAGGCGACCGCTTCGAGCATCACGAGCTCCACCCGGACCGAACGCAGCGTTCCGTGGTGCAGGGCAACCCGGAGCCGTCCGGTGACCGGTGTCGCGTTGGTCAGGACACGCGCGGGCAGCTCGACCAGTTCAAGGGACGCCGTCCACTGGACGGTGGCCTCCGGATCCTGGACGGCATCGGAACTGCAGCCCGCCGCGGCCGACTGGACGGTGAACGTTCCCTCGCCCACGGATTCCTGATCATTACGGGCGGACATGCGCACCCGAAGGATCCAGGAGATGCTGATCAGCTCCCCCCGCACGGAGGGAAGGTTCAGCGCCGGAACGGCGACGACGGCGCGGGTCCGGTAGGTCTCCCCCGCCATCACCCTGCCGGCCGGCGGCAGTGGCTGCTGCGAGATGACGTGGGTGGAGCGGTCCCGCGCGGTGTAGATCACGCCGTGGAGGTTGGTGCGGCCGTACCCGTAGTCGATCACCTGGACCACTTCGAGCACCACCTGATCGGCCACCACGTCGCGCTCGGCGACGGCTTCGACGTCGACGGCGAAGCTCTCACCCTCCACCACGGCACGTTTCGCCGGAAGCGGGCGGATATCGATGTCCAGGGGGGCTGTTCTGTGCTGCATTGGCCGGCCCTTCCTACCCCTGAGGGAGCGGCGGATTCAGCGGCGCCGCCAGCTGCTGTCCGGCGGCCTCATCGGACATCCGCGCGATGAAGCGCAGGTCCTCGGGCGTCAGCTCCATCTGGCCGTGCTGGGTGTCGACCTCCGGGTGCCCCGCGGCACGGCGGACGGCTCCGGCCACCGTGCGCGGAAGCACCCTGCATCCGCGGTTCGTCGTGATCCATCGGCGCGTGGGCTGGTCCAGCTTGTCCCAGGTTTCCTCAAGGCTCATTGAATGCTCCGATCCATTGGCGGTGCTGCGGCGTCGGCACAAGTAAAGCTCAAGTTCCGGCTCCTGCACAGGGGCTTTCGTCCTCCACCGGTCCTCACCGTGGAAGGGGTACCGTCCACGAGAGCCTCGTTCCATGGCCCGGGGCGCTCACGGGGACAAATGTTCCCCCGACCGCCGCCGCACGGTGCTGCATATTGGAGAGGCCGCTGGTGCGCCCTGGGTTGCGGAAGCCCTTCCCGTCGTCCTCAATCAGCAGCTTCACCTGCCCGCCCCGCACCGAGACGGTGATGGTGATGTGGAGCGCCCCCGAATGCCGCAGGGCGTTCGAGAGGCCCTCCGAGAGCACAGCCAGCAGGTGACCGGCCACAGGTTCCGGAATGCCGTCCACCGGGCCGCGCATCTGCAGTTCCGGCGTCGTGCCCGCCTGCCAGGTGCCGTCCTGCACCGCCCGGACGATCCGGGAGCTGAGCCGCTCGCGCCCGCCGTTGTCACCCAGCGCGTAGATGGTGTCCCGCAGTCCCCGGATCGTCTCATCAAGTTCCCCGGTGATGGAGTTGATGCGCTGCTGCGCGACCGGGTCCGTGGTGTGGCGGCGCAGGCTCTGTACGCTCAGGCCGGCGGCGAAGATGCGCTGGATCACCAGGTCGTGAAGGTCGCGCGCGATGCGGTCCCGGTCGGAGAAGACGATCTGCTGCTCCCGCATCAGGTGGGCGTGGGCCAGCTCAAGGGCCAGTGCTGCGCGCGAGCAGTACACCTCGTTCATCTCCACGTCGACCTGCCCGTACCCGGGCGCTCCGAATGGGCGGGCAAGGATCAGGATCCCCGCGTGGGTGCCTTTGTGGCCCAGTGCCGCCACCAGGACGGGACCGAGTTCCTCAGCGGCCGCCGCCCCCGCCCAGAGATCAGGGGCGCGGCACAGGACGGACTCTCCGGTGGTCAGCAGGTGGGCGATGGGCGTGCTGTCGGCGGCGATGGCGTGGCCCTTCACCAGGTGGCTGTCGCCGACGGCCGTGCCGCAGCGCAGCACGCGGCCGCCTGGATCGGGGAAGGCGATCATCGCCACCGCGGAGTCGGACTGCTCGAGGGCCCCTTCGGCGATCAGGTCGAGGCCCGCGGCTTCCGCCGTCGGGTTGCCCATCAGCCGTTCGCTGACGTCCATGCCGGCCTCGAGCCACCGCTGGCGCCGCGTGGCGTCCTCGAACAGGCGCGCGTTCTCAATGGCGACGCCTGCCGCCGCGGCCAGCGCCACGGCGAGTTCCTCATCCTCGGCCGTGAAGTGCTCCCCGCCCTCCTTCTCGGTGAGGTAGAGGTTCCCGAAGGCCACCCCGCGCACCCGAACCGGAACGCCGAGGAACGTGCGCATCGGCGGGTGGTGTTCGGGGAAGCCGCTGGCCTGAGGGTGCTCATTGAGGTCGGACAGGCGGATCCGCCGGGGGTCCCGGATCAGGTGCCCGAGCACGCCGCGGCCCTCGGGCATTTCCCCGACGAGGCGGGCCTGGTCCTCCTCCATGCCGACCGTGACGAAGTGGGTCAGTGCGTCGTCGGGTCCGATCACCCCCAGGGCCCCGTACCGCGCCCCAACGAGCTGGCAGGCGGAGGTCACCACCCGGTCAAGCACTGCCTCGAGGCTGAGGTTCTCCGCGAGGGACATGACCGCCGAGAGCAGGCCCTGCAGTCGTTCCTGGGTGTGGAGGAGGTCCTCGGTGTGCGGCAGGAAGTCCTTCAGCACCTGCTCCGCGCCGGACAGGGAGGACTGCGCGACGGACGCGCGGCGGGGGCCCGGAGCTGACGCCGTCACCACCGTCCACCGCCCGCGGCGCGGCCCGGCCCGGCAGGGGGCGCCTCCAGGCGTCCCCGCTTCGGCGGCCGTTCCACCGGCAGCACGTAGATCGCATCGATTCCGGCCATTGCACTCCCCCGACTTCGGCAAACCCACTTGGCAGCGGAAGGATCCCCTTCCACCGGTCAGCACCCCAGCCTGCCCGCAACGCGACCTCCCGCGGGAGGCGCTCCTTCGCCCCGCCGCGTCCCTGCAATCCTGCGTCTTTCCTGAACTTTTCCTAAATTTTTCCTACATTGTCCATTCTGCGGGTGTTCTCCCGCCGAGCGCCACCCCGCGTGTCCCCCCCGGCGTCACATGCGGGAGGCCGTTATCCCTTGGCCCGCGCCCGGCTTGGCTGGACGCGCGGGGGCTCACCGGGCATCTTCGGATAGTCCGGCGGAAAGGGAAGCTCCCCGAGGCCCGCCTCCAGGTCCCGCTCCCACCAGCCGAGCAGCGTGTCGATCGTGCCCGGTTCGGAGTGCATGTCCGCCCACGGGTCCCCCCGGTCCTCCAGCCGCGCCGGCACCGTCAACACCGTGAAGCTGCGGGGGTCCGCCGCGCCCAGTTCGTCCCAGGCAAGGGGGCAGGACACCGGGGCATGGGGCAGCGGGCGCGGACTGTACGCCCCCGCCATGGTGCGGTCCCGGTTGGCCTGGTTGTAGTCGACGAAGACGAGCTGCCCGCGCTCCTCCTTCCACCACGCTGTCGTCACCCTGTCGGGCATGCGGCGCTCGAGTTCGCGGGCGGCGGCGATGACGGCGTGGCGGACCTCGAGGAACTCGTGGTCCGGGCGGATCGGGGCGAAAACGTGGAGCCCGCGGTTGCCCGAGGTCTTCACGAAGGAGGTCAGTCCGGCCTCGGCGAGCACCGAGCGCAGTTCAAGGGCGGCTGGGACGGCCTCCTCGAAACCGGTGCCGGGTTGGGGATCGAGGTCGATCCTCAGCTGGTCGGGGTTGTCGGGGTTGCCGGCCCGCGAGGCCCAGGGGTGGAATACGAGGGTGTTCATCTGCGCGGCCCACACCACGGCGGCCGGCTCATCGAGGACCAGCTGCGGGTGTGACCGGCCGCTGGGGTACACCACGGGCACTGAGCGGATGAAGTCGGGTGTGCCCTTAGGGGGGTTTTTGGAGAAGAACTGCTCGCCGTCGATGTCGCCGGAGAACCGCTGCAGGGACACCGGCCGGTCACCGTTCGCGGCGAGGAACGCCTCCTGCACCCGGATGAGGTAGTGCGCCAGGTCGAGCTTCGTCAGGCCGGGCTCGGGCCAGAGCACCCGGCTGGGACTTGAGATGCGGACGTCGCGGGCGCCATGAGGGCCGGGGACGGACAGGGTGGTTTCTTCGCGGGCCATGGGAGCACCCTACTCCGCGGGGCCCGCGCTCATTTGTCCTCTGCTCCTATTTGACGCGGGTCAAAAGTGGTGTCCACGAGCAGCTTGGGGTTGAAGGAATCGGCAATTCGCTGCCAGGAGACAAGCTTGTGGTTCTGGTTACCACTGTTGTCGTTGCCCGCATCGGTGTTGGTATGGTCCTGGCTGGTAAAGAGTCCAGCGGGATATGAAGGTCCGAGTGGGAAATTGGTCACGTCAATGCCGTCTTGACCACTCACACCGTCGACGCTGTCTCCATCGCCGATCTCGAAGGAGCCGATGTAGTCGTTGTCACCGCGGTTGTAGACGACGAAGTTGGATCCACCCTGACTCGACACAATCAGATAACCGGTCCCCTCCCGACCATAATAGATGGCGGGATTTTTGATGTTGTCCACTATCCGTCCACCGGTTGCCTCGGTGCGGTCCACGAGTGTCCGGATCGAACCGTGCCCCGGCTCAGCTCCGTACCGCCACAAGCCGACCTCCTCCTCGGCCACATAGACACGTTGCAGCTCATCATCTGCCGCGATGCCTTCCGAACTGCCGCCGTTGTCGAAGGTACGCACGGCAGTCCCTTGAACCGATCCAGTGGAGCCGTCCAGTTCGAACTGAGTTACCTCGTTGGTATTGAAATCATGCACAAAGGCGAAATACTTCCCAGAGACCGGCGAGTGGTACATGGCGAAGCCGCGAGGCCTGCCCGGAGTGGTGATGCGCCCCACCTCGGTCAGAGACCGATCCGCAGTGTTCACCTTATAGAACCGAACACCGGTCGACCCCTCATTCCTCTCGGTCGCACCGACGAGGGCGATGCGCTCACTTCCCAACGGAAAGTTGTACCGAAGATCGACGTTGTTCATGCTGCCGTGCAGGTAGAAATGTATCTGGCGCCCCGATAGGTCATAGACCCCCACGCCCCCGGTAGCCGTCTTGTCCGTACCGATCACCACGCTCTGCGACGGATCCGTCGGGTGTATCCAGATGGCGGTGTCGTCCGCCGCGTCCTCGGCGCTCGGAACGGGCTTTGTCTCTTCGGACGGAACCGGAGCGCCCGCCGAAGCCGCCTGCGGGGTGCCCTGCGGGGCGATGACTAAGTTGAGGACTGCGAGGGCGGCAGCTGAAACCGCGACAAGCAGGACCGCGAGCCGGATCAGCGTGCGTCGAACACTTACGGAGTGGGCCATGGCATTCCTATCCGTTGGCCGGTGCGCTGTACGAAGGCGGCGCAGAAGGGCTCCTTGCTTGGCAATTCGCTCCCCCAGCTACAACGAAAGCGTACGGGGCCTAAAGCATGCGCTCAAGAGTCCGCTTTAACTCATTTGAAAGGCTTGTTGAGGCGGATGGTGCGGAGGCTGAGGCGGAGACCTGCCGGAAGCAAAAGCGTTCATCATCTCGTCGTCGGAGATCTCGAAACGACCGCTGCCGGGTCGCGCGCGTCGCCGGTCCCTCCCGTGTGCCGCTACCGCTCATTTACTGTCTCTAAGGGGGAGCCGGCCGGACGCCTGCGGAGCGTCAGGGGGCGGATCAGCGCCAGTGCTGCGTAGAGGGCGATCGCGAGTGCGGTGATCGTGGCTCCAGGGGACAGCGGGTGGTAGTAGGTGATCGACAATCCGACCACGCACACGGTGGCTCCCAGGGCCATCGCCAGCCTCATGGTCGTGCGGAAGGATGCGGTGACCAATTGGGCGATCGCGACGGGAACGATCATCAGCGCGGAAACCAGCAGGACCCCCACCACCCGCATGGAGATCGACACGGTGAGCGCGGTGGTGACGGCGACCAGAATATTCAGAGCCCGGGCGGGCAGGCCGCTCGCACGCGCAAATTCCTCGTCGTAGCAGAGCGAGAACAGCGCCGGGCGCAAGCCAAGACCGACGCCGAAGATGAGGGCCGTCAGGCCAGCGGTGAGCCAGACATCGGCTTGGTCCACGGTGGAAATCGACCCGAACAGATATCCCGTCAGGTTTGCCGCTGTGCCGCCGGCAAGACCGATGAGCAGGACGCCGCCGGCGATCCCGCCGTAGAACAACAGCGCCAGCGCCACATCCGCGCTGGTCCGGCCCCGCTCTCGGACGAACTCGATCAGAAGCGCACCGGCGACCGAGGCGATGACGGCGCCGGGCACCGCCAGCGCGTCCGCAGAAGCGCTGCCGGCCGCAGCCCCGGCGAGCCATCCCATCGCCACCCCCGTCAGGGCGATATGGCCGATGCCATCGCCGAGCAGTGCCAGCCGGCGCTGCACCAGGTAGGTTCCGATCACCGGTGCGGCCACACCCACCAGCACCGCAATGATCAAGGCCCGCTGCATCAGTGAACTGGAGAGCATGGTGCTCAAAGTGTCGAAGAATTCCATTACTGCCCCCGCCAGCCTGCAGCGATCACAGGTGCGGTGCAACGCGGCGGCTGCCCGCGCACCTGACCGTGGAGGTGGTCCTGGTCCGGGCTCGGGGGTCTGGAGGAGGGCGGTGCGCCGTCGTGCACTACGCGCCCGTTCTCAAGAACCACGGCGCGCTCAACGATCGGGGCCAGCACACCGAGGTCGTGGAGGACGACCACGATGCTGGTGCCCTCGCTCTGCAGTTTTCCCAGGGTGGCAGCCAGGGCCTCCTGGGACTTCCTGTCGATTCCGGACATCGGTTCATCAATCACGAGCAGCTCCGGCCGGCGGACCATGGCGCGCGCTATGAGCACCCGCTGCTGCTGCCCGCCGGAGAAGATGTGCACGCTATCTCCGGCGCGTCCGGCCAACCCGACCTGTTCGAGTGCTTCCATCACACGCCCGCGCCCGCGGCGTCCCGGAAAAAGATTCCGGTCGGTGAGCAGTCCCGATGCCACAACCTCTTCGGCGGTCACGGCCATCGCCGGATTGGAGTTCACCCTTTGGGGCACGTACCCAATGCGTGACCACGGAACGGAACGCCGGTTTTGAATGTCCGAACCGTGAAGCTCCACCCGCCCTGCGGTGATGGGGACCAGTCCCATGAGGACCTTCACCAGGGTGGTCTTCCCCGAACCGTTCGCGCCGAGCAGGGCGAGCGTCTCACCCCTTGCGACCCGCAGACTGATCCCGTCCAGCACCCGGCTTGCGCCCAGATGTACGCGGAGACCGTCGACCAGGACCGCCGCGCGGCTGCCGGTGGACTCACTCACAGTTCAGGGCCCCGCGCAGTGCGGCCAGGTTGTTCCGCATGACGTCGAGGTAATCCTTACCCGGGTCCGTCAGCGACTCAAGAGGGTCAAGCAGGGCCGTTTTCATTCCGAGGTCCGATGCCAGAACCTCGGCCACCTTGGGGTTCACGAGCGACTCGGTGAAGATCGTCGTGACATTCCGGCCCTCAATGACCCTGCGGAGCTTCGCTATGCGCGCCGGTGCCGGTTCGGATTCAGGGTCAATTCCGGAGATGCCCGTCTGCTTGAGACCGTACCTGTCGGCCAGGTATCCGTAGGCTTCATGGGCGACGACGATTGTGCGCCGTTCGCAGTCCGCCAGGCCGGTGGAGAACTCCTCATCGAGAGAAGACAGTTCCTGGCTCAGCTCCTGGGCGTTGGCCGTATATGTCTCGGCATTTTCCGGGTCGATCTCGCTGAAACCCTGTGCGACCACATCGGCCACTGCGGCAAGACGCTGCGGGTCAAGCCAGAAGTGTGGGTCGGCTCCACCGGAGTCCGGGGCGCTGCTGCTCCCGTCGGCGGGTGAGAGGTCAGCCGCGTCGGCCACATCAACGGTCTGCTCCGGGGAGACCTGGCTGACCGCCTCATCGACGGCGGCCTGGAATCCGGAGGCGTAGACCAGCACGGATGCATCCGCGCGCGCCAGTTCGGCGACCTTCGCCGGCGAGAGTTCGAGATTGTGTGGATCTGCGCCGGGTGGGGTCACCGAGCCGACGGCGCTTTCCTCTCCCCCCACCCGCTCTGCGACGTAGTGGAGCGGGTAGAACGATGCAAGCACCTTCAGCGACGCCGGTTCGCCGTTTGTGCCCGTCGGCGCGGACGGGGCGCATGCGGACAGGGTGACGGCGGCCAGCACCGGCAGGACGAGTGTGCGGCGCGGAAGGGAGATCATGAATATCCTCGGTTGGTGGTGCGGATCGGCGCCCTGGAGATGCGGTCCCCGAAAGTTGGAGTCCCCGAAGGATGCGGTCCCCGGAACGCGGCGCATCCGATGGTGCCCGGTGGGAGCATCAGGGAGCATGACGCCGTGGCGGCTCCACGCCGGAGCCGCCACGGCAGAGCCGGGTTAGTGGTCCTCTTCCTCGTTCTGGGCGTGGTCGTGGTTGTTTTCGTGGTCGTGATCCGGTGCTTCCGCTTCCCCGGTGAGGACCGCGAGTTCCACTGGTGTTTCGGGCAGGTCGAGGCTGTCCACCAGGGTGCCGGCGGCGACGTCGACGACGTGCAGTTTTTTGGTGGCGGGCTCGGTCACGTAGGCGAATCCGTCGGTGCCGACCTTCACGGCCGGGCCGGGTGACTGCCACTCCGCCGGTTCCTCCCAGGACCCGGTGACCTTGACCTCGTGAACGATGCCACCAGTTTCCTCGTCCAGAATGTTCAGTTCACCGTCGTAGGTCAGAACCAGCGCCTCACCCTCGGCTCCGCGGGCGAGGGAGCGGAACCAGTAGGGCGACCCCAGATCCACGGTCTTCATGGACGCGGCGCGGGTGTCGATCAGCCCGATCCGGGTGGGCCGTTCCTGCTCGGCGTCGGGATCGGTCTTGTAGTCGGCGAGCACGATCGGTGAGCCGTGGTCGCCGAACTGGTTGCCCGAACGCTGGTACTGCTCTTCCACGGGCACCTTGGAGAACGCGCCGTCGCGGTAGATCACCGGCCCGTTTTCACAGCCCAGGGTCACCACATCGCCCTGATCGGTGGCCTGGGCGGAGGCTTCGCCGTGGACGCCCGGGCAGTCGGTGGTTTCGGCGAGGACTTTCCCGTCGGGAGAGACCACCTGAACCGTGTTCCGTGACTCCGCGGTGCCTTGGGTCAACAGCAGGTCCCCGTTGCTGAGCGGGACGGCGACGCCGTGGTGGGCGGTGTCTGTGGAATGTTCCTCGACCTCGCCGGGAGTCACCTTGCCGTCGCTGAAGGCGGCGGAATCCATCACGGTGATCCCCCCGGTCCCGTCGGCGAAAAGGGCGGTCCTGCCCTCGTGCGCGACGACGTGCGCGGCCTCGGGGGCCGCGATGCCGGCGCCGGTCAGGGCCGGTGCCGTCTCGTAGTAGTGGTCGTGATCCCCATGCCCCTCAGCGATCAGGCCGCTGTCGAAGATGCGGAACTCATCACCGTCGCTGATCAGGAGGTGCCGGCCGTCGCCGGCGTTGTTGAGCCGCAGGAAGCCGTCCGTCTCGGTCTTTGCGACCACCTCACCGGTCTCCGTGTCAACGGTCATCAGGCCGCCGTCGTAGGTCAGCACGGCGCGCGGGGCCAGCCCGTCCACCTCCTGGCGGTCGGCATTTCCATCCTCCTCCCCGGCGGCGGACGAGGCGGAATTCGTGGGGGCGCCGGCTTTGGGCGCGGAGGATCCGGGCGTGGCGCAGGAGTTCAGAGCAAAGGCTGCGGCCATGGCGGTGGACAGGCAAAGGGTGCGGGTGACTATCGGCATATCAGCATGCTAAACGTAAATCATTATCATTAGCAAAGGAGAGCCCCCCGGCCTCCCCGGCTTCGCTTTTGAGAATGATTCTCATATAGTTCGGGTATGCACCTCACCCTCGTGACCTCGGATCGGCCTCAACAGTGGCCGCCGGAGCGCTGGTCAGGCCGTCGAAACGATGCGCCAGGCCGGTCAGGACAGGATGTCGAGATATAAGAAAACGTTCCGTGCGCCGAGGCAAACGCGCCTCCTCCTGCCCCTACCTTCATTTCATTTAGGGTAGGCACAGTCGTTGACACGCCCAGTAGGCGGATTTAAGTTGTGGTTGCCAGAGGAAAGTGCGGCCAGGAGCCGCCGCCGCGAATTATCTTGTCGCCGAGCAGGCACCGTGTTTTCAGCTATTCATGACAGGGCTGGCGTCCTTCGCAAAGCCCTGCCTCCTATTGGAGAACAATCATGACCAAACCTGTCCAACGACATAACCGCGAGCGCGCCCCCATGCGTTTGCTGCGCCTTTTCATAGCTCTGCTGTTCGCGGTAGCCGTCACGGTCGCGCTCCCCCTCCCAGCCCAGGCGGCCGACGTGGGAGTACCTGGGCCATCATACGCAGGCGACGGCGTGAGAACCCCGACCGCGGACAAGGCCCAGAGCAAGCTGTGGATCCAGGACGGGACTTGGTGGGGGCTGTTGTGGAGCGCGTCCGCAAATGCGACGAAAATCCATCGGCTCGACGCCGCAACGCAGGAGTGGCAGGAGACGGAAACGGTCGTTGACGCCCGGCCGAATGCGCGCGGAGACGCGCTGTGGGACGAAAGGGGCGGCAAGCTCTATATTGTGTCGGGCACGACTGTGCTCTCGGAATGGGGTTCGCCACCATCTCGGGAGGCAGTGACCTCCGGGTCCGCAGAGCTTCACCGCTTCAGCTACAACCCATCGACGAAGACCTTCTCACGAGACGCCGGATTCCCCGTCACCCTTCACCAGGGAAGCTCGGAATCGATTACGGTGGCCAAAGACTCCGTCGGCAAGCTATGGGTCACCTACACCGTCGTCTCGGCTGATAACACCAACCGTGTCCACGTCAACCACTCGACGACGAGCGACTCGGCGTGGGGAACACCGTTTGTGCTGCCGACAACCAACGCGCAGGCGCACCACGACGACATCTCCGCAGTCACGGCCTTCCAGGGCAACAAGATCGCAGTCATGTGGAGCAACCAGCGGTCGGAGCAAAAGAGGTTCTACTTGGCCATCCACCAGGACGGTCAGCCGGAGAAATCGTGGCAGACAGAGATCGCTTACGGGGCAGGAAACAACTGCACCGGGGGATGCGCGAACGACCATCTAAACCTCAGGCAACTGACAACCGACGGCAGCGGCCGTCTCTACGCAGCGATCAAAACATCCGCTCAGCAACCCGGCCAAACCTTGGTGGCGCTCCTGGTCCGAGATAGTAACGCCCGTTGGACCAGCGCGCCGTTTGGCGCTGTCGAGGACGCCCACACCCGGCCCATGGTCATGATCGACCAGGAGCGCCGTCAGGTTTGGATGTTCGCGG
The DNA here is from genome assembly GCF_009828605.1 of Arthrobacter zhaoguopingii. NCBI lineage: Bacteria > Bacillati > Actinomycetota > Actinomycetes > Micrococcales > Micrococcaceae > Arthrobacter > Arthrobacter zhaoguopingii. Next base: position 25,680 of record NZ_WIAE01000002.1, on the reverse strand, counting down.
TCGCGCCGGAGGGGGGCGGCACCATTTATTACAAGAAGGCGCCGCTTGACAACGTTTCCTTCCCGCCCGGCCCCGGTACGCCCATCATCAGCAGCAGTACCGACCTGGACATCAACGACCCCACGACAACCAAACAAAACGTCACCGGCCAGACCGGTCTGGTGGTGTTGGCCGCCGCGAGATCCAACGCTCGGTACTGGCACGCCGCCATAGATCTCAGAAACTAGCCGCCCCACCCGGCGGTAGGAATACAACGGCGCCGACGGTGACCGCTGTGCCGCCGGACGATTATCAACCTGTCCTCCGTGCACGGACTCCGCGCTTCGGCGTTCAAGAGCGCCAACGTTTCCGCCAAGCATGGCCTTGAAGGGCTGAGCAAGGTGACGGCATGCGAAGGGGGCGGCCATGGCGCTACGTCCAACTGCATCAACCCCGGTTACGTCCGCATCCCCCTGGTGGAGAAGCAGCAGGCAGAGCAGGCCCGCGTTCACGGCATCGCCGAAGTCGAGGTCCTGGCCAGGGTGATGCTTGCCGAATCAGCCATAAAGCGCCTGGTCGAGCCCACGGAATCAGCGTCGCTGGTGGCCTGGCTGGCTTCGAAGGACGCCGGGATGGTCACCGGCGCCAGCTACACGATGGACGGCGGCTGGTCCGCGCGGTAACGGCCACGGTCCGAAAGACAGGGTGACGCATTCCGTGTGGCCGGCGGCAGGATCGCGGAGGGATGGCAGGCGGCGTTTTCACGGCCGGTTAATGGCACGTTCACCTCCTCGTGAAAGCCTTGGAACACATCAATTATGCGGGGCGGGACAGGAGGCCGGCGTGTCACAGGCAGCTGACGGGCAAGAGAGTGCAGCGGGCATCGCGGCACCGGAAACCGGGATGAACTGGAAGGATCTGCGCCGCGGGCAGGCTGTGACCGTTGAGCCGGTCGATGGACACAGCCTCCCCGGGTGGGTCGACGATCTCGCAGAGGACCGCAGCATGCTGTGGATCCAGCTCGGTGAGGGGCGGGGACGCCGTCTGATCCACTCCCAGGACGGTGTCGCGATCCGGTCCCGCCGGCGGGGATAGGGAGTAGATGCGGGGAGGGCGGCGTCGATGACGCGAAAGGAAACTTTCCTTCGTCCTCGCAGGCGCCGCGAGACCCGGCGCATAGTCTGGGATCAGTCCTACACCGATCCTTCGAAGGAATCCCATGCCCGTCTCCCCGCGCCCGCTACGCAAGCTCGGATTCCTTACGATCGGTTTGTTCGATCCGGCGGATCCGGCCGCGGGGCACGAGTCGACCCTGCAGATCATCGAACTCGGCGAGCGGCTGGGTTTTGACAGCGCCTGGCTGCGCCACCGGCACCTGCAGTTCGGAATTTCCTCGCCTGTCGCTATGATGGCCGCCGCCAGCCAGCGCAGCTCCCGGATTGAGCTCGGCACTGCAGTGACTCCAATGGGCTGGGAAAACCCGCTGCGCCTGGCTGAGGATCTGGCCACCGTCGATCTCCTTTCCGGCGGGCGGATCAATCCGGGCCTGAGTGTTGGGGAACCGATGCACTACGACACGGTGAAGGACGAGCTGTACCCGAATTCGTCGGCGTCGGAGGACTTCAGTTACGCACGCGTGGATCGTTTTGCCCGCTTTGTCGCGGGGGAACCGGTACGGGCATTCTCCGGACGGCAGGGCGTGGTCGAGGAGTTTTCCGACCGTGTCGAGCCGCACTCCCCCGGGCTCCGGGAACGCCTGTGGTATGGGGCAGGGAGCAGGAGGTCGGCAGTCTGGGCCGCAGCGAATGGGTTCAACCTGCTCTCCAGCGGGGTGATCTTCCCCGACGAGGACCAGGACCCCGTCTTCGCCCTGGTCCAGCAGTCTCAGATCCGCGCCTACCGTGAAGCGGCGGCGGCATCACCCCAAGCGCCCGGATCGGCCCGGGTCTCACAGGGCCTGGTGGTCATCCCGACCGATTCGGCGTCGTCGAGCCAGCGGGAGAAGTACAAACAGTACGTGCACGAACGTCTACCACGCACCCGGGCACCGCAGGGGCCAAGAAGGATGCTGTTCGCTCCGGATCTCATCGGCACCAGCGATCAGATCGCGGAACAGCTCTACGCGCATGCCGGCTTCCAGGAGGTCGATGAGGTGGCTTTCGCCTTACCGTTCAGTTTCGATCATGAGGACTATGTCCAGATCCTCACCGACATGGCAACCACGCTGGGTCCCGCCTTGGGATGGTCCCCGGCGGAAGTTGCCCGGGACCCGCAGTAGGAGCCGCGCTCCCTCAACGCTGAACACACTGCAGGGCGGGAAGGCTGAAACGATCCGGATGCGGCTCCGATCACCTGTCCCGGTCGTGTTGCGAAGCCGGGGACAGTGGAAGAGTCACTTCGAGATCCGTGCCGGATCCCGGTGGGCTCGTGATGGTGATCGTCCCACCGGCGGCCTCGATGCGGTCGGTCAGTCCAGTGAGTCCGGTTCCCATGTCGGGGTCGGCCCCGCCCACGCCGTCATCGCGCACGCGTAGGTGAAGCTCGTCGCCTGCTTCCGAGAGCCAGGCGGCGACGTCGACATGCTCTGCGTATGCGTGCTTGATGGCGTTCGTGATCGCCTCGGCGGCGGTGAAATACCCTGTCGTCTCTACAGTCCCGGGAAGCCTGGGCAGCAGCAGGTGCAAGGTGACGGGCACCGGCAGGTCGGTGACGAAGGATTCGATGCCGGCCACGAGACCTCCTCGGGTGAGCGCGACGGGCAGGATGCCCCGCACCAGGTCCCGCAGTTGCCGGTTGGCTTCCTCGGCGTGCGTCAAGGCTTCCTGAATGAGGGCGGCCGTGGACATGCCGTGCGCGCCCCGGTCGCGGGCGAGTTTGAGCGCCAGGATGGTGTGTACCAACCGCTGCTGCGCTCCGTCGTGCACATCGCGTTGCAGCTGGTGCCGTGCGTCGTTTGCGGCTTTGACCATGCGCTCCCTTGATGCGATGAGCGCTTCCCTGGCCCGGGCGTTGGCAAAAGTGGCCGCAGCGAGATCAGCAAAGGCTTCCAGATCGGTCCCGCCAGTGTCCGCCGGGGAATCCGGACGGGGCGCAGCGAGCAAAGCGCCGGACAAATTGTCTGCGACTGTGACAGGTACCCCGACGTGGGCTCCTGCGTCGCCGCCGAACACGCAACGCACGGCGGAAGTTATCTCGTCGACCTGTCGTGAGCCGCGCGGGCTCCGCTCGTCAGGTGTTTCTTTGACCGCGGGGAGTCTTGTTCCTGGGGCGATTCCGCTTTGGCAGGCCGCCGCGATCACCGGTCCGTCCGCGTCGAATCGTACGATCACGACCGGCGAGTCAGCGAGCAGACGGGACAGTTCTGCCGCGATGGAGTGGAAGACGGTCGATGGCGCTGCGCCGCTTGCAATGAGTTCGGCAATCCTGCGAAGTGCTGTCTGCTCCTCGGCAAGGTGGCGTAGGTGCAGGCGCGTCAGGATTGCGGATACGACCTGGCCGGTGACCTGTGTGAGGTTCCTTAATCGCGCGTCCGTCGTGTCGGGTAGTGGGTGGGTCCGTGCTTCAATCTCGAGATACGCCCACGTGCGCTCGTGGGTCTGGATGGGATAGGACAGGGATGGATGATCGTCCGCCATCGAGGTCGAGCTTCGTGAAGGTGAGAATAGCGTCATCGGGCCGGGATTGATGGTCGCCCGCGCAACGCCTCGTAAGGTGAGCGCGTGAGCCACTGTCATCGCCAGCGCCCTCTCGGATGAGGCGCCCGTGACTGATTGCTCGGCCAAAAGCCGTATCGCGAGATCGTGCTGGGCGGTAGCGCGCAGTTCCTCCCGGGCTTCGATGTTGGCGATCGTCGTCACAACGAGTTGAGCGAAGCTCTCGAGTCTGTCCTCAGTACGTCTGGGTAGGGGCCCGGTGAGTGAGGTGGCTGAGAACGCACCCCAGACGACGCCTTCGATGATCACCGGTACTGAAACGCACGCCCGAAGCCCATATTTCTCGGCGAGCGCAGCGTTGACCTCGAGCCTGAAGTCATCAACACGCACGCTGGATTTCTGATGGCGTACTCGATGCGGCTGGGTACCCGGTCCGAACTTTATGCGGGTGCCGATCGGCGTTGGGCCGGCATGGGCCGCCACGACCATGATTTCGTCGCCAGCGGTGTATCGAGTGATCGTGACCGCGTCACCGTCAAGTTGCCGGGATGCCTCAATCGCTGCCAACTGAAACACATCTTCAGTGCGGCTCGCTCTTGCAACGAGGTCAGCGATGTCGCGGAGAGAGCGCCCTTCGCTGGCTAGTCTCTGTAACCCTTCGAGGTCATGATCGGGAACTGGAAGCTCGGACGGGCTCATGATCAGGGGCCCTGAGCGGCGAGGTAGCGGAGCACGGCCTGCACCCGGCGGTGGCCATCGGTCAGCTGGGCGAGCCCGAGCTTCCGGAACATCGCCGTGACGTGCTTCTCGACAGCCGCTTCGCTGATGAGAAGCGCATGGGCGATGCCTCGATTCGATAATCCTTCTGCCATGCAGGCCAGGACACTGCGCTCGCGGTCGGTGAGATCAGCGAACTCGGAGGGGACAGTGCGCGGCCGCAGCATCCGTGTGACAACCTCGGGATCCAGGGCACTTCCTCCATGGGCAACACGTCGAACCGCCGCTGCGAAATCGTCGACGTCCCCCACACGTTCTTTGAGGAGGTATCCGACGCCTTGCGGCCGATCACCGATCAGATCGATCGCGAATTCGGGCTCGCAGTACTGCGTCAGCAGCACCACTCCCGTACCGGGCAGGCGTTTGCGGACTTCGATGGCGGTACGCAAGCCATCGTCACCGTGATGTGGAGGCATTCGAACATCGACGACGACGACATCGGGACGGAACACCAAAGCCATGGCGAGAAGTTTGGTCGCATCCCCGGTCGAAGCGACGACATCTAGCCCTGCACCCAGGAGCACCCGCGTCACTCCCTCACGGAGGAGTACATCGTCCTCTCCGACGGCAACACGCACCGGGGACGGTGCGGGTGAACTCACCAACCTTCCCTACCCGTCGCCGAGAATCGACCGAAGCGTCGAGCACGACAATTCGCTTTTCGGAATGAACCCGTCCGCACCTGCCGCGGCGGCTTCCTCTGCCGAGGTTGCGTCGCTATCGGCGGAAATCAGCACTACCCGAACCCAATACGGTGCTTCGGTGAGTTGCCGGCTCAGTTCCAGGCCGTCGCTGTCAGGAAGCCCAATATCGACAAGTGCGATGTCGGGCCGCGCGGCGGCGGCACAACGCAATGCCTCGGCCACGTTGCCAGCATCGCCCCCTGGCGCGTACCCGCAGCTCTCGAGCAGTCTTCTGGCCAAGTCCCGAAACCTTTCATCATCATCGACGACGAGCACGAATTGGGCCATCCCCCAGCCTCCCACTCAGTCTGCTCTTCTGCAGGGGGGTTTACCAGAGCATTACTCCGGGTATCCCCGGCGCGGCGGTGGAGACGACGGACGAGACTTGAGCTGTCAAAGGCCCGCGCGGGCACGGTACCGGCGCCCACTGCACAAGGGAGAACATCATGAGCATCACCGAACCGTCCCCCGCCAAGCCCACCGTCGTGCTCGTCCACGGCGCGTTCGCGGATTCATCGAGCTGGAACGCGGTGATCAGCCCGCTTCTGGCCGAGGGCTACCCGGCGATCGCCGTCGCGAACCCGCTGCGCGGGGTCACCGTCGATTCCGAATACCTCCGGGCCCTGCTGGCCGACGTCACCGGCGAGATCATCCTGGTGGGGCACTCCTACGGCGGCACTGTCATCAGCGGCGGCGGCACCGGCAACCCCAACGTGAAAGCCCTGGTGTTTATCGGTGCCTTCGCACCCGAGGAAGGAGAGACCCCCGGGGAGCTTGCCAACAAGTTCGAAGGCTCCACCCTAGGGGAAACGCTCGCTGCGGTGGATGTCCCCGGCGGCAGGGACCTTTACATCATGCAGAGCCGCTACCACGCGCAGTTCGCGGCCGATTCCCCGGCGGAGGTCGCCGCGGTGATGGGTGTCGGCCAGCGCCCCATCCTGGAGGCCGCCTTCTCGGAGGCCTCCACAGAGCCGGCGTGGAAGTCGGTGCCCTCATGGTTCCTCTTCGGTGCCGAGGACCGGAACATCCCGGCCGCCGCCCACCGTTTCATGGCCGAGCGCGCCGGGTCACGGAAAACGATCGAGCTTCAGGGCGGCTCCCACACGGTGGCGATTCCCGAGGCGGCCCAGGTCGTTGACCTCATCCGCGAAGCCGCCGCCGCGACCACCGGCCGCCAGTAAGAGGATAACCGGGCAACACGGGCTGCCAAGCACAGAAGGATTAGGAACATGACCGAAGCACAAGAGGCCAAGCCGGCTCTGACCCGGGTCAGTTTGCAGGATGCGTCCAGTCCGGTGCAGGGCTGGAGGATCCGTCAGACCCTGGTGGAAATCCCCGAAGGCACCTCCTCCGGCCGGCACAGCCATCCCGGGCCCGAAGTGGGCTACATCATCCGCGGAGACGTGTCCATGGAGTTCGACGACAGGCCCCCGCTCGAGCTTCACGCCGGAAGCCCGTTCCTTATTCCGCCGAACACCATTCACAACGCGGTGAACGTCGGTTCGGTCACCACGAAAATGCTCTCGACCTACTTCGTCGAAGCGGACCAGCCACTGGTCACCAACTACCCCGCACCGGAACGTGCCGAATGAACATCAGTGCACATCATCCATCCATGCAGCAGCCAAGAAAGGTACCACCATGTCCAAAGTAGTGCTCGAACCAGGTGCCCAGATCATCGCCGATGCCACCGCTCAGCCACCGGCTCTGGCCGACCTGGGGGTCGAAGGTGCCCGCAAACTGCTCGATGACCTCCAGGCAGCGCCGGTCGACAAGGTCGAGATCGGCGAGGACAAGTGGATCACCGTCCCGGCCGAAGTCGGAGACGTACAGGTGCGCATCATCAAACCCGTGGGCGCCACCGGGACGCTGCCGGTGATCCTCTACGTCCACGGAGGCGGCTGGATCCTTGGCAACTCCGGCACCCACGACCGTCTTATCCGGGAACTGTGCGCCGGGGCCAACGCCGCCCTGGCCTTCGTGGAATATGACCGCTCCCCCGAGGCCCAGTACCCGAAGGCCATCGAGCAGGCCTACGCCACCGCGCAGTGGATCACGAAGCAGGGCGCCACGGAGGGCCTGGACGGGTCCCGCATGGCCGTTGCCGGTGACTCGGTCGGCGGCAACATGACCGCGGCCCTGACTTTGCTCGCGAAGCAGCGCGGCGACGTGACCTTCGTCCACCAGTCCTTGTACTATCCGGTCACGGACGCCGGCCAGGACACCGAGTCCTACCGCACCTTCGCCGACGGACCGTTCCTGACCGCCAGAAGCATGGCCTGGTTCTGGGACGCCTACCTCCCCGACGTCAGCCGTCGCTCGGAGATCACCGTCTCACCGCTGAGGGCCACGCTCGAGGACCTTCGAGGGCTTCCGCCGGCCCTGCTGCTCGTGGACCAGAACGACCCGCTCCGGGACGAGGGCGAGGCCTACGCGGCGAAACTCGTCGAAGCCGGGGTGCCCACCACCAGCGTCCGCTATAACTTCGTCACCCACGACTTCATGATGCTCAACCCCGAACGCGTCACCCAGGGAACGACCGCCGCCATCGAGCAGGCAATCCGCTCGCTCCAGAAAGCCCTGGGCACCGGAAAGGACTAAAGCAACCCCGTGAGCTGGCGGAGGCAGTGTAGTGACACGTCCCACTTTTATTGACCATTCCGACAATAAAAACTTACGCTGAACCCTCCCCATCCACGACAGACAGAGGTCCTTGGAACCCCAGTCCCCATGCCAGTGACGCGGGCCCCCTTGAACGTAGGAATTGAAAGGCGCACCACCATGGACCAGAAACAGATCAGCGCAGCAGAGCAGATTGCTCTTGCCAAGGAATACTTCAGGAGAGTCGACTCCGGTGACCCTAACCTGCTCGACCTGTTTACCGACGACACCGAGATCTTCTTCCCGAAGTTTGGATTCGCACATGGGAAAGCGGAGATCGTTCCGTTCCTCGTGGGCCTGACGTCGGCCGTGACCTCCTTCGACCACCCGCAGTCCCGCATGACCTTTACCTCCAGCGACAACCGCGTCGTCGTCGAAGGGGCGGAATCCGGGGTGCTCGCCTCCGGTGTGCCTTTCCCTGGTGACGCCCGGAGCAGCGGTCTTTTCTGCAATGTCTTTGAGTTCCGCGGCCCGCTGATCAGCCGTCTGCATGTCTATGCGGACCCGGATCTGGCAGGCCAGCAGCCCGCACTCTTCGCCTGGAACTGAACGACGGCAGCTCGAAGCACATCCGCCCAATTGAGGAGGGAGAATGAGCGGCGTGAAGGAGAGTTCCCCGCCGGCACCCCGTGCGGCGGGGACCGGATCCTGGATTGTTCTCATTGGAGTCGGACTGGTGGGAGGGCTCCTGTCCGGCCTGTTCGCCATCGGGGGCGGAATCATCATGGTGCCGCTGCTGATGGCTCTGGCGAACTTCGACCAGCGCACGGCTGCCGCGACCTCGCTTGCCGCGATCGTGCCGGCATCGGTCGTGGGCTCCACCACCTACCTGCTCGCCGGTGAGATTGACCTCCTCGCGGGGTCCTTCATCGCCATCGGCGGCATCGTCGGAGCACTGCTCGGAAGCGCCCTCCTGCAAAGAATCCCCATTGTGGGGCTGCGCTGGATGTTCATCGTCTTCATCCTCCTTGTCGCAGCACGCATGGTCCTGGTCTCGCCGGTCCGCGGAGAAAGCCTTGAATTCTCCGCGCTGGTCGCCCTGGGCTATGTCGTGCTCGGCCTGGCCATGGGGATACTCTCGGGCCTGTTCGGAATCGGAGGCGGAATCATCGTCGTGCCGGCCCTGATCGGAATTTTCGCCATCAGCGACCTCATCGCCAAAGGCACCTCATTGCTGGTCATGATCCCCACCAGCGCCATCGGCACGGGCGCCAACTGGCGGGCCGGAACCGTCGACGTTGGCGCCGGCCTGATCGTTGGGGTGGCCGCGACGGCCGCTTCCATACCCAGTGCCGCACTCGCGCTGGCCCTGCCGGCGCGGCTGTCCGGCATTCTCTTCGGCCTGCTGCTCCTCGTCGTCGCCGCCCAGCTCGCCGTCCGCGCCATCAGGACAACCCGCAGCGCGCACCTCCCCAGCGAGATTGCCACCTAAGGGACGGGAGGGAACGTCATCGCGACCGCATGTCACTTCCATTTCTGACCATATAGACAAAAACAATCTACGATGAGATGTCCGCGTCGTATCAAAGGAACAGAGGCCCGCCATGGGACAGCTTGAGAACAAAACCGCATTGATCACCGGAGGGACAACGGGCATCGGCTTCGCAACCGCCCAACGCTTCGTCGAGGAGGGAGCGCAGGTCTTCATCACCGGTCGCCGCGAGCCGGAACTAAATGCCGCGGTCGCCGCATTGGGAGATCGGGCGTCAGGAATCAGGGGCGATGTCTCGGATCTCGACGATCTCGACCGCATCTTCTCTGTTGTGGCATCCGCAGGGAAGGACCTCGATGTCCTGTTCGTGAACGCCGGCGGCGGAGGGTTTGCAACTCTCGAGCAGCTGACCCCGGAGGCGTTCGACCAGACCTTCGGCGTCAACGTGCGCGGAACAGTCTTCACGGTGCAGAAGGCACTGCCCATGCTCGCGGATCACGCCTCCGTCATCATTACGGGATCGAACGCGTCGAGTAAGGGGAACCCTGCGTTCGGCGTCTACGCTGCGACGAAAGCCGCTTTGCGTTCGTTCACGCGCACGTGGGCGGCCGAGCTCGCCGGCCGCCACATCCGGGTCAACACGATTGCCCCCGGGCCCACCGACACCCCCGGCCTGAGCGGACTCGCTCCCGACCCGAGCCAGGCGCAGGGCATGCTCGACACAATGGCCGGAAACGTTCCACTCGGACGCCTCGCTCGGCCGGCCGAAATCGCCAACGCCGTGCTGTTCCTCGCCTCTGATCAGGCAAGCTACGTCACCGGCACCGAACTGTTCGCAGACGGCGGGGAAACGCAGGTCTGAATATTCCAGCAGGGTTCGGGCCGGCCTGCTATTCGATTGACCCGCCACTGGCGCGCCGAAAGAATATCGGCCATGGTGTGCGGGTTGATCGCCCTGACCTTCAGTTCACCCTGGCTGCGCGACGGCATCGGCGTGGTCGACCCCGGGGCAAGGAGTTCTGCGTGTCGGAGTGACGGTCTCCAGGTCGGTCCGGGACCCACGCTTCGGATTCGCCCTCCGCTTGAGATCCGCAGAGAGATCCGACTACGGGTTCATCGTATTTCGGCATCACAGGGCCTGGTCCAGCTGCGAGACTTTCACGTGGGATGTTCGCGTTGGTAAGGTCGGCGCAGCTGTTATCACCTGTGTCATCGGGCTTACGGTAAGTGATGCCGCACTTCGTGCCCCTGCGGGCGGGAGTAACTTCTGGATGGGGAACTGAGGGATGCCGACTATGAGCGACACAAGCGGATTTTCGAGCGCCGAGCGCGACGCCATGAAACAGCGAGCTGCCGAACTAAAGGCGATGAAGGGAGTGAAGGGCGCTGCCAAGCGCGCAAAAGAGTACGAGGACTGCCTCTCAGCGATTGGGGGCCTCGAGGGCGCCGATCGGCAGATCGCGGAACGACTGCACATCATCGTGTCGGAGGAAGCCCCTGACCTCCACCCCAAGACCTGGTATGGGTTTCCGTCCTATGCCAGGGACGACAAGGTCATCGTGTTCTACCAACCGGCTGCCAAGTTCAAATCCCGGTACGGGTCAATTGGCTTCAATGACGACGCCGCACTCGATGACGGTGAGTTTTGGCCCACCGCGTTCGCGGTGCTGGAGATCACCGAAGCAGCTGAAAAGAAACTCCGAACTCTAATCAGGAAGGCAGCCGGCTGACCTTCTCCTGGGCAAACCTTCGACCTCGAAGCAGCACATCAAGGAGACAGCTCCTCAGGGGTCGGAAGTTTTCGTGAACGGTCGCTGACATCCGTACGGCCCACGAAGGAGAGTGATCATGAGTCGTATCCTCATCACCGGCTCAGCGGACGGACTGGGGCGCCTCACCGCCGAAGCCCTGCACACCCAGGGGCACGACGTCATCGTGCACGCCCGAACCGCCGACCGCGCAGCGCACCTGCGACATCTCACCGACCAGGGTGCCGGCATCGTCATCGGAGACTTCGCCGACCGCGACGCCGTACGTCACATCGCCGCCGAACTGGCCGACCAGGCACCGCTGGACGCCGTGATCCACAACGTCGGCGTATGGAGCGGGCGAAATGTCATGCCCGTCAATATCATTGCCCCGTACCTCTTGACGGCCCTTCTTCCGCTCCCGGAACGGCTGGTCTACCTCAGCAGCGGGTCCCACTTCGGCGGCCGAGCGCGGGTGGACAGCGTCGACTGGCAGGGCAAGGGGGTCTGCTCCTACGGTGACAGCAAGCTCTACGTCACCACTCTCGCCGCGGCGATGGCGCGCCTGTTCCCGGATATTCTGTCCAACTCCGTCGACCCCGGCTGGGTACCCACCCGGATGGGCGGAGCCGGTGCACCGGACAGCCTGGAACTAGGCCACCGCACGCAGGAGTGGCTCGCCACCAGCGAGGACCCTGAAGCGCACACCAGCGGTGGCTACTGGTACCACCAGCACCGACGAGAGCCTCACCCCTCCACCGATGACACGGCTTTCCAGGACAGGCTCCTCTCGGCCCTCGCCGACGAGACCGGTGAACGCCTCCCCCGGCGCTGAACCAGTTGCCGAGGAAACGCTCCGCTAACTCTCCGACGTCAGCGCATAGTGGGCAAGCTCTCCCGGAGGCCCGGGGTGAGCGTAGGCCGAGCCTGGACATCCAAGGATCGATCCCCCTCGCCGCCGGTTCCTACAGCGGGAGCACAGCCGATGTGACCCCCGCAAGCAGGAGTCCCACCCCGACCAGTGCCAGCATGCCGGCTCCCCGGTGGGGACGGTGCAGTTGCCACCGGTCGGGGTCGGAGGCCGCATAGAACACGGTGAGGTCCCGGTCACCGTCGTCCGGCACCTGACCCAACCAGGGTGCCTCATGCACGGTGTTGAACCGGTCGTGCCATCGAAGGACCACATCGGGTGCGGTTCCGGCGAGGACGGCGGTGGTTCTCATCATGGAGCCGTTGAGCAGCCGGATCAGGAGGGCCGCGAGGACGAGCCCCACGCCGAGGGCGCAGGCCCCTGAACTGATCAGTTCCAGGGCGATCAGCCCTTCCTGCCCGGTCCCGGGGGATTGCACGGACAACGCGCTATCGGGGGCGGGTGAGGCTTCCACGTCCGCTCCTTCTCCTGAGGCGAATGCCGGGGCGTCTTCATCGTAACCTCGCGGGGCCGTGAACCTCCCCACGCATTCGAACGGCACACGGCCCCGCTGCCTTGCCCGCCTCTCTACCGATCCTCGGATGTGGTGGAACTGCTGATCTCAGCTCAGCCGGGGACGGCGACCATCGGTCTGCGTGGCGATTTCGTTTAGCTGGCCCTGGTTCTCAAGGCCCACCGAGCGTTTCCGCCACCGGCCCGGAACACCAGCGCCGGCCGGAACCGGCCGGACCAGCCCGCCCAAGACGACTCCGAACGACTCCAGGCGGGTCATGCGCCCACGTGCGAAAATGATGAAGCGGTCGGCACGCGTCGACCGGATCGGAGTCGAATGATGCAACGACCTCATCAGGTGGTGGTCCTCGTGCTCGACGGGGCGCTCCCGCTGGACGTAGGGATCCCGGCGGAGGTGTTCCATCCCGAGTCGGGGTTCCCCTACGAGGTGTCGGCCTGCGGGGTCACCGCCGGAACGGTGCCGTCCCACGGGGGCTTCGGCTACGCGGTCCCGCGGGGTCTGGACGCACTGGCCGACGCGGACACGATCATCGTCCCGGGGTACGCTCCGGCGGGGCGGCCGATACCGGTGGAGGTGTGCGAAGCGCTCCGGAGCGCAGCGTCCCGCGGGGCACGCGTCGCGTCGATCTGCTACGGTGCATTCGCCCTCGCCGATGCAGGCCTTCTCGACGGCCTGCGGGCGACGACGCACTGGGACGCGGCGGAAAAGCTCGCGGAGCGGCATCCGCAGATCACGGTCGAGCCGAACGTGCTCTTCGTCGACGAGGGCTCCATCCTCACCTCGGCCGGAGCCGCCGCCGGTCTCGACCTGTGCCTGCACATCGTTCGGCGCGACCTCGGCGTGAGCGCGGCGAACGAGATCGCACGAGGACTCGTCACCGCCCCCTACCGGACCGGGGGCCAGGCCCAGTACCTGCCGAAGACCAACTCGGCAGGTACTGGCGAAACCCTCGCCGCGACCCGCGAATGGGCCATGACGCGGCTCGACCAGCAGCTTACGATCGCCGGACTCGCCGCACACGCGCGGATGTCACCCCGTACGTTCCTGCGCCGCTTCGCCGAAGAGACCGGCACCACCCCGGTGCAGTGGATCCTTCGGGTGCGGGTCGACACCGCCCGCGAACTCCTGGAGAGCACGAGGCTGTCGGTCGACCGCATCGCGCACCAGGTCGGACTGGGAACCGGATCGAACCTCCGACTGCATTTCAGACGGCTCCTGGATGTGTCCCCCTCGGAGTACCGCGCGACCTTCTCCGGGCGGAGCTGACAACCGCGGTCATCGCCGAGTGCCCGGCGCCTCCCGCTACGAGATGCGAGGGGGCAGCGCGACGGTGTCGCCTGCCACGTCGATCGCGACCTTGCCGCGGAGTGCGTACGACCGCCTGTCCTCCAGGAGCGCGTGAGCCTCGCCCATCCGGGCGAGCGGAAGAACCGCGCCAAGGACCGGCTTCACGAGGCCGCGCTCGACCAGGGTAGTGAGTGCGTCCAGCTTGCCGCGGTTCTGACGGGTGAAGACGAAATGGTAGGCGGCGTTTTTGCCCCACGCCTCGATGAGGTTCTGCGGTTGCGCGATGTCGACGATACTGACGACGCGTCCGAAGTCGGCGAGTATCAGTGGGCTTTTCGTGAGGGTGTCGCCGCCGATCGTGTCGAAGACGACGTCGACCCCCTTGCCCCGCGTCAGCTCGGCCGCGGCACCCACGTAGTCCGTCGAGGTGTAGTCGATGACCGCATCCGCTCCGAGGGAGCGCACGAACTCCTGGTCGCTGGCTTTCGCGGTAGTGATCACCCGTGCGCCCATCGCCTTCGCCACCTGGATCGCGATCGTGCCGACACCGCCCGTGCCGCCGTGAATGAGGATCGTCTCCCCCACGGTGAGCTGAGCCCGCGTCACCAGGGCCTCCCACACGGTCCCGCCGACGAGCGTCAGACTCGCCGCCTCCAGGTGGGTCAGGTTCTCCGGCTTCCGGCCGACGAGGTCGACGTCGGCGACATGCTGCTCGGCGTAGGAGCCGGGGCCGCCGAAGATCTGGGGCGTGTAGTAGACCTCGTCGCCTGCGCGGAACTCGGTGACGTGGGAGCCGACCTCCTCGATCACGCCGGAGATGTCGTGTCCGGTGATCGCAGGGAGGGGGACGTAGTCCGCGTAGTCTCCGCGTCGCACCTGGTAATCGAGGGGATTGAGGGCGGTCGCATGGACGCGCACCCGCACCTGGCGGGGTTCAGCCTTCGGTACGGGGACGTCGTGCAGCTCGAAAGCATCGGGGCCTCCGAAACGGGTGAGCACAACGGCCTTCATCTGATCAGTCATGGCGGTGTTCCTCATCGTGGTTCTGGGTTGGCTACGCGCCGGAACGGGCGGTGCTCTCTCAGTTTCGCGCACACGTTCCACACCCTCCAGTGGCGACAATGCCAATATCCGCAAGGATAGTGACACGCCTGTCGCGCGGTGCCCGGCCATGCTCCCTCCGCCGCCCGGGCATCACCGATATAGAACCAGCTGGAACGGACCATCCGGACCCGTCCCGACACCGAACCTCACCTAAGGGACCCCGGGGGCAGCACGCAGGTTCGATCGATGAGACTCGTCAGGGAGGCCGCCATCAGTACTTTGACGGACACACGTATCCGGTGGCTGGACAGCTGCCGTGGGGTTGCCATCCTGCTGGTCATCGTGCTCCATGCGGGCGAGGCCCTTCGAATAACCGTCGGCCCGACTCCGGGCGTCGACCAGTTCAACCTCTTCCTCGAGCCGTTCCGCATGCCCGTACTCATGTTCCTGTCCGGGATCATGCTGCCGCAGTCGATGGCCAGGACCGGGAGGAAGTACTTCATCGGCAAGGTCTCCAAAGTGGCCTGGCCGTACGTTCTCTGGTCGCTGATCATTCTCGCTGCAAGCGGCGACCTCGGCCCTGCGGCGGTGACCCAGGTCTTCTACAGTTCGCCGACCTACCTCTGGTACCTCTGGTTCATCCTCGTCTTTTACGCCCTTGCCTATCCGCTGCGGCGCGTCCCACCACTGCTGATCGCCGGCACCTCATTGGGCATATCGTTCATGCTCAGCGACGGCAGCCGCCCCGAGACCATGGCCTTTCTCTTGGCGTTTTTCTTCTACGGGGCCTGGTCTGCCCGGCATCCGCGGGAGATCGCGGGAATCATCGGGAAGCCATGGGTCCTGGCTGGTGGCGGTGCGTGCGCGGTGACTGTTGGCGTATTGAACGTGGCGGGTTGGGAGGTGCTGTACCAGGGAGAGTTCGCGTGGGGCGTGGCGGGGGCGCTCGTGATCGTGTGCTGGTTCTTCCCCCGATTCCCCGCCGGACGGGTGACCGCCGTACTCGAATTCGTCGGACGCTACTCGATCGTGTTCTACGTCGCCCATCTTGGACCGATCATGATCACCCTCGCCCTGGCCGACGCGATCGGCTCTACCGGGGCATGGTACGTTCTGCCGCTGTTGCTGCTGGTTGGCATCGGCGTCCCGCTCGGGCTCGCCTGGCTCTACTCAACCCGCGAGCACCTCTCAGTGACTCTGTTGTTCGAACTGCCCGCGCTGCACCGACTGGATGGCAGACGAACGAGGGATGGGCAACGAGCAAGGAACCTCTGAGTTAGTGCAGGAGCCGCCCGATCCAGCGGCGTGGCAATACCGCTGCAATTTACAGGTCCCGGATCACGAGAGCCATGGCGCAAGCCTCGGGCGGAGGCTAGAGTTGGGAACCGGTCCGGTATCACTTCGATGGACCGCAGCGGAGAGGGGAGGTGTTTTTTGATGACTGTCACTGCCGTGTGCCCCCGGCGCCTT
This sequence comes from Arthrobacter zhaoguopingii, assembly GCF_009828605.1. Taxonomy (NCBI): domain Bacteria; kingdom Bacillati; phylum Actinomycetota; class Actinomycetes; order Micrococcales; family Micrococcaceae; genus Arthrobacter; species Arthrobacter zhaoguopingii. Next base: position 9,501 of record NZ_WIAE01000002.1, on the reverse strand, counting down.
GAAACCATCAAAACAACCACCCCCGTCTCCAGCTTCCGTACCGCATAGGGCACCGCCCGCGGAACGCCACACCACCTTGGGCTTTTGCCCGGAAGTGGCCGGCGCCAGGGGACCTTTCCCGAGGTATTCCAGTGAAAAATTTCTCAGGCACCGGCCTGGACAGTCCTGCTGCATCCAATTCCGTTCGCACCGGCCCAACCCTTTTCGGCTACAGCGCCGTCGTGGCACAGTACTTCGACGAAAACCGGCTCCCTGTCTGTAGCGTGGACCATCCCTGCGAACCTGGCCGTGTGGTGCGGGTTGACCGCAGCCTGGTCCTGGTGGCCGTGGGCATGGAGCTCCTGCACCTCCCCTACCCGCTTGATGCCGGCGTGCCGGTCACTGGCGACTGGGTTTGGATAGGACCCAACCGCGCGGGTGATCGCCAGATCCTCGGCGTGCTGCCCCGGCGTTCGGAGCTCAGCCGGAAGCGCGCGTTCGAGGACTCCTCCGCCGCCCAGGTCCTGGCTGCCAACATGGACGTGATCGGCGTGGTGGTTCCGGTTGACCGCCCGCTCACGCACAACCGTCTCGAACGGACGCTCGTCGCCGCCTGGGATTCAGGCGCCGTTCCCCTGGTGATTGTCACCAAAGCGGACCTGGAGCAGGCGGCGGATGACGTCGTCGGGCAGGTCATCCTGCAGGCGGCAGGTGTCGACGTCGTCACCACCTCCGCAGAGAACGGGCACGGGATCGAGGACCTGTTGGCACATCTCCCGCCGCGCAGCACGCTTGTCCTCCTGGGGCCCTCCGGCGCAGGTAAATCCACACTGATCAACGCCCTGGTTGGCCACAACGTGCAGCACACAGGTGAAGTCCGCTCCGGCGACTTCAGGGGCAAGCACACCACCACCTCCCGGGAGCTTGTACCGCTGGCCGACGGCACTGTCCTCATGGACACTCCCGGCGTCCGCGGATTCGGGCTGTTCGACGCCGACGACGGGATGGAGCAGATGTTCGGGGATGTGGACGAACTCGCCGGCCTTTGCCGGTTTTCCGATTGCGCCCATCAACAGGAACCCGGCTGCGCCGTGCAGGCCGCCCTCGCTGACGGCACACTGGAGGACCGCCGCTGGAACAACTACCTGAAACTCCAACGCGAAATGGCCGCCCTGGCCCGCCGCAAGGATGCCGCAGCCAGCCGGGCGTACCAGCGTGAGTGGCACCAAAAAGTCGTCGGAGGAGGGAGATCCCAGCGTTCTGCAGAGCGCGCCAGATCAGAGCGGGAGGAGGAGCAGCGGTCAAAGCGGAAGCGGCGCTGAGCCCTCGAGCCGCTCGGCCGGCCCGCGGGCAGCACGTGGGCGGCCTGGGCGAGCCGGTCGTCCACGTAGACCTCGAAGCGTTCCCGCTCCTCAACACAGAAGACTTGCACGCACCTACTGCTGACAGCCGTAGTCATGGATCCATAGAGACGTGTTTGCGGACCACCCCGGACAGTCCAGGTGAGGGAAGATCGAAACACCAGCCCCGCCCCCTCCCGAGGCCTCCTCGGACAGGCCTACCCCGCAGTGACAGGGTACGGCGCCGTCTGGCGCAGACCGATAATCGGATCCGCCACGTTCGTTCAGCAGAACGAGACTTTGTCCCTAGCGAAGCGGCAGCGCAAGGACGGTATACAGCGCCAGTGCACCCAGCAGGGTGACTGCGGCGGCGGTGGCCCCGACCGCGGCGGGGTCGGCCCGGGTCGTTCCTTTGCCGATGGCGTCAACGCTGCGGTGGTGACGCCGTGCCTGGCTGGCCGCTACGGCCGTTGCCGCGCAGGCGGCCAGGACCACCATGATGACGGGGAACCACCCGTACCGAGGGAACCAGCGCAGGAAAAGCAGCCCGGCGGCGACCAGCGCCAACATCGTCCGGTTCCAGGCCAGCGTGGTCCGCTCCGGCTGCAACCCGGCATCCCTGTGGAGCCGGGGAATGTGTGCAGGTCCGCCGGTGCGCCCTCTCACACCGGCCGGACCAGGACGAAGATGACAACAATGCCCGCTGCCACGGCCGCGCCTGCGGCGAGCACAGGGATCAGGATGGGCAGGGGCAGCGGGCCTCTGCGCCGCATGGCACGCTCGATCCCCAACCATCGGAAACCCGCGGCAGAAGCGAGCATCATCGCCAGCACCAGCAGAAGAACCGCCAGCGTCCTGCGGATCCCGACGGGAAACATGCCTGACGTGAAAGCCTCCACGGCGATCCCGCCGGCCAGGAAACCGAGGGCAGTCCTGATCCAGGCAAGGAAAGTTCGCTCATTGGCGAGGGTGAACCTGGGATCAGGTTCCTCGCCGCCGCCCAGAATCCTCGCCGCGAACCGTCCCCGGGGCACCTGCCTCCCGGCCTCCGATCCCTCTGCAGAATCGGAGGCTTTACCCGCGGATGACATCACCCGCCTATCCTAAGGGCAATGCAACGGTCCCCGGCCCGGCCGGGCGCCGCTCCGCTCCTTGACCACATTGCCATGGTCCTTCGTCCCCGCAGTGGCCAGCCGGACAGGCCGGACGTCAAGACCCTCGGAACGCTCTTTCCCGGCGGCCCGGACCCAGCGCCTGCGCCATTCGCTCCCCTCGTCGCCTACCCCAACTGAAAGGTCCTCACCATGAATCCCCCGTCAGCACCACAGGCACCCCCTGCACGGCAGGCACCTCCTGTCGGCAGCTCCGCACAGAGCCCCTGGGAGAGGCCCCTTGGCAGGGCAGCACTGACTGCTCTTCAGATCCTGCTGCTGCTGGTCCTGTTCACCGTTTTCGTCTACGCGCTCATCCAGGTGCGACTGGTTGTCATACCGTTGCTCCTGGCGCTCATCCTCGCCTCCGCCATCGGTCCGTTCGTGCTGTGGCTTCGACGCAAGGGGTGGTCCAGCTCACTGGCGACAGCTCTCGCCTTCGGTGCGCTGCTCATCTTGATCGGAGGCCTGATCACCGGTGTCGTGTTCGCGGTGGTCGCCGAGACCGACGCGCTGGTCTCGAGCGCCGTCGAAGGAGTGGACCAGCTGATCGACTTCGTGCAGGACGGGCCTCTACCCGTCGACGACCGGCAACTGCAGGTGGCCCGTGAAGCAGCCCTCGACTTCGCCACCAGCACCACCGCCGGAACGACCGCACTGGCGGGGCTCAGCGCCGCCACGAGCTTCCTCACCGGAACCCTCCTGCTGGTGGTCATCCTCTTCTTCTTCCTGAAAGACGGCGAAAAGATCTGGGCCTTCCTGCTCCGGGCCTTCAAGGGCGTCCGTCTCGTGAACGCCCGACGAGTCGGAGACCAAACCGTCGCAGTGCTGGGCGGCTACGTGCGCGGAACGGCAATCGTCGCGGCCGTCGACGCATTCTTCATCGGACTCGCCCTGGTCCTTCTTGACGTAGCCCTGGCCCTGCCACTCGCCGCTGTTGTCTTCATTGGCGCCTTTATCCCGCTGGTAGGGGCGACGCTGGCAGGGGCCCTGGCGACCCTCGTCGCGCTCGTCACCAACGGGCCCGTCACCGCCCTGATCGTCCTCGGCGTCGTCGTCCTGGTGAACCAGCTCGAGGGGAACTTCCTTCAACCCGTAGTGATGGGGCACACCCTCAACGTGCACCCACTTGTCATCCTCGTCGCACTTACCGCCGGAACTATCCTGGCCGGAGTTGTCGGAGCCATCCTTTCCGTGCCCCTCACCGCGGTCGCATGGGCCGGGCTCAAAGCCTGGAACGCGGAACCGGATGACGACATCAGTGCTGAGCAGATCACCGAAGCCGAGACCTACACCCTCATGGACGAACAGGGCCGCGGCCCGAGCACCCTGCCGGAGGACCACGACGGGAATCACGAGGCTGAATCCTCACCCCCTTCAGTGGACCCCTCGCGGCTGGCAGCGCGCCCCCCACTCACTTCGCGGCAGGACGTAACCGATTCAAACGGGGACGACGGCAGCTGACCGCTGAGGAATCCTCCTCGCCGGGCCGCGGCGTCCACCCAGCCCGGACGTGCGCGGCACCGCGCGCTGAATCCACCAAGTCGGTCCCAAACGGCAACGATGTCGGTTCAGCATCCCGGGAATCCACTCCGTCATAATCGACCTCCTGACCTTCCCGGCCCCCGAGCGGATACAGTCGTTCCTGCACCCGTTGCTGCACCGAAGCGCTGACCCCACGCTTCCGCTCCCGGAGGCTTTCGACACCGGAGTGAGTCATCGGCCCTGGACAAGGAGGTCGCAGTGCCCTACCTCGCCGTGGCCGTGCGCGCCACCGTCCTGCTGGTCGCTTTGGCGGCGCTGTATTTCCGGGCGGACTGTGCGTTCCTGACCTACACCTGCCGCCCCGGACAGGTATTCAGCTATTTCACGATCCACAGCACCATGCTGTTCGTGCTCACACTGGGCATGTCGCTCGCGCGCCGGGGAGCCGAGCAGGAGTGGCTGACAGCCGTCCGCGCCCTGGCGGCGTCCTACCTGATGGTCTCCGGGCTTACCTTCGGCATGATGGTCCTCAACGCCGACCTGGTCGGGCATGTGTTCCGGGTATCGATCCCTTCGAGGGTGATGCACTTCATGCTTCCCGTGTATGCCGTGCTGGATCTCCTGCTGGTTCCGGGAAGACACCGGCTGCGATGGAGAACCGGGTGGGCATCCCTGGTGTTCCCCCTCCTGTGGGGAGCTTACATCCTGGTGCTGGGGCGGGTCTCGGGCTGGTACCCCTACTTCTTCCTGGACCCGCAGCAGGTGGGCGGATACCGGGCCGTAGCAGTCTACGCAGCCGTGCTGGCGGTATTGATCGTTATGACATCATTTGCGGTGATCGGCCTGACTCGACTGGTGACCCCGGCCGGCCCGAAGCCCTAACCCGGGGCCTGCACAAGCTTCGCCGTAGGCAATCAGGAGCAGGTGGTGGTCAGCCAATCCCGGATACCCTCAACCGCTGCCTCATACCGGCTCTGGTCGAATTCAGCCTCCGGTCCCCCGCCGTCTTCCCCTGCCTTGGCCTGCGCGAATTCCTCGACGACCTCACGGGCGGCAGCATAGGAATCTCGGACTCCCTCGGGCGCCCTTAAAGCCCGGTCCCCGATTGTGGTGCCGATGCCGCTGATATCTCCGGAGTCCTCCGCCAACTGCACGTTAGTGGGCACCAGGGACAGGGCAAGCACGTCATCGGTCACAGCGGTGCAGGCCTCCTCCCGATCCTCATAAGCTCCCCACCCCGGGGTGGCCGGATCCGACCCCGGCCCGGACGCCCCGCCCGGCACCGGGGTCGGTGATACCGGGGCGGCAGTAGCCGGCGTCGAAGACGCCATGGTCGGGTCTGGCAGGTCCCCGGGCGGTTCCCCGGGTCCTTGGGCGCATGCCGCGAGGACGACCACAGCAAGGCCCGCCGCCGCGCGACTCCACAAGACGCGGAACCTCCCGGCCCCACCGCCTGCCTGCCCACCCATCAGAACCCTTCCGTCCTTTAACCAACGATTCTGTCACCAGCCGGGCGGAGCCGCCCCAAAGCAAACGAAAGTATCACCCCGCATGGATGGGGTGCGGCGCTTCTCTGCAGGACGAAACAAATGCATCGGACCGGACTCGTTGCAATCCAACCCGCCATCGGTTGCCGGTCGTGGCCAGCCCGAGCCGACGAGCATGGGTCAGGACCCCGTTCTCCTTCGTTCCATGCCCAGCCGGCGGTCGACGCATTCAGGAGTGGTCCCGGTAGCACCGCGGGCACCGCGGCGAGCGGAATGAAAAGCATCGGCCGCCCTCCGCGTCACCCCGGCGTGAACGGGAGGCTTGATTGCTTTTTCGTGGCGGACGCATCGGTCTTCTTCATATGGGTTTGTGTGGGCTCTGCCCGCAGGGGGCACGCAGTATGCTCAGGAGCACGACAATCCTCGAGGAAAGGCAACAATGAACGGCGACAGCAAACTCGACCCGAGCGAGGATTTTCCTGCGGATCTGGACGGCCTTCCGGCCGACGAGGTGAGTGTGCTCAACAGCAAAGTGCACCGCCAGATGGACGCCGAGTATGTCGAGGACGGATCGCTCGACCCGGAAACCGAAGGGCGAAATGAAGAGTTGCGACGGGAGCTCGACGACCGGGATGAGAAATCCGGAGAGGCCGAACGACGCCAGGACCGCGGCGAGCATAAAGCCTGAGTGAACCAGGAGACCGACCAAGCAGCTGCGCCGGAGCGTGCCGAGAATCGGACAGTAAAATCGCGACAGCTCACTCAAGGGAGAGTCCCGTCGGCGCAGTCCTTCCTCAGCCGTTGATCTGGGCGTTGCATTGCTGCCGCGGAACACCACGTTCTTACCTCCCGCAGATAAGGTGGGTAACCCCGGTTTCAGCGCCAGCGATGCGCGAACCGGGGTCACCCAGCACCGAGGAGCCGCGGCATCGGTCCCCGGTCGGTTGAGGCGGATTCCGGGGATAATGGGTTGATGGTAGATAACAGCGCGGCAGCCCCCGGGCACGGTCAGGGGGACCTGAGCAGTGCATCTTTGGAGGACATCGCTGAGCAGATGAGCGACCTCGCGCGTTCCCTGCAAGCCGAAAAAGATGAAGAATCGATCCTCCGGCACATGGTGAAGGCAGCCATCGACCTCGTGCCTGGTGCGGAGGAGGCCTCCATCACCGTCGTCACCGGGCGGGAGGCCGTGCAGTCCCACGCCCCTTCGGATGACCTTCCCGAACGGGTCGATGCGCTCCAGGCCGAAACCGGCCAGGGACCCTGCCTGTCTGCGGTGTTCGAACACCGCACCGTCGGTGTCCCCGACATGGCCACCGAAGACCGCTGGCCCCGCTTCGCCCCGGGCGCCGCGGCACTCGGTGCGGCGAGCATGCTCGCTTTCCAGCTGTTCGTCGAAGGTGACAACCTCGGTGCGCTGAACCTTTACAGCCGCAGTGCCCACGCGTTCGGTACGGATTCCGAGGAGATCGGGCTGCTGGTCGCCGCACACGCCGCAGTGGCGTTCGCGGAGAGCCAGAAAATGGCCCAGATGCACGATGCTCTGGCCAGCCGGGACCTCATCGGGCAGGCCAAAGGCATCCTGATGGAACGCTACAAAATCACCGCAGCGCAGGCCTTCATCCTGCTCGGACACTCCAGTTCACGCTCGAATATCAAGCTCGTCAAAATTGCCGAACATCTCACCGGCACCGGCGAACTGCCCCGCCAGGCCGGATAGGTACCGAAACCGCTAGGTTGGCGTGCACCCCGTCACGCCCACCCGATGCCCCGGCGGTGCCCATTTTCCCACGCCAGCTGCGTGCTTGACGGGTCGCTGTAGCGCACCTGCGCCCTCATGTTGTGCGTTGGCGCCTGTGGAGAGGTGGCCGGAGACGCTTGAGGAATTCCGCACCGGATCGGCCCTCACGTCCAGATGGTTGCGTTGTGGCAACACCCGGTGGCTGTACCGCAGTATGGGGCACCGGCGGTGAGATCAGGTGGGCAGAGTCCCGGAGGCCTGGATTCGGGCTGAATGCAGGTCGCTGAGCAGATAGTTGCCGGTGGCGTCCTCACCCTCGGGCCCGCCACGCAGCTTGAGCACCTCAGAGGGTGACAGGTCCGTGAGTTCGGCGATCAGTTCGGGGTCCTCACCATGGCGCAGGGCCGTGGCGACGGCCTCCTGAAGAGTCAGCACCGTGTGGTCCAGTTCGAATTCGGCCGCCTCCCTGTAGGCGGCGGCGACCTTCAGGCGGTTCAAATCTTCAGCGCTCACAGGACACCTGACTCTAACGGTTGACAGCGGAGCACCGGCCACGGGCCAGGCGCAGTGGGACCGGTCCCGTCGGACCGGAAACTTGCGCAACGGTCTTGGAGGACTTCTCCCGAAGCGGTATTCGTCGCCGCCGGCGGCATGGATGGAACAGCGGGCTGGTTTTTTCCCGAGCTTCTTCCCGCAGCACGGCACCGTCGGCGAATGAACGCCGGCTCAGAAGCCGGAGGTTTTATCGGGGGCGTGCGCCGGGCTCTCGAGTTGTGATTGGAGGCCACTCAGGACGATGGTGATGCCCTGGTCGAGTTCGACTTCGCCGTCGTAGTCCAGCAACTGGGAGCCGAGGCGTCGCAGGTAAGGGAAGTCCTGTTCGGGCAGACGGTGCAGGCCCAGCCGCAGCCCGGTGTCGTCCTCGTCGGGATTGACGACGAACTCCTCGAGCTCATTGATCACGTGTCCGAGAAGGAAACCGTAGTAGGCACGGTAGGCATGGAGGGCACCGGAGGGTCCAAAGCCGGCCCGGGTGAAAACAGCGAGGAGCTGCTCGAGGGGACGCAACGCCCCCAGCGGCCGCAGCCCCAGAGGAGTGGACAACGGGCGAGTCACCAGGAGCGGCACAACGTGGGGGTGCTCCAGCACCAGGGAGCGAAAACGGTGGGCGGCCCTTCGCAGCTGATCCTGCCAGGCCGCATCTGTGTCTTCGGCCTCAGAGATCACCCATTGATCCAGCAGCAGCTCGGTCAAACCATCCAGCAACGCGTCTCGGTTGGCCGCGTACCGGTAGAGCGCCATCGGGTCTCTGTCGAGCTTGTGCCCGAGCCGGCGCATCGACAGGGCCTCCAGACCCTCCACATCGACCAGCTCGAGCGCAGCCTGCAGCACGATTCGGCTGTTCAACGGGCTTCGCCGCTTTCCCCCGACGCCCGCTCCCGGAACGGGAGCACCTCTAGGCGCGTCGTCCGGGACAGGGCCGTCGTGCCGGTTCACTGAAACCATAATCATCCACCATCTAGTAAGCCGACTTGCTATCTTCCAATCTACACCGTAGAGTCTACGGTGTAGAGCAACGCTGTGGAGCAGACCGCGGCCACCGCGCTCCCTACCTCGATACGGATCCCGCTCAGTCCGGGCCAAAGGATCCGTCACCGGTCTCACCCTTCACACTTCCAAAAGGAGATTTACCATGTCGAACAACAACAACAACGGTTACAGCCACCCCGCCGACACCCACAACGGCAACCTGGCGGTCGCTGACCGCCGCTCGACCGAGACGAAGGCTTCGACGAAGACCACCGAGTTCTTCGCCTACATCGCCATCGTGCTCGCCACCGCCCTCACCGCACTGGTTGTAGGCGACGGCGGAGAAGGCGAAGACGTGTTCAACGCCCTCGACGCCATGAAGCTCATCACCTTCCTGACCATCGGTTACATGGTCTCCCGCGGCCTGGCCAAGTCCGGCAGCCGCGAGCACTACACCAACTCCTAAGCTCCACCGTGAGGTGTTCCCCCTGCACAGGCCCCGGCCCGCGCAGGGGGAACACCGCTTTCACCGGGCGCCGGTTCCACGCCCGGGCAGATGTATGTCGAGAAACTTCCTGAGGATCAGCCCATGAGTGAAACCATCGCAGTACCGGTGAAGCGCAAAGTCCGGATCGCCAAGCCTAATGACGTGGTTGCGTCGTATTCGGTTCTGCTGAAGCAGGTCCGGAAGGAGGGGCTGCTGACCCGGCGCCGGCGCTTTTATGTCTCGGTGTTCGCCCTGCTCACCCTGGCCATGGGGGCGGCCTGGACCGGGTTCGCCCTGCTCG
>NZ_WIAE01000030.1:0-5890 GCF_009828605.1 Arthrobacter zhaoguopingii | reverse complement strand
TGTTGTTTGAGAACTCAATAGTGTGCCAAGTTTGTTGATACCGATTGTTTTTTGATTGGTTGAATTGGCTGGTCTGCCGCACCCCGTGTGGTGGGCTGGTTTTTTTGGCTGGTTTCGAATTTTGTGCAGCAGGGGTTCCCGTTTTCCCGGGGGCTTGTGTTGTGTCTGTAATGCATTTACGGAGAGTTTGATCCTGGCTCAGGATGAACGCTGGCGGCGTGCTTAACACATGCAAGTCGAACGATGATCCGGTGCTTGCACCGGGGATTAGTGGCGAACGGGTGAGTAACACGTGAGTAACCTGCCCTTGACTCTGGGATAAGCCTGGGAAACCGGGTCTAATACCGGATATGACTGCCGGCCGCATGGCCTGGTGGTGGAAAGCTTTATTGCGGTTTTGGATGGACTCGCGGCCTATCAGCTTGTTGGCGGGGTAATGGCCCACCAAGGCGACGACGGGTAGCCGGCCTGAGAGGGTGACCGGCCACACTGGGACTGAGACACGGCCCAGACTCCTACGGGAGGCAGCAGTGGGGAATATTGCACAATGGGCGCAAGCCTGATGCAGCGACGCCGCGTGAGGGATGAAGGCCTTCGGGTTGTAAACCTCTTTCAGTAGGGAAGAAGCGAAAGTGACGGTACCTGCAGAAGAAGCGCCGGCTAACTACGTGCCAGCAGCCGCGGTAATACGTAGGGCGCAAGCGTTATCCGGAATTATTGGGCGTAAAGAGCTCGTAGGCGGTTTGTCGCGTCTGCCGTGAAAGTCCGGGGCTTAACTCCGGATCTGCGGTGGGTACGGGCAGACTAGAGTGCAGTAGGGGAGACTGGAATTCCTGGTGTAGCGGTGAAATGCGCAGATATCAGGAGGAACACCGATGGCGAAGGCAGGTCTCTGGGCTGTAACTGACGCTGAGGAGCGAAAGCATGGGGAGCGAACAGGATTAGATACCCTGGTAGTCCATGCCGTAAACGTTGGGCACTAGGTGTGGGGGACATTCCACGTTTTCCGCGCCGTAGCTAACGCATTAAGTGCCCCGCCTGGGGAGTACGGCCGCAAGGCTAAAACTCAAAGGAATTGACGGGGGCCCGCACAAGCGGCGGAGCATGCGGATTAATTCGATGCAACGCGAAGAACCTTACCAAGGCTTGACATGAACCGGAATGGCGCAGAGATGTGTCAGCCACTTGTGGCCGGTTTACAGGTGGTGCATGGTTGTCGTCAGCTCGTGTCGTGAGATGTTGGGTTAAGTCCCGCAACGAGCGCAACCCTCGTTCCATGTTGCCAGCGGGTTATGCCGGGGACTCATGGGAGACTGCCGGGGTCAACTCGGAGGAAGGTGGGGACGACGTCAAATCATCATGCCCCTTATGTCTTGGGCTTCACGCATGCTACAATGGCCGGTACAAAGGGTTGCGATACTGTGAGGTGGAGCTAATCCCAAAAAGCCGGTCTCAGTTCGGATTGAGGTCTGCAACTCGACCTCATGAAGTTGGAGTCGCTAGTAATCGCAGATCAGCAACGCTGCGGTGAATACGTTCCCGGGCCTTGTACACACCGCCCGTCAAGTCACGAAAGTTGGTAACACCCGAAGCCGGTGGCCTAACCCCTTGTGGGAGGGAGCCGTCGAAGGTGGGACCGGCGATTGGGACTAAGTCGTAACAAGGTAGCCGTACCGGAAGGTGCGGCTGGATCACCTCCTTTCTAAGGAGCGCCTTCGGGTGCCGGCCCAACCAGAGTGTTGGGTGTGGTGCCTGCAAGGAGAGCCCATAGCGCGGGCGTTTGTTCCGCGGTGGGTGCTCATGGGTGGAATATCAACGAATAGTTTGGGTTCTTTTCCCGGTTGCCGCTAGTACGGCGCCCTGGTGTCCTGCCGGTGTCCCTTTGGGGGTGCGGTGCGGGTGGCCGGTGCGTCTGGAACGCCGGTGGGCGGTGGAGGGGATGGAAGCGTTTGGCACACTGTTGGGTCCTGAGATAACAGGGCCCTGTTTCTCGTGGTTGTCCGTGGTGTCCCCTGGTGGGGTGCCGGCGGGCGGGTGCGGGGGGTGGGGTGTGTTGTTTCTGGTTTTCCCGCGCATGCCGCGTCGTCGTGTCCCTTGGGGGTGCGGGGGGTGGGTGTGATGGGGTTGTTGGTTGAGAACTGCATAGTGGACGCGAGCATCTTAAAAAGAAGCAATTTCTTAGATAGACCTGGTTCCGGATTCTGTCCGGGCCTGGTTTTCTCGATATGTTTTTTGATCTTTTGTGGTCAAGTTTTTAAGGGCACACGGTGGATGCCTTGGCATCAGGAGCCGAAGAAGGACGTGGGAATCTGCGATAAGCCTGGGGGAGTTGATAACCGAACGGTGATCCCAGGATGTCCGAATGGGGAAACCCCGCCGGGGGCGCCTTGTGCGTGATCCGGTGACCCGTACCTGAACACATAGGGTGCGTGGAGGGAACGTGGGGAAGTGAAACATCTCAGTACCCACAGGAAGAGAAAACAACAGTGATTCCGTTAGTAGTGGCGAGCGAACGCGGAAGAGGCTAAACCAGTGGTGTGTGATAGCCGGCGGGCGTTGCATCACTGGGGTTGCGGGACTTTCCGTATCAGTTCTGCCGGACTGGTGAAATGTGTGCAGGCGTATAGGTGAACGGGTTTGAAAGCCCGGCCGGAGAGGGTGTAAGTCCCGTAACCGTAATGCGTGCTGCCGTTTGGAGAGTATCCCAAGTAGTACGGGGCCCGAGAAATCCCGTGCGAATCCGCCAGGACCACCTGGTAAGCCTAAATACTCCCTGATGACCGATAGCGGACCAGTACCGTGAGGGAAAGGTGAAAAGTACCCCGGGAGGGGAGTGAAACAGTACCTGAAACCGTGTGCCTACAAACCGTCGGAGCAGTGCGTGATTTATCACGGTGCTGTGACGGCGTGCCTTTTGAAGAATGAGCCTGCGAGTTAGTGTTACGTCGCGAGGTTAACCCGTGTGGGGAAGCCGTAGCGAAAGCGAGTCTGAACAGGGCGACCGTAGTGGCGTGATCTAGACCCGAAGCGAAGTGATCTACCCATGGCCAGGTTGAAGCGACGGTAAGACGTCGTGGAGGACCGAACCCACTTCAGTTGAAAATGGAGGGGATGAGCTGTGGGTAGGGGTGAAAGGCCAATCAAACTTCGTGATAGCTGGTTCTCCCCGAAATGCATTTAGGTGCAGCGTTGCGTGTTTCTTACCGGAGGTAGAGCTACTGGATGGCTAATGGGCCCTACAAGGTTACTGACGTCAGCCAAACTCCGAATGCCGGTAAGTCAGAGCGCAGCAGTGAGACTGTGGGGGATAAGCTTCATAGTCGAGAGGGAAACAGCCCAGACCACCAACTAAGGCCCCTAAGCGTGTGCTAAGTGGGAAAGGATGTGGAGTTGCCCAGACAACCAGGAGGTTGGCTTAGAAGCAGCCACCCTTGAAAGAGTGCGTAATAGCTCACTGGTCAAGTGATTCCGCGCCGACAATGTAGCGGGGCTCAAGTACACCGCCGAAGTTGTGGCATTCACATATCAGCCAAGCCGGGGATTCGTTCCCCTGAGTTCAGGCGTGTGGATGGGTAGGGGAGCGTCGTGTGGGCAGTGAAGCCGCGGTGGAAACCAGCGGTGGAGCCCACACGAGTGAGAATGCAGGCATGAGTAGCGAAAGACGGGTGAGAAACCCGTCCGCCGGATGATCAAGGGTTCCAGGGTCAAGCTAATCTGCCCTGGGTAAGTCGGGACCTAAGGCGAGGCCGACAGGCGTAGTCGATGGACAACGGGTTGATATTCCCGTACCGGCGAAAAACCGCCCATACCGAACAGGGGACACTAACCGCCCGAAACCTGCCCGACCGCCCTTGTGGTGGAAGGGTTTTGGTGGAGCGCGGGACCTGAGCCTGGGAGGTAAGCGTATTAACAGGTGTGACGCAGGAAGGTAGCCAAGCCGGGCGATGGTTGTCCCGGTCTAAGGATGTAGGGCAGGACGTAGGCAAATCCGCGTCCTTGTGTTCAATCACGCGCCTGAGATCTGATGGGACCCCCGTATGGGGGAATTTGGTGATCCTATGCTGCCGAGAAAAGCATCGGCGCGAGGTTTTAGCCGCCCGTACCCCAAACCGACACAGGTGATCAGGTAGAGAATACTAAGGCGATCGAGAGAATTATGGTTAAGGAACTCGGCAAAATGCCCCCGTAACTTCGGGAGAAGGGGGGCCCCAACCGTGACGGCGACTTGCTTGCCTGAGCGGATCGGGGCCGCAGAGACCAGGGGGAAGCGACTGTTTACTAAAAACACAGGTCCGTGCGAAGTCGCAAGACGATGTATACGGACTGACTCCTGCCCGGTGCTGGAAGGTTAAGAGGACCGGTTAGTTCCGCGCTTGCGCGGTGCGAAGCTGGGAATTTAAGCCCCAGTAAACGGCGGTGGTAACTATAACCATCCTAAGGTAGCGAAATTCCTTGTCGGGTAAGTTCCGACCTGCACGAATGGAGTAACGACTTCCCCGCTGTCTCAACCATAAACTCGGCGAAATTGCAGTACGAGTAAAGATGCTCGTTACGCGCAGCAGGACGGAAAGACCCCGAGACCTTCACTATAGTTTGGTATTGGTGTTCGGTGTGGCTTGTGTAGGATAGGTGGGAGACTGTGAGACCCGGACGCCAGTTCGGGTGGAGTCATCGTTGAAATACCACTCTGGTCACTCTGGATATCTAACTTCGGCCCGTAATCCGGGTCAGGGACAGTGCCTGATGGGTAGTTTAACTGGGGCGGTTGCCTCCTAAAAAGTAACGGAGGCGCCCAAAGGTTCCCTCAGCCTGGTTGGCAATCAGGTGGCGAGTGTAAGTGCACAAGGGAGCTTGACTGTGAGAGAGACATCTCAAGCAGGGACGAAAGTCGGGACTAGTGATCCGGCGGCACATTGTGGAATGGCCGTCGCTCAACGGATAAAAGGTACCTCGGGGATAACAGGCTGATCTTGCCCAAGAGTCCATATCGACGGCATGGTTTGGCACCTCGATGTCGGCTCGTCGCATCCTGGGGCTGGAGTAGGTCCCAAGGGTTGGGCTGTTCGCCCATTAAAGCGGTACGCGAGCTGGGTTTAGAACGTCGTGAGACAGTTCGGTCCCTATCCGCTGCGCGCGCAGGAAATTTGAGAAGGGCTGTCCTTAGTACGAGAGGACCGGGACGGACGAACCTCTGGTGTGTCAGTTGTACTGCCAAGTGCACCGCTGATTAGCTACGTTCGGATGGGATAACCGCTGAAAGCATCTAAGCGGGAAGCCCGCTTCAAGATGAGATTTCCATACACCTAACCGTGTGAGAGGCCCCCAGCCAGACCACTGGGTTGATAGGCCGGATGTGGAAGCAGGGACCAACGACCTGCGAAGCTGACCGGTACTAATAAGCCGATAACTTACACCACACCACCACCGCAGGAACAAGGGACTTCAAACCCCGTTCCACTTCACGCGGAGGTGCAAAGATCGAATGCTACGCGTCCACTATGCGGTTCCCAACCAACAACAGGAACCACCCCCCCAGCCACCACCAGGGCACAACCCCGGAGGCGGACACCACGGGGGCACCACCACAACTGAATACACGTCCAGCACAGGCAAGACGTAACAGGCTTACCACCCCAGGACACCCAGCCACCCCACCCCCACACCAGGGGCACAGGCCAGGCACCGGGAACACCGGGGAACGGTACAACGAGTTACGGCGGTCATAGCGTGGGGGAAACGCCCGGTCCCATTCCGAACCCGGAAGCTAAGACCCACAGCGCCGATGGTACTGCACCCGAGAGAGTGTGGGAGAGTAGGACACCGCCGGACCACCCTTAAAATGCAGGCCCCACCACCGGTGGGGCCTGCACCCCTTTAACCACCCACCACC